>NZ_JBHSAX010000001.1:0-1148 GCF_042650385.1 Nocardia jiangsuensis
CTAGTGTTCCGCGCCTGAAATCCGTTGGCTAAGTGTAGGGTCCGGCCGTGGCGAGGACAGGCAGGCCGCGGTCGGGGCCGGAGTTGACGGTGTCGGAGGCGCAGCGGCGGGAACTGGTGCGTGGTGTTCGGGCGGCGACGTCGACCCAGGCGTATGCGTTGCGGTGCCGGATCGTGCTGGCGTGCGCGGAGCCCGGTGTTGCGAACGCGCATGTCGCCGCTGCGGTCGGGGTGACGGCGATGACGGTGGCGAAGTGGCGGCGCCGGTTCATCGAGCACGGCTTGGCCGGACTGGTCGATGAACCGCGTCCGGGCCGGCCACCGTCGATCCTGCTGGACCGGGTCGAGCAGGTAGTGACGTTGACCTTGGAGCAGACGCCGAGCAACGCCACGCACTGGTCACGGGCATCGATGGCGGAACGGACCGGGTTGTCGAGATCGACGATCGGGCGGATCTGGCGGCGCTTCGAGTTGAAACCGCACCTGGTCGAGGGGTTCAAGCTCTCGACCGACCCGCTGTTCGTTGAGAAGGTGGTCGATGTCGTCGGCCTCTATCACAACCCGCCCGAGCGGGCCGTGGTGCTGTGCGTGGACGAGAAGTCCCAGATGCAGGCTCTCGATCGGTCTCAACCGGTGCTGCCGATGATGCCGGGTATGCCCGAGCGCCGCACCCACGACTACGCCCGCCACGGCACCACCAGTCTGTTCGCCGCGTTCAACATCGCCGACGGCACCGTGATCGGGGAATTGCACCGCCGCCACCGCGCCACCGAGTTCAGGAAGTTTCTGGTCTCGATCGACAAAGCGGTGTCGGCCGAGCTGGATGTCCACCTGGTCTGTGACAACCTTTCCACCCATAAGACTCCGATGGTGAACGAGTGGCTCGCGCGCCATCCCCGCTTCCACGTCCATTTCACCCCGACCGGATCGTCTTGGCTCAACCAGGTCGAACGCTGGTTCGGCTACCTCACCGACCAGCTCACCCGCCGCGGCGTCCACACCAGCGTCACCGCTCTGGAGAACGACGTCCGCGCCTGGATCGAACAGTGGAACGCCAACCCCCGCCCCTTCATCTGGCGCAAGACCGCCGAGGAAATCCTGGACTCCCTCGCCCGATATCTTCAACGGATTTCAGGCGCGGAACACTAG
>NZ_JBHSAX010000002.1:0-365911 GCF_042650385.1 Nocardia jiangsuensis
GGGTCACGGTCACCGATTTCGTGCCGTCGATGTTGACGGTGTTCGTCGCTCACGCCACCGCCGAGCAGGTCGCGACGCTGCGCGCGGTGTTCGTGATCGGTGAGGCCCTGCCGCCGGAGACCGCGGCGGGGTTGCGGGCGATCTCCTCGGCCGGGTTGCACAACCTGTACGGGCCGACCGAGGCCGCGGTGTCGGTGACCTACTGGGAAGCGACCACCGCCGACACCGTCACCGTGCCGATCGGTATCCCGGAATGGAACGTGGCGGTCTACGTCCTGGACGGGCGGTTGCGTCCGGCCGCGATCGGTGCGCCGGGTGAGTTGTATCTGGGTGGGCGGCAGCTCGCGCGGGGCTACCGTGGCCGCGCGGATCTGACCTCGGACCGTTTCGTCGCCAACCCCTTCGCCGCACCCGGCGAGCGCATGTACCGCACGGGTGATCTGGTGCGGTGGAACAGCGACGGGGTCCTGGAGTACATCGGCCGTACCGACTTCCAGGTCAAATTCCGCGGCCAACGCATCGAACTCGGCGAAATCGAGACGGTCCTGCTGGCCAACCCGGCCATCAGCCAGGCCGCCGTCCTGGTGCTCGACACCGCCACCGGCCAGCAGTTGGTGGCGTACGTGGTGCCCGCCCCCGGCGCCACCATCGACCCCGCGGTGGCGACCAGAACCGCCGCCGAGCGGCTGCCGAGCTACATGGTGCCCGCCGCGCTCGTCGTGCTGGACGCCTTCCCGCTGAACACCAGCGGCAAGCTGGACCGCAAGGGCCTGCCGGAGCCGGTGTTCACCGCCGACGCCGCCGGTTTCCGTGCCCCGCGCACGGCCGCCGAGGAGATCGTCGCGGGCATCTTCGCCGACGTGCTCAGCCAGGAGCGGGTCGGCGCGGACGACAACTTCTTCGAGCTGGGCGGTAACTCGCTGGTCGCCACCCAGGTGGTGGCGCGGATCGGCGCCGCCTTCGGGATCCGGCTCGGGGTGCGCGCGCTCTTCGAGACGCCGACCGTCGCCGCGATCGCGGCCCGCGCCGAGCACACCACCCCGGCCGAGGTCGCCCGCCCCGCGCTGACCGCGCGGCAGCACCCGGAGCTGGTGCCGCTCTCGCTGGCCCAGCAGCGGATGTGGTTCCTCAACCAGTTCGATCCCACCGTCCCGACCTACAACCTGCCCTTCGTGGTGCGGCTGCGCGGCCACGTGGATGTGCCCGCGCTGCGGGCGGCGCTCACCGACGTGGTGGTGCGCCAGGAGTCGCTGCGCACCGTCTTCCCGGACGCCGACGGCGGCTTCCAGAAGGTGCTGCCGATCGACGAGGTCGACCTCGGCATCACGCTGCAGACCATCGAGGCCGCCGACCTCCCCGGCGAGCTGCGGAGCTTCGCCTCGCGCGGGTTCGACGTCTCCGAGGATCTGCCGATCCGCATGCGGGTCTTCCACCTCGCCGGGTCGCACAACGGCACGGGCGACTACGCGGTCGCGTTCGTCGTGCACCACATCGCCGCGGACGGCTTCTCCTTCGGCCCGCTCGCTCGCGACGTCGCGGCCGCCTACCTGGCCAGGGCGGCCGGGCAGGAGCCGAACTGGACGCCGCTGCCGGTGCAGTACCGCGACTACACGCTGTGGCAGCGCGAACTGCTCGGCGCCGAGTCCGACCCCGAATCCATGGCCGCCGGGCAGATCGCGTACTGGCGGACGACGCTGGCCGACCTGCCCGACCAGCTGGATCTCCCGTTCGACCGGCCGCGCCCGCAGGCGCAGAGCTTCCAGGGCGCGCAGCTCGGGTTCGATATCGACGCGGAACTGCACGCGCAGCTGGCCGCGCTCGCGCGGGCCGAGGGCGTCACCCTGTTCATGGTCGTGCACGCGGCCTTGGCGCTGCTGCTCTCCCGGCTCTCCGGCAGCTCCGACATCGCGGTCGGCACCCCGATCGCGGGGCGCGGTGAGGAGGCGCTCGACGACCTGATCGGCATGTTCGTCAACACCCTCGTGCTGCGCACGCAGGTGCAGCAGGGGCAGACGTTCACCGAGTTCCTCGGCGCGGCGCGGGAGCTGGATCTCGCCGCCTTCGCACACGCCGACGTTCCCTTCGAGCGGCTGGTCGAGGTGCTGAACCCGGCCCGCTCGCAGGCCAGGCACCCGCTGTTCCAGGTCATGCTCTCCTTCCAGGAGCTCGCGAACGGCACGGTCGAGCTGCCCGGCCTCTCGGTCTCCGCCGAGGAGCTCGAGGTCGCCATCGCCAAGTTCGACCTGCAGTGGACGCTGACCGAGCACCGCGGGGCCAAGGGCGAGGCCGGCGGGATCGCCGGCGTCGTGAACTTCGCGACCGATCTCTTCGACGCCGCGACGGTGGCCTCGTTCGCCGAGCGGTTCGTGCGCGTCCTGCGGGCCGTCGTCGCCGATCCGGCGGTGCCGGTCGGTGCGGTCGACGTGCTCGACGCCGCCGAGCGCGACGACCTGATCGCCAGGACCGGCGCCCCCGCGGTGCCGCCGCGTCCGCTCGCGGAGCTGATGGCCGCGGCCGCCGCGGTCGATCCGGCCGCGCCCGCGGTGATCTTCGACGGCGTGCCGACCTCCTACGGTGAGCTGGACGAGCAGTCGAACCGCCTGGCGCGGTCGCTCATCGCCGATGGCATCGGGGCCGAGGATCTGGTTGCCGTCGCTGTGCCGCGATCGGCGGATTCGGTGTTCGCCGCGTGGGCGGTCGCCAAGACGGGGGCGGCGTTCGTTCCGGTCGATCCGAACTACCCGGCCGAGCGGATCGCGCACATGGTCACCGATTCGGGTTCGCCGATCGGGTTGACGGTGCGGTCGGTGCGGGCCGGGCTGCCCGAGTCGGTGCGCTGGCTGGTGCTGGAGGATCTGGAGCTCGCAGGCATCGACGGCTCGGTGATCACCGATGCCGAGCGGGTGCGTGCGCTGCGGCCGGAGCATCCGGCCTACGTCATCTACACCTCCGGCTCGACCGGCGTCCCGAAGGGCGTCGTGGTGACGCACTCGGGGCTGGCGAACTTCGCCGCGGAGCAGGCCGAGCGGTACGGGCTCGATTCCCGCAGCCGGGCACTGCATTTCGCCTCGCCGAGCTTCGACGCCTCGATCCTGGAGCTGCTGCTCGCGCTGGCGCGCGGCGGTGCGCTGGTCGTGGTGCCGCCGGGGGTGTACGGCGGCGAGGAGCTGTCCGAGCTCATCCGCGACGAGGCCGTCACGCACGCCTTCATCACCCCGGCCGCGCTGGCGACGTTCGACCCGTCCGGCCTCGACACCCTGGCGGTGCTGGTCGCCGGTGGTGAGGCCTGCCCGCCGGAGCTGGTGGCGAAATGGGCGGTCCCGCTGCCCGGCGGCGCCGCTCGCGCCTTCCACAACGGCTACGGCCCCACCGAGACCACGATCATGACCAACATCAGCGCTCCGCTGCGGCCGGGGGAGCCGGTCACGATCGGCGGCCCGACCAGGGGCATGCAGTCGCTGATCCTGGACTCGCGGCTGCGGCCGGTTCCGGTGGGTGTCGCGGGTGAGCTGTACCTGTCCGGCGTTCAGCTGGCGCGCGGCTACCACGCGCGTCCGGGGCTGACCGCCGAGCGGTTCGTGGCGAACCCGTTCGCCGCCGGACAGCGGATGTACCGCACCGGTGACGTGGTGCGCTGGACCCGGACCGGCGAGGTCGAGTACGTGGGCCGCTCGGACTTCCAGGTCAAGGTGCGCGGTTTCCGCATCGAGCTGGGCGAGATCGACGCCGCGCTCGCGGCGCACGAATCGGTCGACTTCGCGGTCACCATCGGCCACCGTGGCACCGCGGGCGGAACCTCGCTGGTGTCCTACGTCGTTGCCGCGCAGGCGCACTCGATCGACGTGGCGGAGCTGACCGAGCATGTCGAGGCGAGGCTGCCCGGCTACATGGTGCCGTCCTCGATCATGGTGCTCGACCGGATTCCGCTGACCCCGGTCGGCAAGCTGGACCGCAGGGCGCTGCCCGCTCCGGTCTTCGAGGTCAAGGAGTTCCGGGCGCCGTCGACCCCGATCGAGGAGATCGTCGCCGCGGTCTTCGCGGAGGTGCTCGACCTGGCGCGGGTCGGGGTCGACGACGACTTCTTCGAGCTGGGCGGCAACTCGCTGATCGCCACCCAGGTCGCCTCGCGCGTCGGCATCGCGCTGGACACCAGGGTGCCGGTGCGCACCGTCTTCGAGGCGCCGACCGTCGCCGCGCTCGCCGCGCGGGTGGAGTCCCAGGCGGGCGAGGGCGCGCGCAAGGCGCTCGTCGCCAGGGAGCGGCCGGAGCAGGTCCCGCTCTCGCTGGCGCAGCAGCGCATGTGGTTCCTGAACCGCTTCGACACCGCCTCCGCGGTCAACAACATCCCGGTCGCCATCCGGCTCTCCGGTGAACTCGACATCGCCGCGCTGCAGGTCGCCGTCATCGACGTCATCGACCGGCACGAGTCGCTGCGCACCGTCTTCCCGGAGACCGTCGGCGGCCCCGTCCAGGTCGTGCTGGACGCCGCGCAGATCGTCCCCGACCTCACGCCGTACCGGGTGAGCGAGGACACGCTGCTCGAGCACCTGATCGACCTGGCGACGATGGCGTTCGACGTCACCAGCGAGGTGCCGCTGCACGCGCGGCTCTTCGAGATCAGCGAGACCGAGTACGTGCTCTGCATGGTCGTGCACCACATCTCGGCCGACGGGTGGTCGATGGCGCCGCTCTCCCGCGATGTGATCGTCGCCTACGCGGCGCGCACCACCTGGGAGGCCCCCGCCTGGACCGAACTGCCGGTCCAGTACGCCGACTACGCGCTGTGGCAGCGCGAGGTGCTCGGCTCGGAGGACGATCCGGAGTCGCTCATCGCGGCGCAGATCGACTACTGGTCGCGCGAGCTCGCCGACCTGCCGGACGAGCTGGCGCTGCCCGCCGACCGCCCGCGGCCCGCCGTCGCCGGCTACCGCGGCGGCACCTACTCGTTCGTCGTCTCGGCCGCCACCCAGCACGCCCTCGTCGAGCTGGGCCGCAAACACAACGCCTCGCCGTTCATGGTCGTGCACAGCGCCCTCGCGGTGCTGCTCGCCCGGCTCTCCGGCACCGACGACATCGCCATCGGCACCCCGGTCGCCGGCCGCGGTGAAGCCGCGCTCGACGACCTGGTCGGCATGTTCGTCAACACCCTCGTGCTCCGGACGCGGGTGGCCGCGGGGCAGACCTTCGCCGAACTCCTCGCGCAGGCCCGCGAGACCGACCTGCACGCCTTCGCGCACGCCGACCTGCCCTTCGAGCGGCTGGTCGAGATCCTGAACCCGGCCCGCTCGCAGGCGCGGCACCCGCTCTTCCAGGTGATGCTCGCCTTCCAGAACACCAAGCAGGCGCGGCTCGAACTGCCGGGGCTCTCGGTCACCGGCATCGACTACGACGCCAACCTGGCCAAGTTCGACCTGCAGCTGACCATGCAGGAGATCAGGGACGGCAACGGCGAAGCGGCAGGCATGTCGGCCGAGTTCTCCTACGCCGTCGACCTCTTCGACGAGGCGACGGTCGCCGCCTTCGCGCACCGGCTGGACCGGGTGCTCGCCGCCGTCATCGCGGATCCCGACCTGCCCGTCGGCGACATCTCCCTGCTCGACGAGCGTGAGCGGGAGCTGGCGTTGCGGGGGTGGAACGACACTTCCTACCCGCTGGATCCGGCGGAGACGCTGGTCTCGGCGTTCGCCGCACAGGAGCGTCGCACCCCCGGCGCTGTGGCGATCGTGGATCCGGCGACCGGAACGACCCTGACCTATGCCGAGTTCGGTGCGCGGGTGCACCGGTTGGCTCGTTATCTGGTTGCCGCTGGTGCGGGCCCGGAGCGGTTGATCGGGTTGGCGCTGCGCCGTTCGGTGGATCTGGTGGTCGCCGCGTACGCGGTGCAGGAGGCCGGTGGCGGTTATGTCCCGCTCGATCTGGATCAGCCGGCCGAGCGGATCGCCCACGTGTTGGAGACCGCGCGTCCCGCGGCGGTGCTGACCAGTGGTGATACCGGTTTCACCGCGGACGGTATTCCGGTGTTCGTCCTCGATGGCCTCGCGCTCGACGGCTATGCCGACACTCCGCTGACCGACGCCGACCGGATCGCGCCGCTGCGTCCGCACAATCCGGCGTATGTCATCTTCACCTCGGGTTCGACGGGTCGCCCCAAGGGTGTCGCGTTGCCGCACGCGGCGGTGGTGAATCAGGTTCGGTGGATCACTGCCGAGTACGGCATCGGTGTCGATGATGTGGTGTTGTTCAAGACTCCGGCCACGTTCGATGTGTCGGTGTGGGAGTTGTTCGGTCCGTTGAGCGTCGGTGGCCGGATGGTTGTGGCGAGCCCGGATGGTCATCGTGATCCGGCTTATCTGGCCGAGGTGATCGCGGCTGAGCGGGTCACCATGACCTCGTTCGTGCCGTCGATGCTCAGTGTCTTCGCGAGCACTGTCGAGGCCGCCGGGATCAGTTCCGGCGCGCTGGATTCGCTGCGCGTGGTGTTGGTGGCCGGTGAGGCGTTCACGGCCGACTCGGTCCAGGCTATGCGCCGGGTGTCCTCGGCGGAGCTGCACAATCTGTACGGTCCGACCGAGTTCGCGGTGCACGCTACTCATCACGCGGTGCCTGTCGAGGTCGCGGGTGCGGTGCCGATCGGTCTTCCGGTGTGGAATGCCGAGGCGTATGTGCTCGATGCCAGGATGCATCCTGTTGCCCCGGGTATTGCGGGTGAGCTCTATCTCGCGGGTGCTCAGTTGGCCCGTGGTTATTTCGGTCGTGCGGATCTGACGGCGGATCGTTTCGTGGCGAATCCGTATGGCGGGCGGGGTGCTCGCATGTATCGCACGGGTGATCTGGTGACTCGTGATGGCTTCGGTGCGATCGTCTATCTGGGTCGTACCGATTTCCAGGTGAAGTTGCGTGGTCTGCGGATCGAGCTGGGTGAGATCGAGACGGCGTTGACCGCGCACGAGACGGTCGCCCAGGCCGTCGCCCTGGTGCGCAGCGACGATCGCCTCGGCGACCGCCTCGTCGCCTACGTGGTGCCGAGCTCGACCCCGATCGACGTCGCGGCCGTTCGCGAACACGTCGCGGCACAGCTGCCCTCGTACATGGTCCCGGCCGCGCTGGTGGTGCTGGCCGAGCTGCCGCTGAACGCGAACGGCAAGCTGGACCGGCGCGCGCTGCCGGAGCCGGAGTTCGAGGTCAGGGAGTTCCGCGCGCCGGCGACGCCGGTGCAGGAGCTGGTGGCCGACACCTTCGCGCGGGTGCTCGGCATCGAGGTGGACGGCGACCGGCCGATCGGCCAGGACGACGACTTCTTCGACCTCGGCGGCAACTCGCTGATCGCGACCCAGGTGGTGGCCAGGCTCGGTGCCGCGCTGAACACCAGGGTGCCGGTGCGGATGGTCTTCGAGGCGCCGACCGTCGCCGCGCTCGCGGCCAGGGTCGAGGCCGGTGCGGGCAGCGGCCGCGGCCGGGAGCTGGTGGCCGGGGCCCGTCCGGCGACCATCCCGCTCTCGCTGGCCCAGCAGCGCATGTGGTTCCTGAACCGCTTCGACAGCGCCACCGCGGTGAACAACATCCCGATGGCGGTCCGGCTCACCGGCGCGCTCGACACCGACGCGCTGCGCCGCGCGGTCGCCGACGTGATCGAGCGGCACGAGGTGCTGCGCACGGTCTACCCGGAGACCGCGGACGGCCACGGCGTGCAGGTGGTGCTGCCCGCGAGCCAGGTCGGCATCGACCTCACGCCGATCACCGTCGCCGAGGCCGAGCTGGAGGAGCGGATCAGCGAACTGGTGCTGGCCGGCTTCGACGTCACCACCGCGGTGCCGGTGCGCGCCGCGCTGCTGCGCGTCGCCGGTTCCATGGACGGCTCGCAGCCAGACACCCACGTGCTCGTCTTCGTGGTGCACCACATCTCCGGCGACGGCTGGTCGGTGCAGCCGCTGGCCAAGGACGTGATGATCGCCTACGCCGCGCGCTCGCGCGGCGAGGCTCCCGGCTGGGCGCCGCTGCCGGTGCAGTACGCCGACTACGCGCTCTGGCAGCGCGAAACGCTCGGCTCCGAGGACGAGCCGGACTCGCTCATCGCCCAGCAGGTGCGGTACTGGTCGGCGAACCTGGCCGGGCTGCCCGACCAGCTCGACCTGCCCGCCGACCGCTCCCGCCCCGCCGTCGCCTCCAACCGCGGTGGCGTACACGCCTTCTGGCTCGACGCCGACCTGGTGCACGGGCTGAACTCGATGGCCCGCGCGCACGGCGCCAGCCTCTTCATGGTGGTGCACGCCGCGCTGGCCGCGCTGCTGGCCCGGCTCTCGAACAGCGACGACGTCGCCATCGGCACCGCGGTCGCCGGCCGCGGTGAGGCCGCGCTGGACGACGCCATCGGCATGTTCGTCAACACCCTGGTACTGCGCAGCGCGGTCGACCCGGCCGAGCCCTTCGTCGAGCTGCTGACCAGGACCAGGGAGACCGACCTGGCCGCCTTCGGCCACGCCGACCTGCCCTTCGAGCGGCTGGTGGAGATCCTGAACCCGGCCCGCTCGCAGGCCAGGCACCCGCTGTTCCAGGTCATGCTCTCCTTCCAGAACACCGGCGAGGCCACCTTCACGCTGCCCGGGCTGGAGGTCGCCGGGGTGCCGCTGGACGTGGTGACCGCCAAGTTCGACCTGCACCTCAACCTGACCAGCGCAGGCGAGCACGAGGGCATGGCGGCCGAGTTCGCCTACGCCACCGATCTCTTCGACCCGGCCACCGTCAACGGCTTCGCGCTGCGGCTGGTCCGGCTGCTCACCGCGGCCGTCGCCGCGCCCGCCACCCCGGTCGGCGAGATCGAGCTGCTCGACGCCGCCGAGCGCACCCGGGTGCTGGAGACCTGGAACGCCACCGCGCACCCGGTCGACTCCGCCGCCACCCTGGTCTCGCTGTTCGAGGCGCAGGCGGCCCGCACCCCGGACGCGCCCGCGCTCACCTTCGAGGGCGAGACGCTGAGCTACGCCGAGTTCGCCGACCGGGTGCACCGGCTGGCCAGGCACCTCATCGACCTCGGGGTCGGGCCGGACGCGCTCGTCGCGCTCGGCATGCGCCGCTCCTTCGAGCTGGTGATCGGCATGTACGCGGTGAGCGCGGCCGGCGGCGCCTACGTGCCGCTCGACCCGGACCACCCGGCCGAACGCATCGCCTACGTGCTGGAGACCGCGCGCCCGGTCGCGGTGCTCACCACCGAGCGGGACGGCTTCGCGGCCCCCGGCGTCCGGACCGTCGCGATCGACGGCCTCGACCTCGCCGAGCTCTCCGGCGCGCCGATCGCCGCGGCGGAGCGGCGCGCGCCGCTGCGGCCGTCGAACACCGCGTACGTCATCTTCACCTCCGGCTCCACCGGGCGCCCCAAGGGCGTCGCGGTCACGCACGGCGCCATCGTCAACCGGCTGGTCTGGATGCAGGCCGAGTACGGGCTGGACGCGACCGACACCGTGCTGCAGAAGACGCCCGCCACCTTCGACGTGTCGGTGTGGGAGTTCTTCTGGCCGCTGCAGCTCGGCGCCCGGCTGGTGGTCGCGCGGCCGGACGGCCATCGCGACCCCGGCTACCTGGTCCGGATCATCACCGAGGAGCGGGTCACGGTCGCGCACTTCGTCCCCTCGATGATGTCGGTCTTCGTCGCCGAGGAGCGGGCCGACGAGTGCACCTCGCTGCGCGCGGTCTTCGCCTCCGGCGAGGCGCTGCCCGCGGCGACCGCGCAGCGGCTCGTCGAGCTGACCGGCGCCAGGCTGCACAACCTCTACGGGCCGACCGAGGCCGCGGTCGACGTGACCTTCCACGAGGTCACCGAGGCCGACGCGGTCACCGTGCCGATCGGCGCGCCGGTCTTCAACACCCGGGTGTACGTGCTGGATTCGCGGCTGCGGCCGGTTCCGGCCGGGGTCCCGGGTGAGCTGTACCTGGCAGGCGCCCAGCTGGCCCGCGGCTACGTCGCGCGGCCGGAGCTGACCGCCGACCGCTTCGTGGCGAGCCCGTACGGCGAGCCGGGCGCGCGCATGTACCGCACCGGCGACCTGGTCACCTGGCGCGCGAACGGCGAGCTGGAGTACCTGGGCCGCACCGACTTCCAGGTCAAGCTGCGCGGCCTGCGGATCGAGCTGGGCGAGATCGAGTCGGCGCTGACCGCGCTGCCGAGCATCGCGCAGTCGGTGGTCCTGGTCCGCTCGGACGACCGCCTCGGCGACCAGCTGGTCGCCTACGTGATCCCGGCCGCGGGCGCGACCGTCGACATCGAGGCCGTGCGCGCCGAACTCGGCGGCGAGCTGCCCGGCTACATGGTGCCGAACGCCTTCGTGCTGCTCGACGCCTTCCCGCTGAACCCGTCCGGCAAGCTGGACCGCAGGGCGCTGCCCGCGCCGGTCTTCGAGGCCAAGGTGTTCCGGGCGCCGTCGACACCGATCGAGGAGATCGTCGCCAACACCTTCGCCGACGTGCTCGGCGTCGGCCGGGTCGGCGTCGACGACGACTTCTTCGAACTCGGCGGCAACTCGCTGCTCGCCACCCAGGTCACGGCGCGAATCGGCGCCGCGCTGGACACCCAGCTCGCGGTGCGCGACCTGTTCGAGGCGTCGACGGTGGCCGCGCTGGCCACCAGGGTCGAGCGCGCGGCCGGCTCCGGCCGGGCCCGCCCGGTCCTGGTGGCGGGGGAGCGGCCGGAGCAGATCCCGCTCTCCCCGGCGCAGGCCAGGTACTGGTTCCTGAACCAGTTCGACACCACCACCTCGGCCGTCGACAACATCCCGCTCGCGGTGCGGCTCTCCGGCGCGCTGGACGTCACCGCGCTGGAGCAGGCCATCGGCGACGTCTTCGCCAGGCACGAGGTGCTGCGCACCACGTACCCGAGCGCCGAGGAGGGCCCGCGGCAGGTGATCCTGCCCGCCGGGCGCACCGCGCCGACGCTGGCGATCACCGACGTCACCGAAGCCGACCTGGTGCCCGCGGTGATCCGGTTCGCCATGACCACCTTCGACGTCACCGTCGAGGTGCCGCTCGCGGTGGCGCTCTTCCGGATCACGGAGGCCACCGAGACCCCGGAGCACGTCGTCGCCTTCGTGGTGCACCACGTCGCGGCCGACGGCGCGTCGATGGGCCCGCTGGCCCGCGACCTGATGGCCGCCTACATCGCGCGGGTCGGCGGCGAGGCACCGTCCTGGACGCCGCTGCCGGTGCAGTACGCCGACTACGCGCTGTGGCAGCGCGAGGTGCTCGGCGCCGAGGACGACCCGGAATCGCTGGTCGCCCGCCAGGTCGCCTACTGGAAGGCCGCGCTGGACGGGCTCCCCGACCAGCTCGAGCTGCCCGCCGACCGGCCGCGCCCGCCCGCGCAGTCCTTCCACGGCAAGGCGATCCGCTTCGAGATCTCGCCCGATCGGCACCAGGCGCTGGCCGAGCTGGCCCGGGCCAACCAGTCGTCACTGTTCATGGTCGTGCACGCCGCGCTCGCGGTGCTGCTCGCCCGGCTCTCCGGCACCGAGGACATCGCCGTCGGCACCCCGATCGCCGGCCGCGGCGAGCGCGAACTCGACGACCTGATCGGCATGTTCGTCAACACCCTCGTGTTCCGCACCAGGGTCCGGCCGGAGGTGGGCTTCGCCGGCCTGCTCGCCGAGGTGCGCGACCGCGACCTCGAGGCCTTCGCCAACGCCGACGTCCCGTTCGAGCGGCTGGTCGAGGTGCTCAACCCGGAGCGCTCCACCGCCCGCAACCCGCTCTTCCAGATCGGGCTGTCGTTCCAGAACCTGGCCGAGACCACCATCACCCTGCCCGGGCTGACGGTGAGCGCGGTCGACTTCGACTCCCAGCTGGCCAAGACCGACCTGCACGTCACGCTCTACGACCGGTACGCCGAGGACGGCACCCCCGCCGAGATCATCACCGAATTCGGCTACGCCACCGACCTCTTCGACGAGGCGACGGTGCAGGGCTTCGCCGACCGGTTCCTCCGGGTGCTGGACGCGGTCATCGCCGACCCGGCGGTCGCCGTCGGCGAGCTCGAGCTGCTTGCCGCCGACGAGAGCGAGCGCATCCTCGACACCTGGAACGACACCGCGCACCCGGTGGACACCGCGGCCACGCTGGTCTCGCTGCTGAACGCGAGCGTCGAGGCCCAGCGCGAGAACACCGCCCTGATCAGCCCCGACGGCGAGCTGAGCTACGCCGGGCTCGGGGTGCGGGTGAACCGGCTCGCCCGCTACCTGATCGAGCGCGGGGTCGGCCCGGAGGATCGGGTGGCGCTGGCCATCCGGCGCTCCGCCGACCTGGTGATCGCCATGTACGCGGTCGCGGTGGCAGGCGCCGCCTACGTGCCGGTCGACCCGGACCAGCCGGCCGAGCGGGTCGAGTACATCCTCGGCACCGCCGCCCCGACCTGCGTGCTCACCACGGCAGGGGACGCCTTCGCGACCACCGCGGCGGAGGTGGTCGTGCTGGACGAGCTGGATCTGGCCGGGCTGGACGGCGCGCCGGTGCGCCCGGCCGAGCGCCGCGCGGCGCTCACCCCGGCGAACACGGCGTACGTCATCTTCACCTCCGGCTCCACCGGCCAGCCCAAGGGCGTCGCGGTGCCGCACGGCGCCATCGCCAACCAGTTGCAGTGGAAGACCGCCGAGTACGGCCTCGGCGCCGACGACGCGGTGCTGCTCAAGACCGCGGCCACCTTCGACCTCTCGGTCTGGGAGTTCTGGTCCGCCGCGGCCGCGGGCGGCACCCTGGTGATCGCCACCGCCGACGGCCACCGCGACCCGGCCTACCTGCGCACGCTCATGGCCGAGACCGGGGTGACCACGCTGCACGTGGTGCCCTCCATGCTGGACGCGCTGCTCACCGAGGCCGACGGCACGCTGCCCGGCTCGCTGCGCCGGGTGCTCGCCATCGGCGAGGCGCTGCCCGCGGCGACCGCGCAGCGATTCCGGCGCGGCAATGCCGCCGGGCTGTTCAACCTGTACGGCCCCACCGAGGCCGCGGTGTCGATCACCGCGCACGAGGTCACGGCGGGCGACGTCGTCTCGGTGCCGATCGGCGTGCCGGAGTGGAACTCCCGGGTCTACGTGCTGGATTCGCGGCTGCGGCCGGTTCCGGTCGGGGTCTCCGGTGAGCTCTACCTGGCCGGTGCGCAGCTGGCCCGCGGCTACTTCGCGCGGCCCGAGCTGACCGCGGACCGCTTCGTGGCCAGCCCCTTCGAGCCGGGCGCGCGGATGTACCGCACCGGCGACCTGGTGGCCTGGAACGCGGGCGGCGAGTTGGAGTACCGGGGCCGCACCGACTTCCAGGTGAAGATCCGCGGCTTCCGCATCGAGCTGGGCGAGATCGAGGCCGCGCTGCTCAGGCAGCCCGGGATCGCCGCCGCGGCGGTGCTGGCCAGGACCGATCCCGGCCTCGGTGACCGGTTGGTCGCCTACGTGGTGCCCGCCGCCGAACTCGACAAGCGCGCGCTGGCGCACGCGCTGGCCGGCGAGCTGCCCTCGTACATGGTGCCGAGCGCCTTCGTCGAGCTGGCGGCGCTGCCGCTGAACGCCAACGGCAAGCTGGACCGCAACGCCCTGCCCGAGCCCGAGTTCGAGAAGGCCGTCTTCCGCGCGCCGTCCACCCCGGCCGAGAAGCTGGTGGCGCGGGTCTTCGCCGACGTCCTCGGGGCCGAGCAGATCGGCGCCGACGACGACTTCTTCGCGCTCGGCGGCAACAGCATCCTCTCCATCCAGCTGGTCTCCAGGGCCAAGACGCTCGGCGCGGTCTTCTCCGTGCGCGACGTCTTCGACCAGCGCAGCGTGGCCGGACTGGCCGCGGTCGCCGGTGCGGTGACCGGGCGGCAGCGCCTGGCCGAGCTCTCCGGCGGCGGGATCGGCGAGGTCGCGCTGCCCCCGGCGCTGGTCGCGCTCGACGGCAGCGACGCGGTCGCGCTGCGGCTGCCGACCGGGACCGGCGAGCAGGAGCTGCGGGCGGCGCTCGCAGCCGTGCTGGACCGGCACGAGGCGCTGCGGCTGCGGCGCACCGACGCGGTGCTCGAGCTGCGTGAGCGCGGCGCCGTCGCCGTCGCCGACGTACTGCGGAACGAGCGGGTCACCGCGCTCGAGCCGGATTCCGCCGTGGCCGACGCGGCGCCGTCGGACGCGGCCGAGCTGGACGCCGCGCTGGCGCGCGCACTCGCGACCGAGGCGGCGGCGCTCGACCCGGGCGCGGGGATCGTGTTCCGCGCGGTGCGGTTCGCGGTCGACGGCGGCGCGGATGTGCTGCTGCTGGTCGCGCACCGGCTCGCGGTCGACCCCGCCTCCTGGCGGATCATCACCGGCGATCTCGGCCGGGCGCTGGCGCAGGCCACCGCGGGCGAGGTCGTCGAACTGCCCGCGGCGGAGACCTCGCTGCGCCGCTGGTTGCACGAGGTCGCGCAGGATCGCGAGACCGTCGCGGTCACGACCGAGGTGGATGCCTTCGGCGCGGCGGACGCACCCGTACAGCACGTGCGGGCCGTGCTTCCCGCGGCCGAGAGCGACGCGGTGCTGCGCGTGGTTCCCGGCCTCTACCACGGGGTCGCCACCGACGCGCTGCTCACCGCGCTGGCGCTGGCCACCGCGCGCTGGACCGGGAACGCCGCCGCCACCGTGCGGTACGTGAACGACCTGCGCCCGGTCGCGGCCGAGCGCGGTGCCGAGCTCACCCGCACGGTCGGTGACTTCACCGTCACGCATCCGCTGCGGCTCGATCTCGGTGCGGCCGGGGTCGGCGAGGGCGAGGCGCTCAAGCTGGTCAAGGAGCAGGTGCTCGCGGTGCCGGAGCACGGATACCCCGCGCTCTTCGCGGCCGGGGAGCCGGGCGGGATCACCTTCCGCTTCGCCGGGGCCAGGGTCGAGGGCTTCGACGAATACCCGCTGCCCGCAGTGGCCGCCGCGGTCGCAGGTGTCACGTCGGCTGTCGCGACCGCAGGTGTCACGTCGGCTTCCACGATCGAGGGGGAGGGCACGGCCGCCGCGACCGCGGGCATCGAGGTGCTGGCCGCTGTCGGCGCCGGTGGCGAGCTGGTCACCGACTTCAGCGGGAGCCTGCCCGCCGAGCGGCTCGCGGAGCTGGCCGAGCTCTGGACCGCCGCACTCGCCGGGCTCGCCGAGCACGCGGGCTCGCCGGACGCGGGCGGCTTCACCCCGTCCGACATGCCGCTGGTCCGGGTGCGCCAGGGCGACCTGGAGGAGTGGGAGCGCGGCTACCCCGGGCTCGCCGAGGTCTGGCCGCTCACCCCGCTGCAGTCCGGGCTGCTCTTCCACGCCCTGATGACCACCGCGAGCACCGACATCTACGTCATGCAGGCCATGGTCGACCTGCTCGGCACGGTGGACGCGGACCGGCTGCACACCGCGGCCCAGGGCATCCTCGACCGCTACCCGAACCTGCGCGCCGGCTTCGTCACCGACTCCGACGGCCAGGCCGTCCAGGTGGTGCCGGAGCGCGCCGAGGTGCCGTGGCGCGAGGTCGACCTGACCGACCGCGACGACCCCGCCGCCGCGCTGCGCGAACTGCTCGCGGCCGACCAGGCCACCCGGTTCGACATGGCGGCCCCGCCGCTGGTCCGGTTCACCCTCTACCGCACCGCCGCCGAGCAGTACCACCTCTCGATCACCACGCACCACGTGCTGATCGACGGCTGGTCCATGCCGCTGCTCATGCAGGACCTGCTGGTGCTGTACGCGGTGCACGGCAACCGCTCGCAGCTGCCGGCGGTGACTCCGTACCGGGACTTCCTGGGCTGGCTGGGCGAGCGCGACCTGAACGCCTCGCTGCGCACCTGGGCGGAGGCGCTGGAGGGCGCCGCCGAGCCGACCGAGCTGGCCTCGGCCGCCCGCGGCCCCGAGCGGTACGAGACCGGCAAGCTGATCACCTCGATCGACCCGGAGCGGGCCCGCAGGCTCACCAAGCACTGCGCCGACCTCGGCGTCACGGTGAACACGCTGGTCCAGGCGGCGTGGGGGATCCTGATCGGGCGGCTCACCGGCCGCACCGACGTGGTCTTCGGCGCCACCGTCTCCGGCCGACCGGCCGAGCTGCCCGGCGTCGAGTCCATGGTCGGGCTCTTCATCAACACCCTCCCGGTGCGGGTGCGGATCGACGACCACGCACCCATCGCCGACCAGCTGGTGCGGCTGCAGCGCGAGCAGGCCGACCTGCTCGACCACCACTACGTCGGGCTCGCCGAGATCCAGCGGAGCGCGGGCGCGGGCTCGCTCTTCGACACCCTGCTGGTCTTCGAGTCGTACCCGATCGACCGGGAGGCGATCGCCGCCGCCAGCTCCATCGACGGCATGTCGGTGAACGGCGTCGGCGTGCTCAGCAACACGCACTACCCGATGACGCTGCAGGTCACCGCCGAGTCGACCATCGAGTTCGCCTTCGAGTACCTCACCAGCCGCTTCACCGCCGACGAGGTGCGCACCCTCGCCGCCAGGCTGATGCGGGTGCTGGAGGGGCTGCTCGGCGACCCGGACGGCCTCGTCGGCGACATCGACATCCTGGACGCCGAGGAGCGCAGCAGGCTGCTCGCCGAGTCCGGGGTGGTCGCCGCCGCGCCCGAGCCGGTGAACCGGGTCGGCGCGCGGACCGTGTCGAAGGTGCTCGGCGAGGTGGTCGAGGCCGATCCGGAGGCGCCCGCGCTGCTCGCAGGCGAGGACGAGCTGCCGTACCACGTGCTCGACCGCCGCTCCTCGCAGCTGGCCCGGGTGCTCATCGGGCGCGGGATCGGCCCGGACGACGTGGTCGCCGTCGCCCTGCCGCGCTCCGTGGACTCGATCGTCGCCGTCTGGGCGGTGCAGAAGGCGGGAGCCGCCGCGCTGCTCGACGCCGTCACCGGCGCGCGCTACGGAATCGGCTCCGGGGCAGGCGAGCTCGAGTGGATCGACCCGGCCGACGCCGCGGTCCGCTCGGCCATCGCCGAGGCACCCGCGCACCCGGTCTCCTACGCCGACCGGGTTCGCCCGCTCGGCGAGGAGAGCCCGGCGTTCGTCCTCGCGGACGGCACGGTGTTCAGCCAGGTGGCCGCGCTCGATCTCGCGCTCCGGGCGCGCGACGAGCACGGCGTCGATTACGAGTCGACGACCTACACCACCGCCACCGGCGGGCTGGTCGCGGTCGTCGAGTTCCTCGCCGCCGCGACCGCGGGTGCGCTCTCGGTACTGCCCACCGGCGCGGTCGGGGACGATCTCGCCGACGGTGAGGTGTCGCACTGGTTCGTCGCGGCCGGGGACGATACGTCCGCCGCGGGGGACGAGGTCACGATCGTCACGGTGGAGTGATCCGCCCGCGGCCCCGTCTTGCGCGGGGCCGCGGGGCGATCACGGCTTCGCTCGGGCGGCGGGCGTACTCACCGCCACCCGGCGCGGCCGATCCGACCCCGGCCACACGTACGGCAAGTCGTCCGGCACCTCCGGGAACCGCACCCGGTAGAACTCCGGATCCTTGTGCACCAGCGCCGCCTGGTGACTGCGGTGGAACGCCGCGTCCCCCAGCCACGGCGGCAGCTCACCCGCCGCCGCCAGCTCCGCCTGCGTCCGCGGCGCGGTGATCCCGGTTCCCACCGCGAGATCGTTCAGCATGGTCGCCGCACAGGTATCCGCGTGCCCCAGCTCCACCCACACCGCGCACACATCCAGCCCGTACCGGACCAGCGCCTCCTCGTACCCCGCCCACATGGCCGCCGCCGGATGATGCCGCCACCCGTAGCCGGGCACCGTCAGCGCCCGCACCACCTGAATCCCCTCCACCCGCTGCTTCCCCAGCCGCTTCACATCCAGCACGCGAGCAGTGGCCGCGAAGTCGGGGTAGGGCAGAAAGGTCTGCACCTCCAGCACCTACCCGTTCTCGCTACCCTCATTCGCACCATGCGCCCCCTGCTCTTCCTCGACGTCGACGGCACCCTCATCCCCTTCGGCCCCACCCACCCCGCCGCCCCCGGCCCCGACCGCATCGACCGCCGCATCACCCACCGCCTGGCCGCCCTTCCCTGCGCCCTGGTCTGGGCCACCACCTGGACCGACCCCAACCGCGACCTCTGCCCCCACCTCTCCTGGCCCCCGCTCCCCACCACCCCCTTCCCCGACCCCACCCCCGCCCAGCTCGCCGAAGACCGCTGGTTCGGCCTGCACTGGAAAACCCGCGCCCTCAGCACCCGAGCCGCCTCGTCCCCCTTCGCCTGGCTCGACGACGAACTCACCACCCGCGACCGAGACTGGCTCCAGCACCACCACCCCGCCCCCACCCTGCTGATCCGAGTGGACAGCGCACGGGGCGTGGGGAGTACGGAGCTCCACGCCCTCGAGTGTTGGTGCGCGGGTGTCAGCCGGCCGCCAGCCGCTGCCCCGCCAGCTGATTGAGCGACACATTCATCTCGGCTGCCTCGCGCACCAGCCGGGCATGAAGCTCGGCCGAGACGCGCACCATGAACTTCCCGCTGTACTTCCGCTCCGCCAGGGGCTGTGGCATCGGCTCACCGTTCTCCGCCAGGTCCGTGACCGTGTCCAGCACCAGGTCGCGGATACCGGTCAGCGCCTCCTCCTGCGTGGCGGCGAGCCACGAGAGTGAGGGCAGCTCGGCGCACAGGCCGACGAATTCGGCATCTTCGGCGGACCACAGCACCCGGTAGGCGTAGTGGGTGTGGTCGGGGAGGTCAGCCATGTCAGTCACCGTCTTCCGATCCCAGCCGCAGCAGTCGGTCTATCGCCGCGACAGCTTGTTTCACCTGGTAGACCTTGGCGCTACCATCTGAGCCCCGCTGGATATTGACGCGCGGATCGCCCGGCCACGGCATTCGGAACACCGCGTGACTGGTTCCCTTCCGCCGCGGCGCACCGAAGTGCGCGCAGCACACGAGATAGAGTTCCGAATAGCTGATGTTGGTGGGCGATTCCCGCATCCGCACGAGAATCTTCTCGGCCTTGGCCACCGAGTAATAGTATCACTGGAGATACTAAGGAGTTCCTTGTGTCCGGGTCGCGTCCTCTCGGATTCCGTGGTGCCGCAGCGCGACGTCCGGGTGCGCGCGAGTGCGCGACTTCCAGGCATTCGCCCCGTACGTGCCGAAGATCGGATTATCGGGATCGGCCTCCACTCCGCGGGAGTGCGCGGCGAGCTCCGGCGGCAGGGTGATCACCGGGACGCGGGCGTCGAGGGCGGGGTTGAGGAAGTAGGGGATGGAGATGCGGTCGGTACCGGGGGCGGGAGCGAGCACGCGGTGGCGGGTGGCGCGCAGGTATCCGCCGGTGGCTACTTCGAGCAGTTCGCCGATATTGACGATGAAGGCACCGGGGAGCGGGTCGGCGTCGATCCAACTCCCGTCCTCGCCCTCGACCTGCAACCCGCGCGAACCGGGCTCGACCAGCAGGAGCGTCAGGACGCCGGAGTCCTTGTGCGCCCCGACGCCCTGCGGATTCTCCGCGCTGCCCGGGTAGCGCACCACCTTGATCAAGGTGGCCGGATCGCGGGCGAACGCGGCGTCGAAGTGCGATTCGGCAGCGCCGAGCGACACCGACCAGTGCCGCAGCAACCGCAGCCCCACCGCGGAGAGCAGCGCGTCCCACCGCTCGAAGGCAGGCCGGAAGGCGGGCAGCGCGGACGGCCACAGGTTCGGTCCCTGCAACCGCAGATAGCCCGAGGCGCCGGGGATCACCGGCCGCTCGGGGCCGATATCGACCTGCTCGCGCCAGTCGACGGCCCCGTTGGTGAGTTCACCCCCGAGCCGCGAGTACCCGCGGAACTGCGGGCTCTCCAACTGGCTGATCTCGGCCTTCGCCGCAGCGGGCAGCGCGAAGAACTCGCGGGCGAGCGCGAGGATCCCGCTGATCTCGGCCTCCGGCACCCCGTGCCCGACGAGGTAGAAGAACCCCACGGAGTGCGCGGCCGCACGCAGAGCGGGGCGCAGCGTGGCCGGGTCGGCGGCGAGATCCAGCACGGGCAGCATCACTCCACCGTGCCGCCTGCCCGCGCCTCCGGCAAACCCCTCGGCTCGGCTCGAGCGAAATCAGGCCGGGCTGAGCAGCACGACCGGAATCCGCCGCTGCGTCCACGACTGGTAGGTGTCGAAATCCGCATACGCCTCGACCAGCCGCGGCCACAGCCGCTCCCGCTCGGCATCGTCGGCCGCGCGCGCGACGACCGCCGTGCGCTCCCCGCCGATCTGCACGTGCGCCTGCGGATGCGCGAGCAGGTTCAGGTACCACTGCGGGTGGTCCGCCTTGCCGCCCTGCGAACCGACCACCACGATGTCGGCCCCGTCGGTGATGTAGAGCAGTGGCGCGGTGAATGTCTTACCGGAGCGCCGCCCGGTGTGCTCGAGCAGCAGCGTCGGCACCGGCTTGCGGAAGCCCGCCCCGACCCGCCAGCTGCCGCCGACCTTGCCGTCGGTGCGGCGGTAGATCCAGGCGTTGGCCCGCGACCCGTATTTCATGATCGTCCCGACCAGGGCGGAGTCGAGCAGGCGGGGCTTGTCCATGGACGTCCTTTTCAACGCAGGATGAGCTTGGCGGAGCGCTCGATGCGCTCGGCGATCTCGGAATACGATTCGTACCCCATTCCGGCGCGCACCAGGGCGCCGGCATAGAGCAACTCCAGCGATTCCACGATTTCGGCGTCCGCGTTCGGGGCGAGCGCGCCGGTGAGCCGGTTGCGGATCTCGACGCCGATGCGCAGCCGGAGGTGCTGCACGTCCGGGTCGCGCCCGAGTAGCGCGCTGGTGACCGCGCCGGAGAATTCCGGCTCGTCCGCGACGAGCAGAGCGATATTGCGCAGTTCGGCGAGCACCCGCACCACGGGGTCGGCGTCATCGCTCACCGGCGAGGGCGAGGTGCGCAGCCTGCGCCAGAATATCTCCGCGACCAGGTGCTCCTTGGAGGAGAAATAGGTGTAGGCGGTGGCCGTCCCGACCCCGGCGCCTGCCGCTACCATACGGATGGTCATCCCGGCGAAACCCTCGCGCGCGAGTACCGTCATGGCCGATGTCGTGAGCTTCTCGACCGTTTCGGCTTGCTTCCCGGTGAGGCGCCTGCGGGTCGCTTCGAGGATTTTGGAATCGCCATCGGACATGTGTCTGGATGATACTCTGAACACCGGGTGGGATCAACTCGCCCGAGTGGCGTCACCGCAGGTCAACGAGTGGAGAGACAGGTCACAATGGCACCGGTCAACACCCTGGGAGTAGCGACGACCGAGGAGTTGTTCGCCTTCGCGGAGAAGGTCCCCGGCTTTCTTCCCGAACACGAGGGGCTGGCGCTCTTCGAGGCCGCGAAACAATTCGCCGCGGGCGCCGTAATGGTGGAGATCGGAACCTATTGCGGAAAATCCGCAATTCTGCTCGGTGCCGCCGCGCGGGAAATCGACGCGGTGCTCTACACCATCGATCACCACCAGGGTTCGGAAGAGCACCAGCCCGGCTGGGAATACCACGACACCTCCCTGGTCGACTCCGAGACCGGCCGTTTCGACACGCTGCCGACATTCCGCCGTGCCGTGGTCAAGGCCGGGCTCACCGACCGCGTGCTCGCGATCGTCGGCGATTCGCCCACCGTCGCCGCCACCTGGCGCACCCCCATCGCCTTCCTCTTCGTCGACGGCGGGCACTCCAGCGAGGCAGCACACCGCGACTACGAGGGCTGGGCGCCGTGGGTCGCCGAGGGCGGGGTCATGGCGATCCACGACGTCTTCCCGGATCCGGCCGACGGTGGGCGCCCGCCCTACGAGATCTACTGCCGGGCGCTGGAGAGCGGGGAGTTCCGCGAGGTCGGGCACACCGGTTCGCTGCGGATCCTGCAGCGGGTGGCGCCGGTCGGCTGAGGTGGTACGTCCCTACGTCGACACGGGTGGGCCGATGGCGACCATCAGCGCTCGTGAGTTCAACCGCGATGTCAGCGCGGCGAAGCGCGCCGCGGAACATGGTCCCGTCGTGATCACCGATCGCGGCGAGGATGCCTTCGTCCTCCTGTCCATGGCCGAGTACCGTCGGCTCCGCGCCGACGGCCAGGACCTCGTATCCAGGCTCAGCCTGGACGGCGATATCGCGTTCGAACCTGCGCCGTTGTCGATCGAACTGCAGGTCCCCGACCTGTGACCTTCCTCCTGGACACCAATGTCATCAGCGAATTGCGCAAGTCCGCCGGCGCGGCCGGCCCTCGGTCGGTGCATGGGTTTCCGCTCGGCGCCCGTCGAGCCGGTACTCGACCGGAGCGCGACGCCTTCATCGCGGCCACCGCGTCCGAGCACGGCATGCCGGTGGTGACCCGCGATGACCGGGACTTCGCCCTGATGGGGGTCCGTGATCGATCCCTGGCAGCCGGAATAGCCGACACAGCGGGATCGCTCGGCTATCCAGTGCGTGGCGCGTACTGCTCATCGACGGCGTAGTCGGGCAGTTCGACGCCGTTGATCGCGCGGTCGATGAGCTCGAAATCGAAGTCCGGTTCCGGCGGGGGAGGGACGTCTTTGCTGCGGGCGTGCAACCGGCCCATCTCCTGATTGGCCTCGACGAACGGCCGCATCCGCGCTTCGTAGGCCGCGAACCCGGCTTCCGGGTTCCAGCCCGCCGCGGCCAGCTCGCCAGCCAGCAGGTAGGCGCCGACCAGGGCGAGTCCGGTGCCCTGCCCGGAGAGCGGGGACGAGCTGAAGGCCGCGTCCCCGAGCAGCGCGACCCGGCCGTTCGACCAGCGCTCCATCTTCACCTGGGCGACCTGGTCCAGGTAGAAGTCCTGCGCGTCATCGAGATGCGCGAGGATCCGCTGCGTCTCCCAGCCGAACCCGGACATCCGCTCCCGCAGCAGCCGCTTCTGCGCCTCGATGTCGCGATGGTCGACTTCGAGACCGGGCGCGGCGAAGGCGAAGATCGCCATGGCCTGGGTGGCGTCCCGGATAGGGCGCAGGCCGGCGGAACGGCCCGGCTCCTGGTGGTCGAGCAGCCAGCGGTCCAGCCCGAACTCGTTGGGCACGCTGTAGAAGGCGAGCATGTGCCCGAGGTGGCGGACGAACCGCTCGTGCGGGCCGAAGACCAGTGCGCGCAGCGACGAGTGCAGCCCGTCCGCGCCGATCACCAGCTCGAAACGCCGCCGTTCGCCGCTGGCGAAGATCACGTCGACCCCGTCGGCGTCCTGGGTGAGCTCGGCGATCCGGTCATCGAAGCGGTACTCGACGTCGGCGCGGGTGGCGTCGTAGAGCACCTGCGACAGGTCGCCGCGCAGGATCTCGATCTCCGCGATGTGCCCGTCCCCGCCGTCGTCCTCCGCGCTGAACGTCTCCAGCACGTTCCCGTCCGCGTCCACGATGTGCCCGCCCGCGGTAGCGGTGCGGGCCGCGCGCACCGCCGCGTCCAGCCCCATCCGCCGGATGACCTCCTTCGTCACCCCGCGCGCATCCACCGCCTGCCCGCCCGGCCGCAGCTCGGGGGCCCGCTCCACCACGGTGACCTCGGCGCCCCACCGGTGCAGCCAGAGTGCCAGCGCCGGCCCCGCGATACTCGCTCCCGCAATCAAAACCCTGGTCATCCCGTACCTCCTGCGCTTCGGTTGGTCCGAGGTATCGACGGTCCGCAGCTGCCGAACTCATCGGCGGCCGGGGTACTGTTCCGGCACCAAGGGCCGATCACGACCATTCTTCCCCGACGAGCGCCGGATCATCGTCGCCGAACCGCTCCAACGCTGCCGCGACCTCCCCGGTCAGCGGATCGTCGGCACCACGAACGATCAGCAGATCCTCGTACAGCGCATCCAGGACCTCACAGGCTTCCGAGCGATCCCCCATGTGCGCGAGCAGCCGCCCCAGGGCGAGTCGCAGCTCCAGCGCCGTCTCGCTGCCGTCACCCTGTACGGCGCACACATCGTCGAGCACCGCGCGCAGCCCGGTGAGTGCCTCGGTGAGTTCGCCGAGTTCGATCCGACAGTCCGCGGCGAACTTGCGACATTGAACGGTCAGCTCGTCGGCGAAACCCCGCACCCGGGCGAAGGCCGACACGAGTGCGTCGAATTCCGCCCTCGTCTTGCGGAATTCGCCACCGAGGAAACGCGCCGGCGCGACGTCGAGCCGGAGTTCGAGTACCCGCGGACTGTCCGCGCCGAAGGCGCGGGTCGCCGGTTCGAGGACGCTGCTGAGGGCGTCGGCCGCCTGCAGCGGGCGTTTGTCGGCGAGCAACGCGCGGTACTCCTGCGTCTGCTGCCGCAGCCGTTCCTCGAGGACGTCGCCGTTGATCGGCGAGTGCACCCCGAAACCGAATGGTCAGTGGTACTTCCTCGAGGTGGAGTGGGGCATTGGGGCGCCGGAAGACCACGGTCGGGTCGGGCACGTCCGGCAGCTGCCCCCGGTCCGCCGCCGCGACGGAACCGGGCGGTGGCAGCAGTGGAAGCAGCCGTTCGTAGACCTCTGCCGCGGGTATGACCACCCACCCCATCACGGCTCCCACAGGCTCGCGCACGGAATCATGGGCAGTTCGTCGGTCACGTCGTCGTCCACGGTGATCTCGGCGTCCGGCGCCCACTCGTGCAGCATGCTCTCCAGCTGTCCGACCGCGGTGTCACTGATCCGGAAGTCGAAGATCACCCCGACCGCGTACTCGATGCGGATATGCCTGTCCACGGGTCTACTCCCACTCATACCCGGCGGCCGGCTCCGAGAGGAAGGCCAGCGCGGCGATCTCCGGCAGGCAGTGCTGTCCCGGCGGGTGCCGGTGGAACGACAGGATCAGCGTCGCGGAGTGCCGGTTCAGTTGGTCGGGATCGAATCCGCAATCCAGCCATCGCTCGTCTACTGAAACCATGCCGCCCCTGCCCCTGCGTAGTCCGTTCGGAGGGACCGACCGGTGAGTCGAGAGTGGGAAAGCTGTTGAAATCACCGGTGATCCGGCGTCAGTAGATACCGGATACGCTCACCGGCACGGGTAGAATGGGAGGTCCAAGGGACTTCGCCCAAAGTCCCTGAAGGTCGCCCATCGGTCCGGTATCCGCATCCCAGCTACCGGCGAGATACCGGCCCGAGAGCTTCCTCCCGCGCTGTCCATCCATCAGTTCGTGCGCCACCCAAAAATCCGGGGAGATGCCACCCAATGCCAAGCCCGAAGAAGCCCCTCACCACGATCCCGCGCCGCCAGCTCGGCAGGCACCTCCGCGACATGCGGTTGGAGGCGGGAATGTCGATTGCCAACGCCGCCAGGCTGATCGAGCGCGGCACCGGCACCTTGCAGCGCCTGGAGAAGGGCGAGGCCGGGCGCATCCGGATGCTGGACATCCAGGCGCTGTGCCAGGTGTACGAGACGACGGACAGGCTGGACGGGCTCTTGGAGCTGGCGAAGGTCGCGGCGTCCAATGATGGGGAGGGGATGTGGTGGCACGAGTACAGCGGTGGTGCGATTCGCGCCGACTTCGAGCTGTACGTCAGTCTGGAAGCTGCCGCGTCGAAGTTGACCATCTTCCGGCCTGACCTGATCAGCGGACTCTTCCAAACTCGTAGCTATGCGAGAGCTTTGGAGAGCGCGTTCCACAGCAACGCAGCCGGAGAAGAATTGCTCGACAAGTTGTACACCGTCCGTGTGAACAGGCAGAGGATCATCACCAGGAAGCGGAACCCGGTTGAAGTCCGGCTTCTGCTGTCGGAGGCAGCTCTCCGATACTTGGTAGGTAATCCGCGGACCATGGCCGAGCAGCTACTGCACATCATCGATCTGCCCGTCAACGTGAACGTGCAGCTCCTTCCGTTCACCAGTGGATACCCCCTCGGTGTGGCTCCCGGACCGTTCACTCTCCTGGACTTCGATGCTTCGACGGGAGAGAAGGCGACGGCCTACATCGAGGGCTACCGTGGAAACATGTACTACGACAAGCCGGAGGTGATCGAGCAGTACCGTGAGACGTTCAGTCGCCTCACCGCCTCCGCGTTGTCCCCAGCCGACAGCAAGCAAGCGCTGCGGCGCATAGCGAGGGAGTACCAGCAGTGACCGTAGACCTGTCCAATGCCGAGTGGTTCAAGTCGTCTTTCAGCTCCGGGGGCAACGACTGCGTGGAGGTCGCGCATCTGGACGGGGGACTGGTCGGCATGCGCGACTCCAAGAACCCGACCGGGCCCGCCCTGGTCTTCACCCCCGGTGAGTGGGCCGCCTTCACCGCGGGTGTCCGGGGTGGGGAGTTCGACCTCGCCTGAACGCCCGGATCGGTCGAACGCCCCGGCTCTCGCAAGGGCTGGGGCGTTTTCGTTCATAGCCGGCCAACGCCGTACGGAAATCCGCCAGGCCTGGCGGAAATGCGACGTCATCCCTCGCCGCACGCGAATTTCATCTCCAGGACTACCTTTTCGCCCCGGACCACCTCGTCGCGTTGACTATCCGACAGCCCGTCGACGCCTCGCAGTGCTCGTCCATCGCCGATCTGATGGACGCCCACGAAACAACCATCTCGGTAGGCCCCGTGCACGAGAAAAATCGTGCCGTACGAGGCGTTCACCTTATCCATCGGCGTGAATACCGCACCTGGTGATGTGATTCCGTCCTGTGGCCTTTCGGCAACGGGTCCGATGAAGGTCTTGGTGACCACCAGGCGATCGATGTTCGCGCTATCGAGAGATACTTCCTCGAAGCCCTCCACCTCGGTGGACGTGGCATGTCGCATTTCCGCCGGAGGATCGACTTCGGCGCGGATTTTCCCCCATGCGACTACGCCGACGAGGATCACCGGCGAGATTCCTATCGCCACCAGAAGGGGGATCAGCAGGCGCTTCGAAGCCTTCGGTGCTCGGCGAGCTATCGGCATGTGTATGTTCCGTCTATTATCTCGGAAGCTCTCGCGTACGAAGCGTCATTAATAGCGACATGCTGTACTCAGCCTCTCCCGCACGCGAACTTCATCTGAAGAACCATCTTTTCACCTTTCGAAACTTCGCTGCGCTGGATGTCCGATAACCCTTCGATCCCGCGCAGTACCCGCCCGTCGTAGATGCGATAAACGCTGACGAAGCAATCGTCCGGGTAGTTGCCCTGGAGGATCCAGGATTCGCCGAACGGGTTGCTCGGCCCGCTCTTCTCTGTGAATCCCGCTCCCGGCGATGTGATGTGGTCGCGGGGCCGTTCCACGACCGGACCGAGGAATACTCTAGTCACCTGCAAGCCTCCGAGGTCGGCCTTGCTCAGGGATACCTCCTCGAAGCCGGATACTTCGGTGGCGGTCGCATGCCGCATCTCGGCGGGTGGGTCCACCCTGATGCGAATCTGGTTCCAGGCGATGAGTCCGCCCACGATCAGGGGGGAGAGGCCGACCAGGACAAGGAATCCGATCAGTCCGTACCTCAGCAATCTCCGTGCGCTGGTTGCTATCGACATGTGTAGGCCCCGTCTATTATCTCAGAAGCTTTCGCATATGAGCTGTCATTCATGGTGAGGTACTGCTTCACCTGTGGGCCGAGATCACCCTGTTGAAAGTAAGATTCCATACTCAGCTCAGAATTATACCCAGCGGCCATGAAATCGTTGCTACTATATTTCTCTTGAATCTCTCCCGGCGCTCGCAGACCGTACTGCTCCTGGATTCGCTTCAGTGTGTAGGTGGCCGACATGATGGCGAATGAATCATCGTACTGAACGCGCTCCCATGGAATGCTGCCGAACTCGTCCGGGTACTTCTCCTGAAGTTGCTGGTATGTCTTCTCTTTGATATTGGTCAAGCCGAGAGACATACCCATGTCGGCGGGACTGGTGGCCTCGCGGATCGGATTGAGGATCTCTCTGATCGCATCCCAGTATCCGCTCCCGATCTGCTCGAGCTGGGTATCTGCCCGGTTCCCGCCCTCATTGAAGACGACGGCGAGTACCTGCTTGGGGTCTACTCCGGCTTCGTTGCCGTAGCGGACCGCATCATCGATCCATCCGCGCACGATGTCGTTGGCCCCGTGGTGGTCACGCAGACCGTCGGGGTTGAGTTCGCACTTGGGCGCGGGAGATTTCCAGCTGGCTCGGTTGACGAGTTCGTCGACGGGGGAGGACATGATCTCCTCCAGTCTCGCCTTCAGTTGCGGAAGGCCTACGGCGCCGGTGAACTCGGCGGCGGCGAGCAGGCTGTAGAGCGTATGGCCCATGATCGTGGTCGCGAGCGCCGCGGCCCCGTCCACCAGGGCTGCGCCCTCCGGCGCTTCAGCGAAGGAGATGGTGACCGCGGTATTCGAGGCCGCCGCGGTGACGGTGCTGTCCGGGAAGGCTCCGGCCGCATTCGCCACGAGCCGCGATCGCAGGTCCGCGAGCGCGGCGGCATGCGCCGCGGTGGCCGCGGCGAACCCCGCGCTGACTTCGGTGACGGCGGTGGGCGCCGCGGCGAGAATGCCGAGCATGTCGAGGATGTCTGCCTTCTCCGGCGCCTCGGCTGTGTCGAAGGAGGCGGCTATCGCCTGGATGCGGGCGGGGCCTGCGCGCCATGTGTCATGGTCGCCGAAGCTGCGCCACGCGGTGCTCGCCGCGTCGAGTGCGTCGGTGTCCCCGGTCGGTACCTGCGCATTGCCGTGCCGGAGGGCGGCGGCGAACGTATCCCGGAAGATGTCCGAATTGGACCGCAGGCCGCGGTCGGAGGTGGTGTACGGCGCGGGCATGGGGTCGGGAATGTCGATGTTCCTGTCATCCCAGGTCTGGCCGATTCGGGGTGGCGGTGACACCGGCCCGCCGCCCTTGTTCGCGGCCGGGTTCGCGTCGTGTTCGGCCTTCGCCCAGGTGTAGCCGGCGAGTTCGAGCATGTCGCCCATGGTCTGAACCGCGTTGCCGTAGGCGACGAGCACGCCCTCCAGATCGGCGGCGACCGCGGAGTATCTGCTCACCCACGGAGCGGCGGCCGGGTAGTTTCCGGCCATTCCCGCGCTGGTCGCGAGCCCCGGGTTCAGGGAGTTGCGGACCGAGTCGAGCACACCCGCGTACTCGTTGCGAATCGCTTGCGCGGCAGCGTAGTAGACAGCGGGGTCGACGGTGATCGGCGACAATGTCGAGCCCCTACCGGCCGCGGAACAGCCGGGTATTGACGGCGCCGGCTTCGGTATAGGAATCGTGCGCGGTGCGGGCCGCTGTGCTCATCTCGCGGACGCCATCGACGAACTGGCGGGCACCGGCCGACCACTGCCGCTGTGCCGTCCCGTAGGCCTCGGCGGCGGCGCCCTCCCAAGCTGTACTGCCCAGTAGCGTCGACACCTTCGCGTCGATCTGGTCGATGTGATCGGCGAGAAATCCGGCGAGCCCGGCCAGCCGCGAGACGACCTGCTCGACCTCGTCGAGGTCCACGGAGAACGGCGTGTTTTCGGCGGTCACCGCTGGCCGCCCGGAATTGAACGCTGTGATGCCATCGTGCCCCCTTGCCCCGCACCCGTGCTCGAAACAATCTACCCGCTGGGCATTGGCGGGGCGGCGCTCGCGCTATCTGGAGGTGACGGGGACTGCGTCGGGCAGCAGGTCGCGGAAGATGCCGTTGGCGGGGGTCGCCCGGGAGAGCGCATCGGCAGCGAGTACCACCGCGGCGCCGGTCCAGGTGGTGCGCTCTTCGGGCCAGCGCTTACCGTCCGCGAAGACCAGCCCGGTCCAGTAGGACCCGTCCTGCTCCCGCAGGTGCTGCATGGCGGCGAACAGGGAACCGGCGCGCGAGTGCTCACCCATGGCATCCAGCGCGAGGACGAGTTCGCAGGTCTCGGCCCCGGTGACCCACGGCCGGTCGGAGACGCAGCGGATGCCGATATTGCCGACCACGAACCGCGACCACGAGGCGTCGATCCGCGCGTGCGCGGCCGGGCCGCGCAGGGCACCACCGAGGATCGGGTAGTACCAGTCCATGGAGTAGCGGTCCTTGGGCGTGCAGGCGCCGGGATCGTCGCGCAAAGCCGCGCCGAGCCGATGCCTGGCCGAGGCCCAGAGAGGCTGCGGATCACCGAGCCGCTCGGCGAGCGCGAGCCCGCAGCCCAGGCTCTGGTACATGCTGGAGTTGCCGGTGACCAGCGCTTCGTCCGTGCCGAGGGTCCACGGGATCACCCCGCGCGGCAGTTGCAGCGCGACCACGAAATCGAGCCCGGCGCGCACGCTCGGCCACAGCTCGCGGGCGAAGTCGAGATCGCCGCTGCGCAGCAGGTGGTGCCAGACGCCGACCGCCAGGTAGGCGCAGAAGTTGACGTCGATATCCGCGGATTCGACGACGCCGGAGCGGAACTGCCGCGGCCAGGAGCCGTCGGCGTTCTGCGTCGACGCCGACCAGCGGTAGGCGGCCACCGCCTCGTCGTAGAGCCCGGCCACGGACAGCGCCATGGCCGACTCCACGTGGTCCCACGGGTCGGTGTGCCCGCCGGTGAACCACGGGATGGCGCCCGTCGACTCCTGCACGGTCGCGATCGACTCCGCGGTCTTCAGGCACTGCCGCCTGCTGAACACCCCCGCGACGGAGGGAAGTTCAGAGGGCGGCACGCTGCACCGCCGGCTTGACGAAGTACAGGGCAACGCTCTTGCCGATCAGCGGGTCGAGCAGCCGCTCCGCGGTCCGGGTCACCCGTGGCGCCTTCATCATGTCCCAGACCAGCAGCTTGTGATACGCCTTCGCCAACGGGTGGTTGTCGTTGCGCACCCCGACCGCGCACTTGATCCACCAGTACGGCGCGTGCAGCGCGTGCACGTGGGTGTCGCGGACGAACCGCATCCCCAGCTTGGCGACCTTCTCCCGCAGCTCGCTGGCCTTGTAGATCCGGACGTGCCCGCCCTCGTTGGCGTGGTACTCGTCCGACAGCGCCCAGCAGATCCGCTCCGGCAGCCAGCGCGGCACCGTCACCACGAGCTGCCCGCCGGGACGAAGCACGCGGACCAGCTCGGCGATGGCGGCCTCGTCGGCGGGGACGTGCTCCAGGATCTCCGAGGCGATCACCACGTCGAAGGTGTCGTCGCCGTAGGGCAGCGCGAGCGCGTCGCCCTGCACGGTCTTGGCCGAGGCGCCGGGGGGCGCCTCGCCGGCGGCGGCCATGGCGCCGAACATGGTCTCGACATTGTCGAGTTCGGGGGCGTCCTGGTCGAAGGCGATCACCTCGGCACCGCGGCGGTAGGCCTCGAAGGAGTGCCTGCCTGCGCCGCAGCCCACGTCGATGACCCGCACCCCCGGTCCGACACCGATCCGGTCGAAATCAACGGTCAGCACGCGCGCCCTCCTCCTGCTCCGAACCGGCGTGCCGCTCGATCGCGCGCCGGTACACCTCCACGGTCTGGGCCGCCACCGACTCCCAGCTGAACACGGTGACCGCGCGCTCCCGGCAGGCCAGCTGCATGCGGGCCCGGCGGGCGGGGTCGTCGAGCAGCCCGCCGATCACGGTGGCCAGCGCGGCGTCGTCGCCGGGGGTGGTGAGCTCGGCGCAGACGCCGGGCTCGCCGACCACCTCGGGGAGCGCACCCGCCCGGCTCACCACCAGCGGGGTCCCGCTGGCCATGGCCTCGACGGCGGGCAGCGAGAACCCCTCGTACAGCGACGGGATGGCCGCGACCTCGGCGGAGGCGAGCAGCTCGGCCAGCTCCAGGTCGGCGACGCCGGAGTGCACGGTGACGATGTCGGTGAGGCCGAGCTCGGCGATCAGCTTCTCGGTAGGGCCGTTCGGCTCCAGCTTGGCCACCAGGTGCAGCTCGATCGAGCGCAGCGAGCGCATCCGGGCGCAGGCGCGCAGCAGGTGCGCGACGCCCTTGAGCGGCTTGTCCGCGCTCGCCACGGCGACGATCCGGCCCGGCACCCGCGGCGCGGGTCGCGGGGCGAAGAGCTCGGTGTCGACGCCGAGCGGCACCACGTGCAGCTGCGCCGGGTCGACGCCGAAGTCGGTGGCGATATCGGTGGCCGAGGTGGAGGAGACGGTGACCAGCTCCGGGAGCCGCCGCGCCACCCGCTGCTGCATGCCGAGGAAGCCGTACCAGCGGTGCACCAGCGGCTTGCGCCACCACTTCGCGGCGGCCAGGTCGACCGCGCGGTCCCTGGTGATCGGGTGGTGCACGGTGGCGACCACCGGCAGGTGCTTCGCGATGTCGAGCAGCCCGGTGCCGAGGCACTGGTTGTCGTGCACCACGTCGAAGTCGGCGAGCCGCTCGCGCAGCAGCCGGGCCGCGCGCAGGCTGAAGGTGCGCGGCTCGGGGAAGCCCGCGGTCCACATGGTGGCGACCTCGAGTACGTCGAGCCGGTCCCTGATCTCGCGCGGGTGCGGGGTCCGGAAGGGATTCTCGTCGCAGTAGAGGTCGAGGCTCGGTACCTCGGTCAGCCGGACCCTCGGGTCGAGCTCCTCCGGGTACGGCTGCCCGGAGAAGACCTCGACCTCGTGGCCCAGCTCGACCAGCCCGGAGCTGAGCAGCCGGACGTAGACGCCCTGCCCGCCGCAGTGCGTCTTGCTGCGGTAGGAGAGCAGGGCGACCCGCATCAGCGCCCCGCTTCGACGGCTGCGGGCAGTGCGGCGAGCTTGCCCGCCAGCCGTTCCAGGTAGGCCCTGACCTCGGGCTCCGGTTTGTCCGGCAGGCCGTAGAGCACGTCGGTGACGCCTGCCGCGGCCCAGTCGGTGAGCCGGTCGGCGTCCGGCTTGAAGTCCAGCGCGACCACCCGCGGCTTGCCCGCCCGGCCCGCCTCGTCCCAGATCCGGTGCAGCAGCGCCAGCCGGTCGGTCACGTCGGTCTCGCCGGGGGTGGTGATCCAGCCGTCCGCCGACTTCGCGATCCAGCCGAAGGTCTTCTCGGTGCCCGCCGCGCCGATCAGCACCGGCACTTCGCCGGTCGGCTTGGGGTAGGCCCAGCTGGGGCCGAAGCTGACGTAGTCGCCCTGGTAGGACGCCTCCTCCTGGGTCCACAGCGCGCGCATGGCCTCCAGGTACTCGCGCAGCACCGTGCGCCGCTTGCCCGGCGGGACGCCGTGGTCGCTCAGCTCGTCGGTGTTCCAGCCGAAGCCGGCGCCGAGCACCACCCGGCCACCGGAGAGGTGGTCCAGCGTGGCGATGGTCTTGGCCAGGGTGATCGGGTCGTGCTCCACCGGCAGCGCGACCGCGGTGGCCAGCTCGATCCGTGAGGTCACCGCGGCGGCGGTGCCGAGCGCGACCCACGGGTCGAGGGTGCGCATGTAGCGGTCGTCCGGCAGCGACGCGTCGCCGGTCTGCGGATGGGCGGCCTCGCGCTTCACCGGGATGTGGGTGTGCTCGGGCACGTAGAAGGAGTGGAAGCCGGTCTCCTCGGCGGCCTTGGCCGCCGCCGCGGGGGTGATACCGCGGTCACTGGTGAACAGCACGATGCCGAAACGCATTGCCTGCCTCGTCTTTCGCTCAGGTGATCAGGCGGCTTGATCTTGCACGGTAGTGCGCCGCCGGGAATCCCGCCGATCGCGGGTCAGTTCTTCGCCGCGGCGAGTCCGGCCCTCCGGCCGTAGAAGCTACCGTCTCCGAGTGATGCTCCGCTGACATAACCGCCGGTACAGATGCCGGAAGTGCAGCGTCCGGCGGCGTAGAGGCCAGCGATCGGCTCCCCGGAAACATGCAGCACCCTGGCATCGAGATCGGTGCGCAGCCCGCCGAGGGTGAACCCGGCGGTGAAGTTGCGCATGTCGAAGGCGGCCACCGCGCCGGTGAGCGGCCGCAGCCACTGCTCCTTCTTGCCGAACAGCGGGTCGGTGCCTTCGGCGGCGTAGTGGTTGTAGACCTCGACCGTGCTCTGCAGCGCCCGCTCCGGGAGCCCCATGTCGATCTCCAGCTCGGCCACCGTCTCCGCGGCCCAGGTGGGCGGCACCCGGAAGAACGGCGTCGAGGTCTCGGTGGCCAGCGCCTCCTCGTGCGCCCGCTCGTCGATCACCAGGTACGCCTGGTTCTCCTGGTGGAACAGCGTCATCTGCCCGATCCGGCCCGGGTAGGTGTCCTCCGGGACGTAGCGCTGGCCGCGGCCGTTGACCATGATGCCGCGCGCCATGAGCTGCGGGTCGCCGAAGAAGGCGACCTCGGTGGCGTTCAGGTGCGAGGTGGCGGCGCCGAGCGCGGCGGCCAGCTTGATGCCGATGCCGTCGTGCTCCTCGATGGCGGCGCCGGGGCGGCCGATGAGCTGCGGCGCGTAGTCGGAGATCATCTGCTCGGCGTAGGCGAAGCTGCCCGTGGCCAGCACCACCCCGCGCTCGGCGCGCACGGCGATCTCCTTGCCGTAGCGCTTGGCCAGCACCCCGACCACCCGCTCGCCGTCGGTGATCAGCCGGGCCAGCCGGATGTCGTACTCGACCCGGACGCCGAGCGACTCGGCGGTCTCGGCGAGCGGCTTCATCAGCATGTAGCCGCCGCCCTTGGAGCCGGTGCGCTTGTTCGACATCTGCGGCACGTGCCCGCGCGGGGCCGGGGTGGCGATGGCGTTGAACGGCGCCGCGTTCTCGCCGCCGGAGTAGCCGAGCCCCTCGTCGTGCGGCGGCTCCCAGCCCGGCTCACCCCAGAACGCCTCCTTGAACGGGACGCCGTTGCCGACCAGCCAGTTGTAGTGCTCGACGCTGCCCCGGCTGTAGTCGCCGATCTTCGCCCTGTCCGCGCCGGGCCCGACCGCCGCGAGCAGGAACTTCTCCATGTTCTCCGGCGAATCCTCGAAGCCGAGCGCCTGCTGCAGCGGGGTGCCGCCGCCCAGGTACACCCAGCCGCCCGCCAGTGAGGCGGCTCCGCCCCACCCGCTGGTGCGCTCCAGGATGAGTACGTTCGCGCCCGCCCGCGCCGCCTCGATGGCGGCGCAGACCCCGGCGATGCCGTACCCGGCGATCACCACGTCCGCGGTCTCGTCCCACTCGGTGATCGACTCGGCCGCGACCGGCCGCAGCGAGGTTTCCTGATCGCTCACTTCTTCTTCTCCTGCTGGGCGATGACCTTGCCGACCACGGAATCCAGCTTGGTGCCGAGCGGCCAGCCCGCGTAGTGACACAGGAACAGCGCCGCGTCGCGCAGCTGCTCCGGGGTGAACTCGCCGTTGCCGAGCGCCGCGCCGATCTGGATCTCGGCGACGTCGAAGAGGTTCTGCGCGGTGAGCAGCCCGATCAGCAGCAGCCTGCGATCCCGGATGCTCAGCGCCTCGCGGGACCAGATGTCGGCGAAGAGGTGGTCGGCGGTGGCGGCGAAGTGATCGCCGGGGCCGTCCTTGAATTCCCAGCCATAGACCTCGCTCATCTTGGCGAGGCCCTTCTCCCTGCGTTCGCTCATGAACGGTCCTCCTCCGCTTTCTCGGCGAGCGGGCCGCGCCCGACGCCGAGCCCGATACCGAAGTCCCGCAGCGCCTGCTGCGCCAGCGGCAGCGAGACACCGAGCCGCTCGCCCAGGTCGAGCGCCAGGCTCAGATCCTTCTCGCCGAGCCCGCGCACGTGGGTGAGGATCGGCAGCCAGAAGTCGCCCTCCGGGATCGGCGCGGTGGTGTCGCGCAGCATGATCGAGCCCGCGCCGCCGGTCACGGCGTCCGAGTGCCGCACCACCTTGCCGAGCGCGGTGATGTCCAGCCCGGCCGCCTCGGCCAGCCGCTGCCCCTCGGTGGCGGCGGTGAAGGCGACGAAGTGCAGCAGGTTGCGGGCCAGCTTCATCCTGGTCCCCGCGCCCACCGGCCCCGCGTGCACCACGAGGTCGGAGAAGAGCCCGAACGGCTCCTCGACCGCCGCGAAGGCGGCGTCGCTGCCGCCGACCATGACCGCGAGCCGCCCGTCCTTGGCCCCGCCCGCGCCGCCGCTCACCGGGGCGTCGACCAGGTCGACCCCCTGTGCGGCACACTGCCCGGCCAGTTCCTCGGCGGTCCGGTCGGCGATCGTGGAGTGCACCGCGATCACGGTGCCGGGGGCGGCCCTGCGCAGCACCCCGTTCTCGCCCGCGACCACCTCGCGCACCTGGGCATCGTCGAGCACGGTGATCGAGACGACCCGCGCCCCGGCCGCGGCCTCGGCAGGCGTGGCCGCCGCGACCGCGCCCTTCGCCGTGAACGGCTCGACCGCCTCGGCGCGCACGTCGCACACCGTGAGCCCGCCGGGCCAGGCGAGCAGCCGCTTCGCCATGGGCGCGCCCATGTTGCCGAGCCCGATGAAGGCGACCCGCTCGCTCATGACCGGAAGATCTGTCCGCCGTCGACGTTGACGATCTGGCCGGTCACCCAGTTCGCGTCGTCGGAGAGCAGGAACAGGCAGGCGCCGACGAGATCCTCGGGGGTGCCCATCCGCTTGAGCGGCAGCCGATTCACCATGTCCCTGACCATGTTGCCCGGGGTGACGTTCTTGGTGGCCTCGGTGTCGATCGGGCCGGGCGCGATGGCGTTGATCCTGATGTTCGAGCCGCCCAGCTCGGTGGCGAGCTGCTGGGTCAGGCCGTTCACCCCGACCTTGGCCAGGCCGTAGAAGCCGGAGTAGAGCCAGGCCGCGGTGGAGGACTGGTTGACGATCGAGCCGCCGCCCCCCTTGGCCATGTGCTCCCAGACCGCGCGGGTGACGTTCAGCGCGCCGTCCATGTTCACGCTCATGAACTTCTTGTAGTAGTCCCACGGCACGGTGAGCAGCAGGTCCAGCTTCATGTCGCCGTAGATGGCGGCATTGTTCACCAGGTGGTCGATGGCGCCGAACCGCTCCAGCGTGAAGGCGGCGAGCGCGGCGGCGGAATCCGGGTCGGCCACGTCGACCTCGCCGAAGACGGCGGTGCCGCCGTCGGCGACGATCTTCTCCGCGACGGCCTTCCCGGCCTCGGCATTGCGGTCGGCGACGACCACCTTGGCGCCCTCGGCGGCCAGCGCCTGCGCGTACGCGGCGCCGATGCCCTGTGCGGCGCCGGTGACGATGGCGGATCGTCCTGCGAAACGGGACACGTTCTGCTCCATTCGTTTTCGGGAAAAGGGGCTCAGAGCCCGGTCGCGACGAGCTTGGCTTCCAGGTACTCCTCGAACCCGAGCACGCCCATCTCGCGGCCGATGCCGGACTGCTTGTAGCCGCCGAACGGCACGTCGCCCGAGTACCAGACGCCGCCGTTCACCGAGAGCGTGCCGCTGCGCACGGCGTCGGTGACCCGGCGGATGCGCCCGGGGTCGGAGCCCCAGATCTGCCCGGAGAGGCCGTAGGGGGAGTCGTTGGCGATGGCGACGGCGTCGTCGTCGCCGTCGTGCGGGATGACGACGAGCACCGGGCCGAAGATCTCCTCGCGGGCGACGGTGTGGCTGTTGTCCACGTCGGCGATCAGCGTCGGCTCGAGGAACCAGCCGCGCTCCTGGTACTCCGGGCGCTTGCCGCCGACCACGATCCGGCCGCCCTCGGCCTTCGCGATCTCCAGGTAGCGCTCCACCCGGGCGCGCTGCCGCTCGGAGATGAGCGGCCCGCAGACGGTGCGCGGGTCTGTCGGATCGCCCGCCCTGATCCCGCCGAGCGTGCCTGCGGCGATCTCCACCGCCTCGGCGTACTTGGCCCGCGGCACCACCAGCCTGGTGTAGAGCGCGCAGCCCTGACCGGCGTGGATGGCCACCGCGAAGGCGGTCATGCCGACGGCGCCGCCCAGGTCGGCGTCGTCCAGGACGATGCTGGCGGACTTGCCGCCGAGCTCGAGGAAGGTCTTCTTCAGCGTGCCCGCGGCGGCGGTCATGACCGACTTGCCGGTCGCGGTGGAGCCGGTGAAGGTCACCATGTCGACCCGCGGGTCAGTGGTGAGCTGGGTGCCGAGGCCGTGGTCGGACGAGGTCACGATATTGACGACGCCCGGCGGGATATCGGTCTGCTCGGCGATGATCCGGCCCACCTCGGCGGCGCACCACGGGGTGTCCGGCGCCGGCTTGAGCACCACCGTGTTGCCCGCGGCGAGCGCGGGGCCGAGCTTGGCGAAGTTGATCTGGTGCGGGAAGTTCCACGGCGTGATCGCGCCGACCACCCCGATCGCCTCGCGGCGCACCGTGCGGTGGCTGCGCATCCCCATCGGGGCGGCCTCGCCGTGGTCGGTCTCCCAGGTGTAGTTCGCGGCCAGCTCGGCCGCGAAGGTCAGGTCGTCGATCGGCGCCTCCAGCTGCGGGCCGCTGGTCAGCATGACCGGTGCGCCCGCCTCCGCGACGGTGACGGCGCGCAGCCGCTCCACGTCGGCCTTCAGCGCATCCCGCAGCTGGCCGACGCAGCGGGCCCGGAAGGCGTGATCGCGCGACCAGGAGGTCGAGTCGAAGGCGGTGCGGGCGGCCTGGATCGCCGCGTCCATGTCGGCGCCGTTCGCGTCGGCGGCGGCGCCGAGCACCTCCTCGGTCGCCGGGTTGACGGTGTCGAACTCGCCACCGCCGCCGCTGACGAGCTTCCCGTCGATCAACAACCGTGAGCTGTCCGTTGGCAGCAGGCTCATCGCGATCTCTCCCAAGTGTCTGGACATGTGTTCGGAATATATTCCGATCAGCCTTGATGGCGCAAGAACACGTTCTTGTTCACCTGGTCGTGGCGATTCTGCCGCGCCGCCGCCCCGAGTGTCGCATTCTCGGAGGTGTGCTCGGCCGTCCGCGCAGATTCCATTGTCCTCCACAGGTGTCAGTGGTACCGTCCAGACACATGTCCAGCTGTCTGTCTGTCCGGCACGCGGTGCGGCCGCGCGGCGCAGAGAACTCGTTATCGAAATCGGGGTGCTCGCGATGACCGGTTCCACCGCCTCCCTGGAACCCTTGGCGTTCGATCCGTACGACTACGGCTTCCACGAGGACCCGTACCCGACCTACCGGCGGCTGCGCGCCGAGGCGCCGCTCTACCACAACCCGGAGATCGGGTTCTGGGCGCTGAGCCGGTACGCCGACGTCACCGCCGGGTTCCGGGACAGCGCCAAGCTCTCCAGCGCCAACGGCGTCTCGCTCGACCCCGCCGCCTGGGGCCCGCACGCGCACCGGACCATGTCCTTCCTGGCGATGGACGACCCGCGGCACATGCGCATGCGCAGGCTGGTCTACAAGGGCTTCACCCCCAAGCGGGTGGCCGAGATGGAGGACCGGATCCGGGAGCTCACCCTCGAGTACCTGGAGCCCGCGCTGGCGGGCGGCCGCTTCGACTGGATCGACGAGGTCGCCGGCAAGCTGCCGATGGACGTGATCAGCGAGCTGATGGGCGTCCCGGCGAGCGACCGGGCGGAGATCCGCAGACAGGCCGACCTGGTCGTGCACCGCGCGGACGGCGTCCTCGACGTCCCGCCGGAGGCCATCGACGCCTCGCTCGGCCTGGTCGGCTACTACGCCGACATGGTGGCCGCCCGCAGGAAGAACCCCACCGACGACCTGACCTCGGCGCTGCTGGACGCCGAGATCGACGGCGACGTGCTGACCGACGACGAGATCATCGGCTTCATGTTCCTCATGGTGGTCGCGGGTAACGAGACCACCACCAAGCTGCTCGGCAACGCGCTCTACTGGGGCGGCCACAACCCGGCCGAGTACGCGAAGGTCGCAGGCGACCAGGAGCACGTCAGCGACTGGGTCGAGGAGACGCTGCGCTACGACACCTCCAGCCAGATCGTGGCCCGCACCGCCACCGCCGACCTGGATTACCACGGCGGCACGATCCCGCAGGGCTCCAAGGTGCTGCTGCTGATCGGCTCGGCGAACCGGGATTCCGAGGCGTTCGACGACGCCGACAGCTATCGGATCGACCGCACCGACTCCACCGCGCTCGCCAGCTTCGGCGCGGGCGTGCACTTCTGCCTCGGCGCGCACCTGGCGCGGCTGGAGGCCAATGTCGCGCTGGCCGAATTCGCCCAGCGGGTGCGTGAATACCACGTTCACGAGGACGGGATCGAGCGCGTGCACTCGACCAACGTCCGCGGTTTCGCCAAGCTCCCGATCTCGGTGGAGGTGCACTGATGCCCCGTTTCGAACCCCATCCCGAGCGCAGGCCGGTGCTGGTCGCAGGCGCCTCGTCCGGCATCGGCGCGGCCACCGCGGTGCGGCTGGCCGGGCTCGGGCACCCGGTGGCGCTCGGCGCCCGCCGGGTGGCGCAGTGCCGGGAGCTGGCCGAGAAGATCAGGGCCGACGGCGGCACCGCCACCGCGATCCGCCTCGACGTCACCGAGCAGGACTCGGTGGAGGAATTCGTCGCCACCGCGGAGCGCGAGCACGGCCCGGCCGAGATCCTGGTCTCCGGCGCGGGCGATATCGAGTTCGGCCGGATCCAGGACATGGCGCCGGACCGGTTCCTGGCCCAGGTGCAGGTGCACCTGGTCGGCGCGCACCGGCTGGTGCACACGGTGCTGCCCGGCATGCTGGAGCGGCAGCGCGGCGACCTGGTGCTGATCTCCTCGGACTGCGCCGAGATCCCGCGCCCGCACAACGGCGCCTACAACGCCGCCAAGACCGGGCTGGAGGCCTTCGGGCACCAATTGCGGATGGAGCTGGAGGGCACCGGGATCCGCGCTTCGCTGGTGCGTCCGGGCCCGACCGTCACCGGCATGGGCATGAACGCCTCGCCCGAGTCGGTCGGACCGCTGCTGGAGAGCTGGATGGCCTGGGGCTTCGCCAGGCACCCGTACATGCTCAAGCCGGAGCACCTGGCCGACGCCGTCGCGACCGTGGTCTCGGTGCCGCGCGGCGCGCACATGGTGCTGGTCGAGGTGCAGCCCGAGGCCCCGCTGAAGCCCCGCGCCGAGGGCGGCGCGTAATGCGCGTCGAGGTCGACCTGGATCTGTGCCAGGGCCACGCCGTCTGCGCGGCGGAGGCGCCCGAGGTGTTCACCGTGCCCAAGCGGGGCCAGGTGCAGATCCTCGACGCCGAACCAGGCCCCGAACACCGCGAGGACGTGCGCAATGCCGTCCGCTACTGCCCCACCCAGGCCCTTTTTGTGAAAGGCGAAGAGCTATGACCGGATTCGATCGCGCCGAGCTGGACGAGATGATCGCCCGCTGGATCGCGGAGAACGAGCGCGCCGAGGAGAAGGGCGACTGGCGCCCGCTGGCCGAGCTCTACACCGTCGACGCCACCTACGGCTGGAACTACGGCCCCAAGCAGGAGTTCATGGCGGTCGGCCGGGAGGAGATCCGCGAACTGGCGCTCGGCCAGGAGATGGAGGGGCTGGAGGGGTGGACCTACCCCTACCAGGACTTCGTGGTCGACGAGCGCTCCGGCAACGTGATCGGGCTGTGGAAGCAGGTGGCCGACGCCACCCGCCCGGATGGGAGCAAGTACACCGTGGACGGGATCGGCGGCAGCTGGTTCAAGTACGGCGGCGACTTCCAGTGGTCCTGGCAGCGCGACTTCTTCGACTTCGGCAATGTCTCCGCGCTGTTCCTCGACATGATCACCGCGAACGCCCTCTCGCCGGGGATGCTGAAGCGGATCGAGCGCTCCACCGCCAAGGAGCCGCTGCCCGGCTGGTACAAGATCGGCACGTCGCCGGTTCCGATCTGGTAATCCGATGACTCAGCCCGGCAGCGGATTCCAGGATTTCACCCGCGCGCAGCTCGCGGCGCTCGTGCCCGAGCTGCTGCTCTGCGGCCAGCTCATCGACCGCTCCGGCATGGCGCACGTGATCGGCGCCTTCGGCCGCGAGGGAATGGCCGAGGTGGCGATCGAGGAGTGGCAGCTCGCCAGCCCGATCTACACCAGGCGCATGCAGCGCGCGCTGCGCTACACCGGCGACGACGTGGTCACCATCTTCAAGGGGCTGCAGCTCGACATCGGCGCGCCGCCGCAGTTCATGGACTTCCGGTTCGAGGTCACCGACCGCGACCACGGCGAGTTCTGGCTGGACCACTGCGGCGCGCTGATCGACGTCGAGCCGATGGGGGACAAGTACGTCGTCTCCATGTGCCACGACATCGAGGACCCCACCTTCGACGCCACCGCGCTCGCCACCAACCCGCACGCCCAGGTGCGGCCGATCCACCGCCCGCCGCGCAAGCCTGCGGACCGGAAACCCATGTGCGCGTGGACCGTCATCATCGATCCGGCGCACGAGCCGCCCCCGGTGCCGCGCAATGCGGCGCTGGTGGCGGAGACCGTGGCCGCCGGGCTGGAGCTGGCTCCGATCGACCCGGCCGACGAGGGCGCGGCGGACTACTCGGGCCCGCTGCTCAGCGACGTCCGGTTCCCGGACTTCTCCCGCTCCGCGCTGGTCCGGATCGCCGACGAGGTCTGCCTGCAGCAGCACCTGCTCACGCTCGGCTTCCTGGTGGCGATCAACGAGCGCACCGACCTGGCGGCGGCCTCCGAGATCGCCCGCAAGACGCTGGCCGGGGTCGCGGGCGTCGCCTCCGAGCGGCTGCGCGCCGCGCTCGGCGCCGGCCACGACCACGCCGGGCTGGCCACGGTACTGCGCGCGCACCCGGTGCTGAACCCGTTGTCCTACACCGGGATCGAGATCCGGCCGCGAGAGGGCGGGCTCGCCCTGTGGTTCCCGGCCGACTCCGGCGCGCAGACCGACGGCGCCTGGCCCGCCATGCTCGACCCCGAGCACCTCGGCCCGCTGGACGCGCTGGTCCGCGGGGTGAACCCGCGCTTCAGCTGCCGCGCCGAGAGCGCGGCGGACGGCTGGACCGTCGAGGTCGAGCTGACCGACAAGCCGCACAAAGAGGCGCCCGAGGTGGCGGTGACCCGGTTCAGCACCGGCGCCGACTGGACCTTCACCGACCGGGGGATCCCCCTCCCGCTCACCGTGGTGTGAGCTCCGGAAACCAGTACGAGACGGAAGCGACATGGCCAACAACTTCGCCGACCTCTTCGAACACGCCGTCGACGCGATGCCGGAGCGCACCGCGCTGATCCTGGGCGACCGCAGGCTCCGCTTCCGCGACCTGGACACCAGGGCGAACCAGCTGGCGCACTACCTGGCAACGCTCGGGGTCGGCACCGGCACCCACGTCGGCTTCCAGATGCACAACAGCATCGAGACCATGGAGACGCTGATCGCCTGCTTCAAGCTCTCCGCGGTCCCGATCAACGTCAACTTCCGGTACGGCCCGTCCGAGCTGACCTACCTCTACGACAACGCCGACCTGGAGGTACTGCTCTACCACGCCTGTTACGGCGAGCAGGTGCGCGCGGCGCGCGCGGCGGTGCCCGGTCTGCGGCACGTGATCTGCGTGGACGACGATGTGGCGAGCTGGGAGTTCGGCATCGACGCGCTGCGCTACGAGACGGTCATGAAGGCGGGCGCACCCTGGCGGCCGTTCGCCGACCGCAGTGGTGACGACCTGTTCATGATGTACACCGGCGGCACCACCGGCCTGCCCAAAGGCGTCATGTGGCGCCAGGAGGACATGTGGCGGGTGCTCGGCGGCGGCATCGACTTCTACACCAACGAGTACGTCACCGACGAGTACCAGCAGTCCCGCACCGGCGCGGCGGGCGGCCAGGCGATCTACTACATCCTGCCGCCGCTCATCCACGCCGCCGCCATGATGCCGACCTTCCTGGCGCTGTGGTGCGGGCACGCGGTGATCTTCGAGCGCCGCTTCGACCCGGAGCGGGTCTGGCGGCAGGTCGCCCGCGAGCAGCCGAATGTCATCGTGATCACCGGTGACGCCATGGCGCGGCCGCTGATCGACGCCTACCGGCAGCACCCGGTCGACGTCTCCTCGGTGATCGCCATCGCCTCCGGCGCGGCGCTGCTCTCCCAGTCCACCAAGAACGCGCTGCTCGAGCTCTTCCCCGGCGCGGTCATCTCGGACTCCATCGGCTCCTCCGAGACCGGCTTCGGCGGCATCGGCTTCGCGCAGCGGGACGACGACCCGGCGCGCGGGCCGCGGGTGAACACCGGGCGCGGCGCGGTGATCGTCGACGACGACGGAGCCCCGGTGCCGCCGGGCGCCGAGGGGTGGCTGGCCAAGACCGGACAGGTGCCGCTCGGCTACTACAAGGACCCGGTGAAGTCGGAGCGGCTGTTCAAGACCGTCGACGGCGAGCGCATCGTGATCACCGACGACCGGGCGCGGCGCGAGGAGGACGGCTCGATCACGCTGATCGGCCGCGGCAACATGGTGATCAACACCGGCGGCGAGAAGGTCTTCGCCGAAGAGGTGGAGAGCGTGGTCAAGGCGCATCCCGCGGTCTTCGACGCCACCGTGGTCGCGGTGCCGCACGAGCGCTGGGGGAACACGGTCGCCGCGGTGGTCGCGCTCGCCGACGGCGCCGAGCTGGACTTCACCGAGTTCTGCGCGCACACCAGGCAGCACCTGGCCGGGTACAAGATCCCGCGCTCGCTGTGGATCGCGGAGCGCGTGCTGCGGGCGCCGAGCGGTAAGCCGGACTACGGCTGGGCCCGTGACCACGTCGCCGAGCGCGAGCCGGACCACCGGGTGCCCGAATCGGGCACGGCGAACGCGCCCGACCCCGGCGGCGCCGCGCTCGCCGAGGTCGGCGCCGCGGCACTCGAGGAGAACCGCACCGCGGACGGCGGGCCCCGCCCGTGATCCGGGTGATCCAGTGGGCGACCGGCGGCGTCGGCCGGGCCGCGATCGAGACCATCCTCGACCACCCCGACCTGGAACTCGCAGGCGCCTGGGTGCACAGCGCGGAGAAGGCAGGCACCGACCTCGGCACCCTGGTCGGCCGCGGCCCGATCGGCGTCACCGCGACCACCGACGCCGATGCGCTGCTCGCCACCGCCGCCGACTGCGTGCTCTACAGCCCGCTCCTGGCCGACGGCACGACGCTGCGCGCCATCCTCGCCGCGGGCAAGAACGTGGTCACCCCGCTCGGCTGGTTCTACCCCGATGCCGAGCAGCGCGAACGCTACGACGCGCTCTGCAGAGCGCACGGCGTCACCCTGCACGGCACCGGCATCCACCCCGGCGGCATCACCGAGAAGATCCCGCTCGCGCTCACCGCGCTCTCCGGCTCGGTGACGTCGGTGCGCGCGGAGGAGTTCTCCGACATCCGCACCTACGCCGCCCCGGACGTGGTCCGGTACTGGATGAAGTTCGGCGGCACCCCCGAGGAGGCGACCTCGTCCGGCACCGCCGACGCGCTCGGCTCCGGCTACCGCCAGTCGGTGTGGATGATCGCCGCCGCGCTCGGCTTCGACCTCGACGCCGAGCTGCGGGTCACGCACGAGGCCGCGGTCGCGACCGCGCCCATCGACTCCCCGATCGGGGTGATCGAGCCCGGCCAGGTCGCCGCGCAACGCCTGCGCTGGCAGGGCACCGTCGACGGCGAGCCGGTGATCACCGCCGCCGTGAACTGGTTCATGGGCGAGGCCGCGCTGGACCCGCCGTGGCGATTCGGCGCCGCAGGCGAGCGCTACGAGATCGAGATCGCGGGCGACCCCGGCTCGTTCACCACGATCTCCGGCATGCACTCGCACGGCGCCGGTGCCCCGGTCGAACGGCACCCCGGCATCGTCGCGACTGCCGCGCACTGCGTGAACAGCATCCCGTACGTCGTCGCCGCCGACCCCGGCGTGCGCACGTACCTCGACCTGCCGCTCACGGCGGGCCGCGCCGCCCCGCACCTGCATCACGCCCACCGGAGCGACCGATCCCCGGTCCGGTGAGCGTTCCGTATCCCCAGGAGGTAGAGATGTCCGCACCCTCGTTGCCCACCGGCTTCGACTTCACCGATCCCGCGCTGTGGGAGAGCCGCCGCCCGGTCGAGGAGTTCGCGATGCTGCGGCGCACCGCGCCGGTGTGGTGGAACCCGCAGGCCGACGAGAACTCGGGCGGCTTCTTCGACGGCGGCTACTGGGTGGTCAGCAAACTGGCCGACATCAAGGAGATCTCGCGCCACCCCGAGCTGTACTCCTCGCAGCGCAAGGGCTCGATCATCCGGCTCCCCGGCGACATCACCATCGACCAGATGGAGCTGACCAGCGCGCTGCTGGTGAACATGGACCCGCCCAAGCACTCCAAGATCCGCCGGATCATCGCCAAGGGCTTCACTCCGCGCGCGGTGCAGAGCCTGCGCGCGGCGCTGGCCGAGCGCGCCGACCGGATCGTGCACGCCGCCAAGAAGAGCGGCGGCGGCGACTTCGTCGAGCAGGTCGCGGTGGAGCTGCCGCTGCAGGCCATCGCCGAGCTGCTCGGCGTGCCGCAGGAGGACCGGAGGAAGGTCTTCGACTGGTCCAACGCCATGCTCAACTACGACGACCCGGAGTACGGCGACCCGACCGTCGCCTCCGCCGAGATCCTCGGCTACGCCTGGAACATGGCCGAGCAGCGCAGGACCAGCCCGGCGAACGACATCGTCTCCGAGCTGATCCAGGCCGATATCGACGGCGAGGGGCTGGCCTCGGACGAGTTCGGCTTCTTCGTCATCCTGCTCGCCGTCGCGGGCAACGAGACCACCCGCAATGCCATCACGCACGGCATGAAGGCCTTCGTCGATCACCCGGAGCAGTGGGAGCGGTACAAGGCCGAGCGGCCGAAAACCGCGCCGGACGAGATCGTCCGCTGGGCCACCCCGGTCACCGTCTTCCAGCGCACCGCGACCCAGGATCTGGAGCTCGGCGGCCAGCAGATCAAGGAGGGCGAACGGATCGGGCTCTTCTACGGCTCGGCCAACTTCGACGAGGACGGCTTCACCGAGCCCTTCGCCTTCGACATCGGCCGCGACCCCAACCCGCACGTCGGGTTCGGCGGCACCGGAACGCACTACTGCGTCGGCGCGAATCTGGCCCGGCTGGAGATCGATCTGATGTTCAATGCGATCGCGGACGTCATGCCGCACGTGCGCGAGGTGAGCGAGCCGGTGCGGCTGCGCAACGGCTGGATCAACGGCATCAAGAGCTGGCAGGTCGCCTTCGAGTGAACTCCCACCGGAACGAGGTGGGGCCCGCCGCGCGTCACGCGCGCGGCGGGCCCCTCCTGTTCTCAGCGCCGCCGACGCCGGTAGCGCACCCGGCACGGCTGGGCCAGCTGCACCACCATCTTGCTGTGGTCGTTGCGGTAGCTCTCCGACGGCTGCGTCATCTCGAACTCCCAGTCCCGCAGCAGCACCGAGAAGATCGCCTTGAGCTGCATGAGCGCGAAGGCCGCTCCCACGCAGCGGTGACGGCCCGCGCCGAACGGAATCCAGGTCCAGCGATTGACCAGGTCCTCCTGGTTCGGGTCGATGTAGCGGCCGGGGTCGAAGGAGTCCGGGTTCGGGAAGTCCTCCGGCAGCCGGTTCGAGATGGCCGGGGACGCCGCCACCAGGTCGCCCTCGGTGATCTCGGTGCCGCAGACCTCGAAGGCGTCGCGCGCGACCCGCATCAGGATGATCAGCGGCGGGTGCAGCCGCAGCGTCTCCTTGAGCACCGCCTCCAGGTTCGGGATCTGGCGCAGCGCGTTGAAGCTCACCGCCGACCCGTCGGCATACAGCTCGTCCAGCTCCTTCACCACGCCGGAGAGCACCTCCGGGTGCCGGAGCAGCTCGATCACCGACCAGGCCGCCGTGCCCGAGGTGGTGTGGTGCCCGGCGAACATCATCGAGATGAAGATGCCGGTGATCACGCCGGCGTCGAAGCGCGGGTTGCCGTCGTCGTCCGGGACCGAGATCAGCACGTCGAGCAGGTCCCGGTCCTCCTTGCCCGCCGCCGGGTTCGCCCGCCGCTGATCCATGATCCCCTGCACCAGGTCGACCAGCGCGGCGCGCGACTCGTCGCGGATGCGGAAGCTCTCGATCGGCAGGTACGGGTCGACGTAGGCGAGCGCATCGGTGCCGCGCTCCAGCTCGTGGTAGAGCTTGGCGAACCGGATATCCAGCTCCTCGCGGAACTTGGTGCCGATCAGACACGCCGACGAGGTGTAGATCGTCAGCTCGGCGAAGAACTCGAGCAGGTCGATCTCGCCCTCGTCGCCCCAGTTCGCCAGCATCCGCTCGACCTCGCGCTCGATGGTCGCGGCGTGGCCCTTCATCTGGTCGGCGCGCAGCGCGGAGTTGTGCAGCATCTCCTTGCGCCGCTCCGGGCTGGCGTCGAAGACCACGCCCTCGCCGAAGATCGGCTTCATGAACGGGTAGGCCGCGGCCTGATCCAGGTCCTCGTCGGCGGAGCGGAAGAAGAACTCGTTGGCCTCGGCGCCGGTGAGCAGCAGGACCTTCTTGTCCGCCAGCTGGAACGCGCCGACGTCGCCGCACTCGGAGCGGGTGCGCTTCATCAGGGCGATCGGGTCGGTGCGGAACTCCTCGAGATGGCCGTGCTCGTGCTCGCCACCGGAGACCCGTCGCGGTTTCACCGGACTCATCGGAAATCCTTCCCCAGGTTGCTGTCCAGATATATGATGGACACCTGTCTGGACAGTACTACGGCCTTCCCGGCCAAGCAAGGAAGAAAGCGCTCGTCCGGCGAGAGGTGAACCGTGCAGAAACGCAATGAAGCGTCGGCGAAAACGCAGGCTGCTGTGTTCTGGTCGCTCATCCGCTACAAGGTGGCGGCGCTGGCGATGGTCGGCCTCCTGCTGGCCGTGGCCGGGCTCTCGCTCGCCCTCTTCGCCGGGCGGTTCACCGACACCGTCGCGCTCACCGTCGAGGCGCCGCGCAGCGGGCTGGTGCTCGACCCGGACGCCAAGGTCCGGGTGCGCGGGGTGGAGATCGGCTCGGTCGCCTCGGTCGAGTCGAGCGGCGACACCGCGCGGCTGGAGCTGCGGGTGGACCCGGAGCGGCTGGAGCTGGTGCCGAGCAATGCCACCGTCGACATCCGCTCGACCACGGTGTTCGGCGCCAAGTACGTGAACTTCATCATCCCCGCCGATCCCGCGCCGACCGCCATGCGGCCCGGAACGCTGCTGCGCGCGGCTGCGGTGACGGTCGAGTTCGACACCCTCTTCCAGCGGCTGAGCAGGCTGCTCGCCGCCGTCGAACCGGCCAAGCTCAATGCCACGCTGAGCGCCATCGGCCAGGCGCTGGACGGGCGCGGGGCCAAACTCGGCGACCTGCTCACCCGCTCGGACGCCTACCTCGCCGAGCTGAACCCCAGCCTGCCCGCGCTGGAGCGCGATCTCGCCGCCACCGCGCAGGTCACGAACCTCTACGCCGACACCGCGCCCGACCTGCTGCGCACTGTCGACAATGGCACCGTCACCTCGGGCACCATCGCGGAGCGCTCCCAGGACGTCGACGCCATGCTGCTAGGGCTGATCGGGTTGTCCGACACCGGCACCGCGGTGCTCGGCGAGAACGAGCAGGCACTGACCGAGTCCCTCGCCCTGCTCCGCCCCACCGCCGAACTGCTCCTCGAGTACAAGCCGGTGCTGTACTGCCTGGTGGTCGGGATCAACAACGCCATGCCGCTGGCCGAGTCGCTCTTCGGCGGCAACAAGCCGGGCGCCTCGTTCTTCGCCAGCTTCATGTACGGCGCCCCCGCCTACAAGTACCCGCAGGACCTGCCGAAGGTGAACGCCACCGGCGGCCCCAACTGCAGCGGCGTGCTGGACCGGGTGCCGAACAGCCACGCCGACTACATCGTCACCGACACCAACGCGGGCCCGCCCTTCGTGCCCCCCACGCAGGTCACCCCCAACCTGCCGTCGGTATTCCGCCTGCTCTTCGCCGGTATGCCCGGCGTCGGAAACCCCTAGGAGATCCATGCCCGAGTTGTCCGGCCGCGGTGCCGTAGTCGTCGGCGGCACCAGCGGGATCGGCCGCGCGGTCGCCGCCGCGCTCGCCGCCGCGGGGGCCGGGGTGGTGGTGAACGGCCGCGATCCCGCCGCGGTCGATCGCGTTTCGTCCGAGCTCGGTGCTGTCGGCGTACCAGGGTCGGCCGCCTCTGTTGCGGAACAGCTGGTCGCCACCTGCGCCGCCGAGTTCGGCGCCGTGGACGTACTGGTCAACTGCGCCGGCATCGCGGAGCCGGACGGGTCATCGATCCTCACCGTGCGCCCCGAACAGTGGCGCACCCTCCTCGACTCCCACCTGGAAACCGTCTTCGCCACCTGCCGAGCCGCCGCCCCGCTGATGGTCGAGCAGGGCCGCGGCACCATCATCAACACCGGCTCCTTCGCCTACCTCGGCGACTACGGCGGCACCGGCTACGCGGCCGGAAAAGGCGCGGTGACCAGCCTGACCCTTGCCATCGCCGCCGAACTCCGCGAACACGGCATCCGCGCCAACGTCATCTGCCCCGGCGCTCGCACCCGCCTCTCCACCGGCGACGCCTACGAAGCGAAGATCCACGAGCTACACCAGCGCGGAATGCTCGACGAACTCTCCACCCAGGGCGCCCTCGAGGCCCCACCCCCCGACTACGCCGCGCAGCTCTACCTCTACCTCGCGACCGACCGAGCCAAGGACATCACCGGCCAGATCTTCATCGCCGCTGGCAATTTCGTCGGCCGCTTCGAGCGCCCCACCCCCAGCATCGTCGCCTACCGCGACCACAACGGCGAGCCGCCGTGGAGCCTGGACGAACTGGAGCGCAAAGTCCGCTGAGCGCTTCGTGCGACTCACCATCCTCGCGAGCGCCACCCGTCACGGCACCCTCTGATGGAGGTCATCGCAGACCTGGCGAATCCTGAGGAGTGGATCGTGTTCCACGCGATGATGCTGCGACGAGAACTGGTCGAGCAGACGCGCCTCGGCGCACTGCTCGCGGAAGCGGACCGCGATTTCGCCCCGCAACGCAAGGAGAGGAGGGGCAGTTCATGAGTAAGGACGATGCCCCGGATCGGCGGCTCAGCGCCGACGACTACGAGCGCATGGCCGACGACTACGCCGCGAACCCTGTCCGCGACACGGAGATACTCGGCCCGGTGGAGGTCGGCCTCACGGTCCTGCGCGAGGGCAGGCCGTCGGGCACGAGGCCGGGCAAGACGCCGGGGCAGTCGGTTCGCCTGCCGACGGCCCTGCGAGAACGCCTCGCCGCCCGCGCGGAACGCGAAGCCGTCTCGCAGAGCGAGGTCATCAGGAAAGCGGTCGCCGAGTATCTGGACCGGCACGCCGGGTAGCGGGGAAGCGGGGAACGGGGCCGACCTGCCGATACGCTGGGCCCACCTGATTGCCCGGCCGAGAGGCAGGAGCCGCTATGCCGCTGTCGCACCCGTCCGACCCGCACCGGCACCGCCCGGCGGAGGTGGCGATCAACCCGGTGTTCACGAGGGAGCCGATCACCGTGCCGCGGGATCGCATGCCGGACGGCGAGCTGGACAGCGATGTCGCGTACCAGGTGGTGCACGACGAGCTCATGCTCGACGGCAATGCCCGGCTCAACCTGGCGACCTTCGTGACCACCTGGATGGAGCCGTCCGCGGAGCAACTCATGCGCGAGTGCTTCGACAAGAACATGATCGACAAGGACGAGTACCCGCGCACCGCGGAGCTGGAGCAGCGCTGCGTGCACATGCTCGCCGACCTGTGGAACGCCCCGGACCCGGCGACGGCGCCCGGCTGCTCCACGACCGGGTCGAGCGAGGCGTGCATGCTGGCCGGGCTGGCCTTGAAGCGCCGCTGGCAGCAGACGCGGCGGGCGGCCGGGCTCTCGACCGAGAGACCGAACCTGGTGATGGGCGGCAATGTCCAGGTCTGCTGGGACAAGTTCGCCAACTACTGGGATGTCGAGCCCCGCCTGGTGCCGATGGCGGGCGACCGCTTCCACCTCACCGCCGAGGCCGCGCTCCCGTACTGCGACGAGAACACCATCGGCGTCGTCGCCATCCTCGGCTCCACCTTCGACGGCAGCTACGAGCCGGTCGCCGAGGTCTGCGCGGCGCTCGACCAGCTGGAAGCGGACAGGGGCTGGAACATCCCGGTGCACGTGGACGGCGCCTCCGGCGCGATGATCGCCCCGTTCTGCGACCCGGACCTGGTGTGGGACTTCCGCCTCCCGCGCGTCGCCTCGATCAATACCTCCGGCCACAAGTACGGCCTGGTCTACCCGGGCGTCGGCTGGGTGCTCTGGCGCGACACCCCCGCGCTCCCCGACGACCTCATCTTCCGCGTCAACTACCTCGGCGGCGAAATGCCCACCTTCGCCCTCAACTTCTCCCGTCCCGGCGCCCAGGTGGTGGCCCAGTACTACACCTTCCTCCGGCTCGGCCGCACCGGCTACACCCGCATCCAGCAGTACTGCCGCGAGGTCGCCACCGGGCTGGCCGAGCGGATCGCCGCGCTCGGCCCGTTCCGCCTGCTCACCGACGGCAGCGAACTCCCGGTCTTCGCCTTCACCCTGGCCGACGGCGAGACCGGCTACTCGGTCTTCGACGTCTCCGCCGCGCTGCGCGAACACGGCTGGCTGGTCCCCGCCTACACCTTCCCGGCCGATCGCGAGGATCTCGCGGCGCTGCGCGTCGTGGTGCGCAACGGATTCACCCACGACCTCGCGGGGCTGCTGCTCGAGGCTCTCGAGGAGGTCATGCCGCGGTTGCGCGCCCAGGAGCGCCCGCAGCACGACACCGCCGGTTTCGCGCACACCTGACGCGTCATCAGGAGATTGCCGACCAGCGTATTCGGCGGTCACCGGTGCGCAGGGATGCGAGCCGTACCGCGAGCTGCTCAGCCGCTCGAGGCTTGTCCGGTGCGAGCCGGATATACGCCCCCAGCGAGTGCATTTCGGCGACGTCGCGGAGAAGCGGCCACCGAGGCCATGCCAGCAGGTCGTAGCCGTAGGCATCGAGAAATTGGCGTCGGTCGCCTTCTGGTGCGTGGAAGTGATCCGGCAGAGCGCTGATCAGGTCCAGTTCTCTGGGACCGATGCAGCAGCCGTCCCAGTCGATCAGGACGAAGCCGTGCTCGGTCGAGACGACATTCTCCGTGTGGGCATCGGCATGGACCAGCCCGTATCCGAGGGGAAATCGGGTAGCGGCGTAGGTCGCGATCAGTTCCTCGGCGCGATCGGTGAGCCACGTGTGGTCATCGCGGTCGAGAGCTGGATGCCTGCGGGCGGCGTCGAGAGCGAGCGCCTCGCGCAGCCGGTGCAGCGGGCGGTATCGCGGGAGCGGAAATGGTGGGATCGGCTGTTCGTGGAGTCGGCGCAGCAGGATCGCGACGTCGCTCAACGTAGCTGTCTCCTGTGGTGCGCGATACGGCCAAAAGGTGGCGACGGCACCATTTCCGGCAACCGGCTGCGGACCGGCAAGCGGACGCAGCGCTATCGAATCACTCAACCACCGGGTGACCGCGATGCCGACGTGGGCGCGCGCCCTGCGTAGTTCGGTGTCGGGTGCCAGTCGGGCGATCACCGCCCCGGCGGGCAGCAGGTACACGGCGTTCGACCGGTGGTGCAGTAGCTGGGCGCCTTCGGCGGAGACACCGAATGCCGCGCACGCCGCCGCCAGCGCATCGGCTTCGGGGAGTCCGGCATCGATGCTCATACCGTGGCCGGAGCGGCTACCCGGATTTGTCGGCGCAGTTCGGCGACGACCGGCTCGCGATCGTGCCGGGCCGCGATGCGGTCGAGATCGCGCAGTCTTGTATAGCAGCGCGCGGAGGACGTACTGGTGACCGCGTTGATCGCGTCGGTGGTGGCCTTCGCGGCACTGTCGTAGTCGCCCGCCTGGAGATAGGCGCCCGCTAAGGTCGGCAGTGCGACGGCTCGGCTTCGCGCGTGCTCGATGACGTGGCCGTCGATCGCTTCGGCGAGTTGCTCGACTGCGGTCGATGCGGCTGCCGGTTCCGTCAGTGACAGCAGGTAGTAGGAGTGTCCCCGCTGTGCGGTGAGCTCGGCGGGGGTGACCAATGACGCCCACGGGGGGATGTTGTCGGCGGCTCCGGAGTGGTCCTGTGCGGTTGCGATAGCGCGCCGCATCGGCTCCCCCTGTCCCAGTGCTGCCCAGCACCACGCTGTGACGGCCGAGATGTAGCCGGAAGTCATCGAGCTGACGGGATGCTTCCTGTTGCTGGAGGTCGCCGACGCGAGCTGAGCGAACGACAGTGCCTCCTGCCGCCGTCGATCGCCGGGTACTTCGGACCGCCACAGGTGCAACGACTGGTGGGTCATGTCCAGCAGGATGGATACCGCGAGATCGGTGCTGCGCGGATGATCCTCCCCCTTGCGAGTGGCATCGAGTGCGTATGCCCAGAGTCTACGAGCTGTTCCGTGGTCTTCGAGGTCGTAGGCAAGCCAGGCCGCGGTCGCCGCGAGTTCGGCTGCGGCAACCCAATATCGCGTGCGCACCTTCTCGCTGCACTCCGCGTTCTCGAGCGCTCGAATCTGGTGTACCTGTGCGAGGGCGGCGGTGACCAGCATGAGGAAATCGCGTCGGTCCACCCAGTTCACCTCCCTGGCCGCCAGGCTACCGTTCTCGCGGCCGGGAAAACCCAGGAGATGTGGCGGAATGCCGAGGCGGGACGCCACCCGTGCCACGACTCTCACATGCCCCAAACGGCGTTCACCTCGCTCGATCGCCGATATCCGCGACTGGCTCAGATCCACGAGAATGCCGAGCCGGGTCTGGCTCAGCCCCGTGCGCCCACGAACCGCTGTGAAGACGGAGCCGAAGTCGTAATTCTCCAGGGCTTTCCGGATATTCACCCGTTCGTAGAACTCCGGCGGGATGGGCGCGCTCAGACCGACCGACCGCATACACGACGAACACAGGGTGCCGTGGGGCCGTTCCCCGCATATGGCGCAGCTCTTTTCCGACACCTGAACCCCCCGGTCGCGGCGACTGAGTACTCGCGCATTCGCAAGCCTAATCCCCCTTTGCCGGGGTGATCGAACTTCGCGGTGGTCAAGCCCCAAGGGGGTTACCCCGGCGGGGCATTGGGGTTCGCGGCCGCAATCGCAATCGTTGAAGCCGGTACCCGGTGCCGGGCCGACGCCTGGAATTCCCGTTCGGCGCACCAGCCCGTCAGAGTGGCGGGCCGGTGGCGAAACGCCCCCGGCGCCGGGTACCACCGCCTGCTCAGGGAGGAATCCGTCTCGGTGAGTGATCCACCTTCACCGGCACCGCAGGAGCCGGATGTGCTGGTTTCGGTGACGATCCGTACCGAACGCGGCAGCGTGCGATTCGACTACCGGGCCTGTGTCACAGCCGCGACGACCTTCGTCGCTGAGATTGCCAACCGTAGCGATGTCGAAGCATCGACATCGATCGGCGACCCGGGTGCCCGGCTTCGTCGCCTGCCGAACGAGAGGCTCTACCTGCCGTGAAACGCTACAGCTCACCCGCCCGCCGCCACGACTCCCGCTCGGCCCCGAACGCCTCTGCCTGCCGCCCCCGGAACTCCGCGATGGAATCCGCCTCGGCATCCAGGAACCCTCGGTACTCGGCGAGTGAGAAAGAACCGTCCTCGGTGCGCACATCCCCGGTGAAGTCGGCGCGCAGGTCGAGCAGTTCGTCCGCCTCGACCGGGTACCAGCGGATCCGGTCGAAGAAGCGCAGCATCCAGGGGTCGTCGGAACCAGTGGCGCGGTGGTTCCACACCTGGGTGGTGCGGCCGACGAACTGGTACCCGCCCGGCCCTTCCATGCCGTAGATGCACATGTAGGCCCCGCCGATGCCGACGGCGTTCTCCGGGGTCCAGGTGCGGGCCGGGTTGTACTTGGTGGTGACCAGCCGGTGTCTGGGGTCGGTGGGGGTGGCGACGGGGGCGCCCAGGTAGACGTCGCCGAGCCCGAGTACCAGGTACTCGGCGTCGAAGACGGTGTCGTACACCTCTTGGACCGTGTCCAAACCGTTGACGCGCCGGATGAACTCGATGTTCCACGGGCACCAGGGCGCGTCGGCGCGCACGCCGTGCATGTAGCGGGTGATGGCCTCGCGGGTGGCGGGGTCGTCCCAGGAGAGCGGGAGGTGCACGGTCCGGCTCGGCACCACGAGGTCGCCCGCGGCGGGGATGGCGGTCTCCGCCTCGGCTAGCAGGTCGAGCAGGCGGGGGACCGGGAGCAGCGCCGGATCGACCCGGATCTGCAGCGAGCGGATGCCGGGGGTGAGCTCGGTGATGCCGCGCAGGCGGTCGGCGAGCAGGTGCTGGTGCAGCGCGTGCACCCGCGCGCGGAGCGCGAGATCCAGGGTCATCTCGCCGTATTCGACGAGGACGCCGTCGTCGCCCGCGCGCCGGTAGGTCACCGAGGTCTCGTCGTCGACGTGGCCGCGGCGCAGCACGCCGTTGTCGCCGTCGCCGCCTGCGCTGAGCACGATCGGGAAGCCGGCGCGACGTTCCCGGCCGAGCTCGCGCAGCGGGGCGGTGGCGGCACTGCGCACGGGGACGAAGCGCACGGTGTCGCCGGGGGCGAGCTGGCCGAGCTTCCAGCGGTCGGCGGCGGTCACCGTGACGGGGCAGACGAAACCGCCCAGGCTGGGGCCGTCCGGGCCGAGCAGGATGGGGGTGTCGCCGGTGAAGTCGAGTGCGCCGACGGAGTACGGGGTGTCGTGGATATTGGACGGGTGCAGCCCGGCCTCGCCGCCGTCCGGGCGGGCCCAGGCCGGTTTCGGGCCGATCAGCCGGACGCCCGTGCGGTCGGAGTTGAAGTGCACCTCGTAGGGGGTCGCGTAGAGGGTGTCGATGTCGGCGCGGGTGAAGAACTCGGGGGCGCCGTGCGGGCCCTCGGTGACGGCCAGCTGCCAGTGCCGGGTGAGCGCGGGCTGGTGCTCCATCGGCACCGCGCCGGTGGGGGTGTTCTCCGGCTCGCCGAGCGGCAGCGTCTCGCCCGCGCGGAGGATTCCGCCGGTGCTGCCGCCGAACTTGCCGAGCGTGAAGGTCGCGGTGCTGCCGAGGTATTCGGGCAGGTCGAGGCCGCCCGCGAGCAGCACGTAGACCCGCAGCCCCGGCCCGGTCACCGCGCCGACCTCGAGCGTGCCGCCCGCGGGCACTGTCACCGCGCGCCACTGCGGGACCGGTTCGCCGTTCACGGTGACCGGGGCGGGGGCACCGGTCACGCAGATCGCGGTGGCGCGCTCGAAGCGCAGGGTCGGTCCGGCCAGGGTGCACTCCAGGCCGGGTGCGCCCTCCGGGTTCCCGACCGCGCGGTTGCCCAGCCGGAACGACAGATCGTCCATCGGACCGGACGGCGGGACGCCGACGTGCCAGTACCCGGTGCGGCCCGGCCAGTCCTGGATCGTGCTCAGCGGACCGGGACGCACGACGGTGACGGTCGCGACCTGCGCCAGGTCGTCCGGCAGGAGCACGGAGTCGGTGAGAACGCTCATCGGGTCACCACCATGCGCACCGGCGTCGGGTCGAAACCGTTGCACGGGTTGTTGATCTGCGGGCAGTTGGAGACCAGCACCAGGGTGTCGATCTCGGCGCGCAGCGTCACCGACTTGCCGGGCGCGGAGCGCCCGTCCACGATGCCGAGCGTGCCGTCCGGCTCCACCGGGACGTTCATGAACCAGTTGATGTTCGAGACCAGGTCGCGCTTGCCGAGCCCCCACTTCAGCGCCTCGGTGAGGAAGTTCTCCACGCAGGCGTGCTGGTGCCTGGTGTGCTGCCCGTAGCGCAGCGTGTTCGACTCCTGCGAGCAGGCGCCGGCCAGGGTGTCGTGGTTGCCGACCTCGTCGGCGAGCACCGTCATGAGCGCGGCGCCGGAGTCGGTGCGCAGCACGCTGCCGGTGGTCAGGAAGATATTGCGCTGCGCGGTCACGGTCGCCTGCGCGCTGTACCGCTCGCCGGTGGGGTCGGCGGCGGAGTAGAGCAGGCAGTCGACGGCCTGGTTGCCGTGCAGGTCGATGATCCGCAGCTGCTCGCCGGCGCGCACCACGGTGGACCAGGGGGCGCAGGCGGCGACGGTCTCGTCGAGGACGAGTGTTTCGGTGCTGGTCATGCCGGGACCCCCTGGTTGCGGGAAGCGGTCCAGGCCGCCTCGGTGTTGTCGACGGCCCGCAGGTATTCCGGGTCCGAATTGGGTTGCAGTGTCAGGTCCTCCGGGGCGGCCCAGGCGACCACGTCCAGCTCGGCGGCGGGGCGCTCGTCCAGCGGGTGGCCGCCGGTCGCCAGCAGCACGGTGACCGGCAGGTGGATGAGCAGGTCGAGTGCGGCGCCCGGCGCGGCGCTGCCGGTGCTGACCAGGCCGCCATCGGCGTCCACCCGGACCCCGCGGAAGAAGGAGAGCGTCGGCCCGACGTCGGCGGGCGCGAGTCCGTGCTTGGCCGCGCCCAGCCGCAGCGCGTGCCTGACCTCCGGGGTCGGGCCGCAGAGCGCGTCGTGCCGACCCGAGGTGTCGGCGAGCACGGTGGCCAGCACCCGGCCCTGGTCGGAAAGGAGCGGGTGGCCCGCGCCGAGATACGCCTGCCACGGCACCTTGAGCGTGTCGGCGACGTTCAGCCGCTCCCACGGCGCCTCCGCGCGGAGCAACAGGAGGTGCGCGCAGGCCGCGCCGGTGGGGTCGGTGAGGCGGAGGCGGGTGCCGCGGCCGAGTACCCGGGTCAGGTAGCCGCCCGCCGGGATGCGGTCGCGGAGCACGACCCGCGCGGGGTCGATGCCCGCAGGCAGCTCGGGTTCGGGAAGCGCGGCGGCGGACGCCTGCGCGCGGGCGTGCGCTCTAGCGGCCGTAGTCGAATCGGTGCTGGTCATCGAGGCTCCTGGTATTTCGCGAGAGTGTGCTCTGCCCTGCGGTGGTGGTAGCCGGACCGGATGAACCGACCCGGCGGTCGAATCCGGCACGGCCACACAGCGCGGCCGCCGGGGGCGTGCGCCGGGCGGCGGCGGGGGGCGGCCGCCGGGTCGGCAGCGACCGCACCGCCGCGGCGGTGGCGACCGGCATCGCCACCGCCGCGCGGATCAGGGGACGAGGGCAGGGGCGGGCTTGTCCGCCACGGTGCGGTAGATCGCGAAGCCGACACCGACGGCGAGCAGCACGAAGAGCGGCGCGGCCCAGAGCATCCACCAGGAGCCGCCCTCCGGCGTGTACACCTCGGCCCGCGGCCAGGCCAGGTTCACCGTCATGGCGATGCCCCAGGCCACCGCGAGCAGGTTGACCGGAATCCCGAAGCGGCCGAGCCCGAACAGCCCCGGCTCGCTCTGCCACCCGCGGAACCGGCGCACCAGCAGCGGCGTGGTCACCAGCAGGTAGGCCAGGTAGAGCGTGGCGATACCGACGCTGGCCAGGGTGGCGAAGATCGCCGAGTTGCCCAGGTTCAGCACCAGCAGCGCGATGCCGACGGCGCCGATCACGATGGCGGGCAGCACCGGCGTTCCGTACCGCGGGTGCACCGCGGCCAGCGCCTTCGCGAAGGGCAGCTTGCCGTCCCGGGCCATCGAGAACAGCAGCCGCGAACCGGCGGTCTGCACGGCCAGCGTGCACACCATGATCGCCACCGCGACGCAGCCGAGCAGCACCGTTCCGGCCGGGCTGTCCAGCTTGGCGGTGAGCACGTAGGCCAGCCCGCCCTCGGCGAGCGCGCCGTCGTCCAGGCTCGGCGCCGCCATCAGCGCGCCGACCAGGATGAGCCCGCCGCCCAGCGCCGATGCGGTGAGCGCGGTGAGGATGGTGCGCGGCGCCACCCGGCGCGGGTTCTTGGTCTCCTCGGAGAGCTCACCGGCCGAGTCGAAGCCGACCATCACGTACGCCGCCATCAGCCCGGAGACCAGGAAGGCCATCCAGTACGGCCCCTCGACCGCCTGCGAGGTGTCGAAGACGACGTCCGGCCCGCGCTCCGCGCTGGTGAAGAAGAGCCCGATGATGGCGAGCACGCCGACGATCTCGATGGTCACGCCGATGGAGTTGATCCGGGCCATCAGGTCGATGCCGATCACGTTGATCACCGTGGTCACCACCAGCAGCGCGCTGCCGAGCAGCACCGCGTTCATGGCGCCGTCGTGCGAGGTCAGCGCGGTGTCGGTGCCGATGATCTGGAACCCGCTCCAGATGCTCGGCAGCACCACCTGCAGCGCGATCGCCGCGGCCGCCGCGGTGACGATCTGCGCGATGATCATCAGCCAGCCGGCGAACCAGCCGACCATCTCGCCCGCCAGCCGCCGCGACCACTGGTAGATACAGCCCGAGATGGGGTAGCGGGCGGCCAGCTCGGCGAAGTTCAGCGCCACCAGGAACTGGCCGGCGAAGACCAGCGGCCAGGTCCAGAAGAAGGCGGCGCCGCCGAACGAGTACCCGAAGGCGAAGAACTGGAAGATCGTGGTGAGGATGGAGACGAACGAGAAGCCCGCCGCGAACGAGGCGTAGCGCCCCAGCTTGCGGTGCAGCACCGGTTCGTAGCCGAAAGTCGCCAGGTCGGCGCCGTCGCGGGTGGCGGACGGCGGATTCCCGGGGGCGGTGGGTTCCAGGGTGGTGGCCATGATCGGTTCCTTCGGGACGGGCCGAAATATCTATCGGGTGACAGTTTTGACCCGTCGATCGCGTTCCCGGTGACCGCTGTGTATCGCTCCGGTCAAGCGCCGTAACTTCTGCGTTGCGTGGGTTTCTGTCGGGTGACAGGAATCTCTCCGCGCTGGTCAGCCCGGTGCGAGGGGGGCCGACTTCCGGGCAGTGCCAGAATGGCTCCGTGACGAACCTCGGACCGGGGCGCCCGCGGCTCGAGCAGCGGCGCAGGCACGGGCAGACGCCGCGGGCCGAGATACTGGACGCCGCGGGGGAGCTCTTCACCACCAAGGGCTACGCCAATACCTCGACCCGCGCGGTCGCCGACGCGGTCGGCCTCCGGCAGGCTTCGCTGTATCACCACTTCGCGGCCAAGGACGACATCCTGGACGCGCTGCTCGCCGAGACCGTGGCCGGGCCACTGGAATTCGCCCAGGGGCTGGCCGCGCACTCTGCTTCGGCCGCTGTGCGGCTCTACGCGCTCGCGCTCTTCGACGTCCGCCAGCTGTGCGCCGCGCGCTGGAATCTCGGTGCGCTCTACCTGCTCCCCGAGCTGCGCACCGAGCGGTTCGCGGCCTTCCGCCTGCGCCGTGACGAATTGCGCGGGCACTACGAGGAGCTGGCCCGGCTCGTCCTCGCGGACCTGGGGTCGCGCGCAGTTCCCGGCTCGGAGGTGCTTCCGTTCCGCCTGGTGGAGACGGTGATCAATATCCGCTCCGACGAGGGGGTCGCGCCGGAGTACGCCGAGCAGACCATTCCGGAGGCTGTGCTGCGGGTGCTCGGGGCCGCGGGAGTCGTGCGGGCGGAGGCCGTGGCACTGCTGGAATCGCTGGCTGTCGCGCGGGAGTGAGGGACGTTTCGTGAGACCGGGTGACCGCACCGGGCGGTGTGCTCACCCCCGCGGGAGTGGTCCGGGGTCGAGCCGGTCCACGCAGGCCAGGGCGGCGGCGGTCGATTCCGGGCGCGCGGGCAGCAGGGGGAGGCGGACGTGCGGGCTCGGGATGCGGCCCTGGGCCGCGAGTACGGCCTTGACGACGGTCGGATTGGGCTCGGCGAAGAGGGCGCGGGTGAGCGGGACGAGCCGGTGGCCGAGCTGCCTGGCGTGCTCGATCGAGCCCGCGCGCCAAGCGGCGATGAGCTCGGCGTACGGGCGGGCGGCGACAGTGGCGCAGGCCAGGATGGCGCCGCTCGCGCCGAGGGCGAGCAGCGGGGAGGTGAAGAGGTCGTCCCCGGCCAGGACCGCGGTGTCGGCGGGGAGGTCGGCGAGGAAGGCGATGGTGGTTTCGTCGATGCCGCCGGTGGAGTGCTTGAAGCCGGCGATGTTCGGGATGCGGGCGATCCGGCCCAGCGTCTCCGCGCTCAGCGTGCGGCTGGTGCGGTACGGGATGTTGTAGACGATGAGCGGCACCGGGCTGGCGGCCGCGAGCAGCCGGAAGTGTTCGACCACTCCGTCTTCGGAGGGCCGGGTGTAGTACGGGACCACCGTGAGCGCGGCGCTCACCCGCGGATCGAGCCTCGTGACCTGCTCGATCGAGGATGCGGTGGTGTTCGTACCTGCCCCCGCGACGAGCGGTGCGCCGTACCGGGCGCAGGCGGAGGCGCAGATCTCGATGACGGTCTCGCGCTCCTCCGGGGTGAGCGCCGCCGCCTCGGCGGTGGTGCCGAGCGCGACCAACCCCGTCGCGCCGTCGGCCAGTGCCGAGTGCGCGAGTTCCGCCAGCGCGGTCGTCGCGAGTTCGCCGGTGGCGGTGAACGGGGTGATCAGCGGGACGTACAGGCCGGTGAGGAGCATGCACCGACCTTCGCCCCGCAGCGTCCTTCAGGTCCAGTTCGGATTACCGACGTCGAGCTTAAGCTGTGCTTATGCTCGATGTCCGCAAGCTGCGGCTACTCCGGGAACTGGCGCACCGGGGAACCATCGCCGCCGTCGCCGAAGCGCTGAACTACACCCCCTCGGCGGTATCCCAGCAGCTCACCGCGTTGGAACGGGAGACGGGGGCGGCACTGCTCGAGCGCACCGGCCGCCGGGTCACGCTGACTCCGGCCGCCCGTGGCCTGGTCGCCCGCACCGAGGAGCTCCTGGCGGTACTGCAGCGCGCCACCGCCGAACTCGCGACGGCCACGACCGAACTCACCGGAACCCTGCGTATCGGCGTCTTCCCCTCCGCAGTCCCCGCCATCCTGACCCCCGCCATCGTGGCGCTGAGCAGCGAGCACCCCGGGCTCGATCTCATGGTCACCGAACTCGACCCGGCCTCGGTGCCGGACGCCCTGCGTGGGGAGCGGCTCGACATCGCCCTGGTGCAGGAGTACGACTACGTCCCCGTGCTCGCCGACCCCGGCCTGGAGACCGAACCGCTGCTCCGGGAAACCGTGCACCTCGCCGCCCGGGGCGCGGAGCCGCTCGTGGCTCATCGCGACTCCGCGTGGATCGCCGGAACCCCGGGCACCCTGTGCCACGCCCTCACCCTGCGGGCCTGCGAGGCGGCCGGTTTCACGCCCCGCATCCGGCACCACGCCGACGATTTCGGCGCGGTACTCGCGCTGGTCGCCGCCGGGCAGGGCGTCGCCTTCGTCCCCGACCTCGGAACCGCCGGTGCCCCGGAGGGCGTCGTACTCACCCCGCTGCCCATCCGGCGTCGGACGCACCTTGCCTATCGTCGTGGGACCGGCGGCCATCCCGCCGTCGCCGCCGCCCGTACCGCGCTCCGTGCCGCCGTCGATCACCGTGGCGAGGTATGAAGTCGCAAAACTCCGCACCGGGTGTGGAGCTCGGTGCAACAGGTCATTGCGCCGGTGCTCCGAAAACCTCGTCGTGCCAGGAACGTGCAGAGTCGCTGAACCAGGGCCCGACCGCGTCGGTGTTCAAAACCCGCAGTTCTCGCAGGTCGATGGCGTATCGCCGATAGAGGGCGACGAGATCGCGCAGATCCTCCTCATCGACGGTGCCGAACGCGAGCGTGATGTACAGCGTCCGCGACTCGCCGCGGTACGACGCGACGCAGCCGATTTTGTCGAGCCATTCGAAGAAGGCCGCCTCGTCGTTGTACGAGTAGTACGTAACGCTCGTGGCTTCGAGTACCACATCACCCATGTTGGTCATCGCCTCTTCCCGCCGGGGTAGACATTGTCGTAACTCTTCCCGTCCTGGACATCCCAGTGCGGGCCGCCGTGGGCCGTGGCACCCTTCCCGGTGGGAACCCACACCTTGCCATCGGCGTCGAGCCAGCCGAAGCCCCTGCCATTCGGGGACGGAACCCACTGCTCGCCGCCCTTGGGCGGCACGAATCCCTCGGCATCGCCCGGCTTTCCTGGTGCCTTCGCCCCATCCGGGTCGTAGGCATCGCCCGGCGGCTTGCGATTCGCATTGAATGTCGCATCACCGGCGATGGACAGGATAGTCAGACCGGTGATGGTGGCGAGTGCACCGGTCGTCAGCGCCCCCGTGCCGAAACTGATGCCGCCGAGCGTGGCGAAGAAGGTGCCCGCGATCCGGACGATCGCGGTCGCGGTGACATCGATGGCGATGCCCTCGGCCGCGAGGGCCCGCGGGTTACGGATCGCCACCAGGGCGACCGCGATGACGACGGACGCCACGACGAGCGTGGCCGCGATCTGCGTGCTGATCTCCGCCCGCATCGCGACGAGCGCGGTGTGATGGCTTGCCGTCGATTTCGCCAGATCGTCGGCGGCCAACCGGATCTGGCCGGCGTTCGTGGAGAGCGTGCGCAGATGCTCGGTCAGGTTGGGGACATCGGGTGCGTCGAACCGCTGCAGCCCGTCGGCGATGAGCCGCAGCCGGGACTCCGCGGCGAATGCGGTGTCGTTGTCGACGTACGCCTTCCACGCCTTCGCCGCGCGGTCCAGCTTGTCGGTGTCGCCGTCCGGGACCTCACCGCCCGCGATCTGCGCGGTCACCTTGTCGAACAGCTCGGGAAAGTCGCTCTCCAGCCCGGGGCCGTTGTTCCGGGAGGAGGCGACGCCGGTCACGGTGCTCACCCCGTACGGCGTCTCCGACGGGATGGTGCGCGGGCAGGCCGGGCCGATTCCCTTGTTCGGATCCCGGTTGGCGGCGTAGTTCGCGCACTCCCAGTTGTAGCCGGAGGCGATCAGGATGTCGGCGAAATGCTGGAGCGCGTTGACGAAACCGGTGGCCGCGAGGGTGAAGGCGGCCGCGTGCTCGTCGTAGGCGGCGGACCAGGCGAGGACCGCCGGATAGCTACCAGCCATGCCGCCGGTCTCGAGCAGGACCGTCTGCAGCGGGTTGTAGGCCGACTGCAACTCCCGGGACAGCTGGTAGCAGGCGTCGGCGGCGGTGTAGTAGGTGTGCGGGGCGACGGAGGCCATGTCAGCCTCCGCTCATGCGCAGGTTCACCGCGGCGGCCTCGGCGTAGGAATCGCGGGCCAGGCGCGCGGCCTCCTCCATCTGGGCAAGGCCGTCCAGCAGTTCCCTGGTCGCGATGATCCACTCCCGGTGTTCCTCGGCGTAGGCCGTCGCGGCCGCGCCGGTCCACTTCCCGCCCTGGACCAGCTCTCGCACCCGGCGGTCCAGCTCGTCGAGGTGCCCGGCGAGGAACTCCTGGAAGCCGCGGGCACGGGCGGTCACCTGATCGATGTGGTCGAGGTCGAAGGCGAACTCGTCGGACATGTCAGTCCACGTTCAGCAGCGTCGCCGAGCTCGACTCCTGCTCCACCTGGGCTGCCACACCCGCGCCCAGCTTCGACGCCAGATCGGTCAGCGCGTCGAAGGTCTGCAGGACGCCGTCCCGCATCTCGTCCCAGCCGGTGCGGTAGGCGTCGGCGGCGCTGCCCCGCCAGGTACCGAAAAGTGCCTGGACCTCGCCGTCCAGCGAACTCGCCCCCGATTTCAGCTGCTCGGCCACATCGGCGGCGTACCGGCCGATCGCCTGGACATCTTCCGGAACCACCCGGAGCGGTGCATCATCGGTCATATCCCCTCCCGGTGCGCCACCCTACTCCTTGGCCGGTGCGCTCACCCAGGCCAAACCCCAGCCGTACGCCTCGTCGACCGCCTTGTTCAGGAAGTAGGGCGGGTGTGTCGGCGGGGGGATGAAGCGGCCCTCGCGGCGCAGCACCAGGTCGCCCGCGACGTTCTCCAGCATGGCGAGGGCGACCTTGCGCGAGTTGTCGGTGCAGCCCGCGACGCTGAGTTCGATGGGGGCGCCGTGTACCGGGTGCAGGGTGGCGGTGGCGGTGACGCCGCGGAAGTCGTCGGCGCCCTCGTAGACCGAGGCGAAGATCAGGATGCGGCGGAAGTCGCGGGTGTGGTCGAGGTCGATGAGCAGGTTCTCGCCGTCCGGGCGGCCGGTGCGGTCGTCGGTGTCGAGTTTCAGGAACGGGGGGCCGGCGAGGGTGCCGAACTCGCCGAGGGCGTGCACGATGCCCTTGCTGCCGTCGTTCAGCTCCCACAGGCAGCACAGGTCCAGGTCGAGGGGGCGGTCGGGGGCGCCGCGGCCCGCGATGCCGCGGATGGCCGGGATCGACCAGCCGAGGTTGATCCTGAGCAGCCCGGAGGTGGCGCCGACACTGGTCAGGGAGAGCGTCGGAAGTTCCTCGGTGATCGCGACCGGCGGGGTGGAGTAGGGGCGCCGATTCGGTGTCGTCGGGTGCGGCGAGCCTGCCCGTGAGTTCGGGTTCGCCCGCGTGGGTTGCGGCGTGCCTGCGCGCGGGTTCGCCGGTGTCGGGTGCGGTCCGTCGGAGCGCGGGTTCACCGCCGTGGGGTGCGGTCGGCCGTCGCGCGGGTTGACCAGCGTCGGGTGCGGAGCACTGCCGCCCTGGTTCGGGTTCGGCGGCGTCGAGGAGTTCCGTGCGGGAAATGGCGGCGGGGCAACCGGTTCGACCACCGGATACTGCCGGCCCGGTGTCGCCCACTGCCCAGGACCCGCGCTGTTCCGCACCCCCGGCGCGCCCCCGGCGCTGTGCTCCGACCTGTCCGCGTCGACACCACCCGGTGCGCCCGCGGCGCCGTTACCTGCCCCGGCGCCGGGCGCCGCAGCCGCGGCACCTGCCTCACCCTCCGCCGCGTCCTCGTCCACCGACACCCCGTGCGCGACGACCAGCCCCTCCAGCCCGGAGGTGTACCCCTGCCCGACCGCCCGGAACTTCCACCCACCGCCACGCCGGTACAGCTCCCCGACGACCAGCGCGTTCTCCCCTTCGCCCCGGCACTCGAAGGCCGCGACCTCGGCCCCGGTGGTCGAATCGAGCACCCGCGCGGCGAACGCGCCGAGCGGTCCGTCCCCTGCGACGGCGATCGCCACCGCGTCGACCGCGTCCTCGATCCGCGAGAGATCCGCGACCAGCATGTGCTCGCGCTCGTAGTGCACCGCCCCGGACGGGTGCGCGGGCTGGTTGAAGAACACGAAGTCGGCGTCGCTGCGCACCCGCCCGCCGCTCAGCAACAGCGCGGCGACATCCGGCGCCGCCGAGACCTCGATCCGCAGCACCGAGGTCGGCACCGCGACATTGGCGCCCTTCTTCATCGACACTTCAGCCTCCGCGTCTCGTCCCGCACCAGGTATACCGGTCAGCGGGCGGGCGGTGCCAGGCGCCAGTGTCGTTGTAATGCGGTTGCGATCTCCGGCAGCACGGTGATCGGGATCCGCTTCTCCCGCAGTAGCTGCCGCACCTGCAGCACCTGCTCGCGTTTGCGCATCTCGTAGGCGTTGCTCACCGGTCGCAGCACCGGCGGGATGGAGAGCAGCACCAGTTCGGCGTCGCCGGTGAGGTCGAGCGCCAGCGCCCAGCGCGCCTTCTCGTCGAGGGTGAACCGCCCGCCGACCACCCGCTCCCAGTCCAGCGACCGCGCCGACCACGGGGTGCGCCGCTCGATCCCGCGCTCGGAGAGCACGACGGCATCGCGCCGGAACAGCGCGACCAGCACCGCGATCCCGAACACCCCGCCCAGCAGCACCCCGGTGACCACCCGGTTCACCCCGAAGAGCGCGACCACCGCGGCCGACGGCACCGCCGTCACCAGCACCGCCACCGCGGCGTACAGCGCGATCCGCGAGCCGGGGACCACCCCGGCCCGCACCGGGGCCGGGCGATCCGTCGTCACCGCGTCGTCCATCACGCGGAGAGGCAGACCGCGGCCTCGGAGGTGTACACCAGGAACTGGATGCTCTGCTGGAAGTACAACCGCACCGACTCCGCGTCGTGGGTCAGGTAGCCGATCGAGAGATCCTGGCCGACGCGCAGGTCGAAATCGCCGCCGCGGCCGGTCAGCACGATGGCGCCGTCGATGGCGGGCGCCCAGATGATCTCGCCGTCCGGCAGCAGCCGCTCGATGTGCGTGCGGATCGGGTGGCCGTGGTCGGAGGTCTCCGAGACCTCGGTGTAGAGGTCGGCGCTGAGCAGCACCGAGTACGGCCCGTCCACGCCGGCCAGCCGCAGCGCGGAGAGCGCCTGCGCAACCGCCTCCGGCACCAGCCTGGTGTCGGTCGGCAGTGCGATCGGCCGGTTCGAGGCGCTGGCCCGGATGCCCTTGATGCCCGCCGCCGGGTAGCCCTCGAAGACCGCGCGGTCCTCGGCGAAGGCGATCTTGCGCGCGGCGTCCTTGACCGGGTCCAGGTCGGTGTCCTGCGACCCGCGCTCGACATTGTCGAGCTCCTCGCGGGAGAGCGTGAACGGCACCCGCAGCTCGACCAGCGGCGCCACCACCCGCTGCCGCGCCTCGACGCCCTCGTCCGGCGCGGCGATCGGGCTGGTGCGGCCCAGCCCGACCGCGTTGTAATCCACCCCGAACGGCCCGGAGACGTCGACCACGCGGCGCCCGGCGATGTGCCGCTTGAAGGTGCGGGTGGCCTCCTCCTCGATCTGTGCCCAGGCCTCCGGCGTGATCGGCGCGAGTTCGCGGTGCAGGTTGTTCATCGGTTGGTGCTCCTTTTCAGCGTGCCGATTCCCAGCGAGCCGTCGGCCGGTCGGGCGGCGACGGGCGCCGCCGGCTGCTCCGGCGGATCGGGCAGGTCGTCGAAGAAGTCGTTCGGCGGCGTGAAGAACAGCGTGCCCGTGACCGCGATCGAGAAGTCCAGGATGCGGTCGTAGGCGGCGTCCGGCGTGCCGGTGAACATGCGCTCCAGCATCCGTTCGGTGACGCTGGGCGTGGCCGCGTAGCCGACGAAGTAGGTGCCGAACTCGCCGTCCTTGACGCTCCCGAACGGCATGTTGGCGCGCAGGATCTGCCGCTCGGTGCCGTCTTCGTCGATGATCGTGTTCACCGCGACGTGCGAATCGGGCGGCTTCACCTCGTCGGCCATCTCGAAGTCGTCCAGCTTGGTGCGGCCGATCACCCGCTCCTGCTCCGGCACCGGCAGCGCCCGCCACTTGTCCATCGGGTGCACGTACTTCTGCACGATGACGTAGCTGCCGCCGGCGAAATCCGGATCCTCGTCGCCGATCAGCGCGGTGCGGCCGGCGTCCGACTGCGGGGTGGCGCCCTCCGGGTTCTCCGTGCCGTCCACGAAGCCGAGCAGGTCGCGCTGCTCGAAGTAGCGGAAGCCGACCGTTTCGTCCACGATCCGCACCGCGTCACCGAGCCGGTCGCCGATCACCATGGCCAGCTCGAAGCAGGCGTCGTGCACCTCGGCCTTGATGTGGAACAGCAGGTCGCCGGGGGTGGCGGGCGCGCTGTGCACCGCACCGCTGAACTCGCGGAACTCGTGCAGCTCGGCCGGGCGCGGCCCGGCGAAGAGCCGGTCCCACGCCGCCGACCCGATGGAGGCGACGCAGGTCAGCCCGGCGCCGGGCAGCCGGAAGCCGACCGAGCGGCGGAGCCCTGGCAGGTCGGCGAGCAGGTCACGGACCACCGGCTCGCCACCCTCGGCAATCGTGGCGACGAGGAAGATGGCGGCCGGTGTGAGCGGTTCGAGGATCGGCTGTGGCTCACCCATGCCCGCCAGCCTAGAGCGTCGGCGCGCTCAGGACTTGGCGACGGTCAGCAGAAACGCCACATCATCCACAGCCTTGACGCTGTGCCGCGCCCTGGGGACAACCAGCAGGTCGCCTGCCGACCCCTTCCACTCCGTGGTGCCGCTGATCAGGATGAGCGTCCCGCTGATGACCAGCAGCGTCGCCTCTCCGGCATTGTCGTGCTCGCCGAGGCTCTGGCCCGCGGTGAGCGCGACCACGGTCTGCCGCAGCGCATTCGCGTGCCCGCCGAACAGGGTCTGTGAACTCCGGCCGCTGGTCGCGGTCCCCGCGAGCTTCAGTTGCTGCCGGGCCACCGCGGTGAGCGATTTCTTGTCCATGACAACCTTTCGCGCCGACAGGTGCTGATGAACCGAAGTATGCCCGACCCCGGGCGGCGATATGCCGGGATCAGCGGTCCGCGCGCCGATACCGGCGGATGCGGTAGTGGATGCCGGTGCTCGACTCCAGCCAGGCCGCCTCGTCGGATGCCCACTCCGGGCCGAGCGCGGGGGCGAAACTGTCGCCATCGACATCCAGGTCGACCTCGGTGACGGCGAGATCGGTGGCGGCGGCGAGCGCGTCGCGGTAGATCTCGGCGCCGCCGATCACCCAGACCGTTCCGGTCCCGGCCAGCGCCAGCGCGGCCGGGACGGAGGGCGCGGGTTCGGCGCCGTCGGCGCGCCACTCCGGCTGCCTGGTGACGACGATATTGCGGCGGCCCGGCAGCGGGCGGAAACGGGCGGGCAGCGAGTCCCAGGTGCGGCGGCCCATGATCACCGGGTGCTCCGCGGTGGTCGCCTTGAAGTGCGCGACGTCCTCCGGCACCCGCCACGGGATGCCGTTGTCCCTGCCGATGACCCCGGCCGGGGTCTGCGCCCAGATCAGCCCGACGGTCCTGGCGGTCACACCGCCACCGGCGCCTTGATGGTCGGGTGGTGCTGATAGCCGAGGATCTCGACGTCGGCGTAGTCGTAGCCGAAGAGCGAATCGGCCCTGCGCAGCCGCAGCTCGGGGAAGGGGTAGGGGGCGCGGCTCAGCTGCTCGGTGACCTGCGCGACGTGGTTGTCGTAGATGTGGCAGTCGCCGCCGGTCCAGACGAACTCGCCGACGCCGAGCCCGGCCTGCTGCGCCACCATGTGCGTGAGCAGGGCGTACGACGCGATATTGAACGGGACGCCGAGGAAGAGGTCGGCGCTGCGCTGGTACAGCTGGCAGGAGAGCCTCCCGCCCGCGACGTAGAACTGGAACAGCGCGTGGCACGGCGCGAGCGCCATCTTGTCCAGCTCGGCGACGTTCCAGGCGGAGACCAGCATGCGCCGGGAGTCCGGGTCGGTGCGCAGGGTCTGCAGCACGCCCGCGATCTGGTCGATGTGGCTGCCGTCCGGGGTGGGCCATGAGCGCCACTGCACGCCGTAGACCGGGCCCAGCTCGCCGTCCGGACCGGCCCACTCGTCCCAGATCTTCACCCCGCGCTCCTGCAGCCAGCGCGCGTTGGAGTCGCCGCGGAGGAACCAGAGCAGCTCGTAGACCACCGACTTGAGGTGCACGCGCTTCGTGGTGACCAGCGGGAACCCGGCGTTCAGGTCGTAGCGCAGCTGGTGGCCGAACACGCTGCGGGTGCCGGTGCCGGTGCGATCGCCCTTGGCGGTTCCGGTGCTCAGGACCAGGCGGAGCAGGTCCTCGTACTGGGTGTCCGGCGCAGTCGTCACACGTCGACTCTAGTCTCGGCGCATGCGGACGCTCCACGTGATCGGAATCGGCGCCGGCGACCCGGACCAGGTGACCCTGCAGGCCGTCGCGGCGATCGGCCGGGTCGACACCTTCTTCGTCATCGGCAAGGGCGAGGACAAGCGAGAACTGCTCGACCTGCGCGCCACCATCCTCGACCGGCACGCCAGGCCGGGGCACCGGGTGGTCGAGGTGCAGGACCCCCCGCGCGACCGCGACCCCGGCGACTACCGCCGCGCGGTCGAGGACTGGCACCGCCGCCGCGCCGAGCTGCTCGCCGCCGAGTTCGCGGCGATCGACGGGGTCGGCGGCATTCTGGTCTGGGGCGACCCCGCGCTCTACGACAGCACCCTGCGGCTGATCGAGACCATCCGCGCCACCCAGGATTTCGAGTACACCGTGATCCCCGGCGTCACCAGCACGCAGGCGCTGGCGGCGGCGCACCGCACGGTGCTGCACGGCATCGGCGAGCCGGTGCACATCACCACCGGCCGCAGGCTCCGCGCCGAAGGGCTCGGCAACGACCCGACGCTGGTCATGCTGGACGGCGACTGCGCGTGGACCACCCTCCCGCCGGACGGCGTGCACATCTGGTGGGGCGCCTACCTCGGCATGCCGGACGAGGAGCTGATCGAAGGCCCGCTCGCCGATGCCGGCCCGCGTATCGTGGCCCGCCGCGCCGAGCTGCGCGCGGCCAAGGGCTGGATCATGGACATCTACCTGCTCCGCCGCGGCACCCAGGTCCCACCCGTGGTGATCGCGCTACCCACCGAGGACCGCCGCCGCGCCGTCGCCTTCCACCGCGCGGCACTCGGCCTCGAACCCTTCGGCGAACTCGCCGACGACGGCGTCCCCGAGCCCCTGCAGTACCGCCTCGACGCCCGCACCACCCTCGTGCTCGTCCCCACCGGCGGCTTCGGCTGGGTGCTCGGCGACCGCGCCGTGGCCGCCCCCGGCACCAGCGAATGCCTGCTCGGCCTCGCCCTCCCCGGCGAAGCCGAGGTCGTCGCCGCCGTCGACCGGGCCCGCGCGGCGGGCGCCACCGTCATCACCGAACCCGCCACCCAGCCCTGGGGCTTCAGCGCCACCTTCGCCGACCCCGACGGCCACGTCTGGCAGCTGACGGCGCCGAGCTGAATCCCCGCACCTGTCGGCACCCGCCGGTAGCCTGACGATGTGCCCGAACTGCCGGAGATCGAGGCGCTGGCGCAGTTCCTGCGGGAGCATGCGACCGGTGCGGTGGTCGGGCGGATCGATGTGGCGGCGCTGAGCGCGGTGAAGACCTTCGAGCCGCCGATCACGGCGCTCTCCGGGCGGGATGTGACCGGGGCGGGGCGGTTCGGGAAGTTCCTCGGGCTGGAGTGCGGCGGGCTGTGGCTGCTCACCCATCTGTCCAGGGGCGGCTGGCTGCGCTGGATCGATGAGCCGAGCCCGGCGCCGCCGAAGCCGGGGAAGGGGCCGCTGGCGCTGCGGGTGCACTTCTTCACCCCGGCGGGAGCGACGCCCGCCTTCGACCTCACCGAGGCGGGCACCAAGAAGCGGCTCGCGGTGTACGTGGTGGACGATCCGCAGCTGGTGCCCGGCATCGCCCGGCTCGGGCCGGACGCGCTCGCGCTCACCGAGGCCGAGTTCGGCGCGATCCTGCACGGCACTTCGCAGCGGATCAAGTCCGCCATCGTTGACCAGACGCTGCTGGCAGGCATCGGCAACGCCTACTCCGACGAGATCCTGCACACCGCCAAGGTCTCGCCGTTCGCCAACACCAAGACGCTGCCGGATGCGAAAACGGGCGAGCTGTACGCGGCCATGCGCGCGGTGCTCACCGACGCGGTGCGGCGCTCGGTCGGGCAGGACGCCGCCCGGCTCAAGGGCGAGAAGCGCTCGGGCATGCGGGTGCACGCCCGCACCGGCGAGCCCTGCCCGGTCTGCGGCGACACCGTGCGCGAGGTGTCCTACGTGGATCGCTCGTTCCAGTACTGCCCGACCTGCCAGACCGGCGGCCGGATCCTCGCCGACCGCCGGATGTCCCGGCTGCTCAAGTGAGGCTCGGCACCCCGACGCCCTGCCAGGCCAGCCGCCTGGTCGGCTCCGGGTCGTGCTCGACCCGGGTCGGGTCGTCGATGATCAGGGTGCTGCGCCGCTCCTCGGTGTAGCGCGGCCAGGAGGGCAGCGGCGAGCCGGTGCGCGCGAACTCCACCCAGTTCTCCTGGAACTGCCTGGTGACGGCGCGCAGTCCGCTACCGCCGCCCGCGGCGGTGATGGCGCGGCCGAGCGGGCCGTCGCCGCCGCCGAAGACCGGGATCAGGTCGGAGGCGTGGGTGGCGCCGAGCCCGGCCAGGTGCAGGGCGCGCGGCGCGAAGTCGTAGCGGTAGGCGTAGGTCGGGGCGTGTTTGCTGTGCCCGGCCATGACCCGCAGCGACGGCCGCCAGAAGACGTAGTCGCCGCCTGCCCTGACCGCGACCCGCGGGTTCTCCGCGAAGCCGGGGTAGGCGGCGGCGATCCGCTCCTGATCGGCGCCGACCGATTCCAGCGCGGAGCGCAGCCGGTCGGGGGTGGTCGGCAGTTCGTCGGCGAACTTGGCGAAGAGCGTTCCCTCGTCCCGGTTGGTGCCGATGATCAGCGGCACCCGGTGCGCGCGCCCCTCCTCGATGGCCTGCACCGGCGGGAGCGGCAGGTACTCGCCGTCGACGACGGGGGCGGTGGGGAAGAGGCCGCGGCGCTCGTGCACCACCCGCCGCGCGACCTTGTTGAAGGCGCGCCGCAGATCGTGCCCGTCGACCGTGCCGAGCTCTTTGTTCGCCGCCTCCGGCGAGATGTTCAGCTCGTCCAGGCAGCGGCGGGCGAAGATGCGCGCGTCGTCGGCGGTCATCGCCCAGTCGGCGGGCGGGCTCTGCGAGATCGCGCGGTGGAAGAGGCCGCCCGCCTCGGGTGTGCCGAGCAGCGCGAGCACGGCGTGCGCGCCCGCGGACTCGCCGAAGATCGTGACATTGCCCGGGTCGCCGCCGAAGGCGGCGATATTGTCGCGCACCCAGCGCAGCGCGGCGACCTGGTCGCGCAGCCCCAGATTGCTCTCGTAGGCCCGGCTCTCGCTGCTGTACTCGCTGAAGTCCACGTAGCCGAAGACGCCGAGCCGGTAGTTCAGCGAGACCACGACGGCGTCGCCGCGCTGGGCCAGCCTGGCACCGGAGTAGAGCCCGAGCGCCGAGGTGCCGAAGAGGTACCCGCCGCCGTGGATGAAGACCAGCACCGGCCGCGGCGACGCGGCGGCCCGCGCGGGCACCGTGACATTGAGTGTCAGCGAATCCTCGCTGGTCGGCTGGTACCCGCGGGGGCCGATCCTGGCGCCCTCGCGGTGCTGCATGGCCGCGTTCCCGAACTCGGTCGCGTCCCGGACGCCGGTCCACGGCCGCACCGGCTGCGGCGACCGGAAGCGCTGGTCGCCGATGGGTGGGGCCGCATACGGAATGGACCGCCAGCGCAGTACGCGACGACCGCGACGACCGCGGACCACTCCGTCGGCGATCGTGATATCTGTCGTTGCCACCATGCCCCGATGGTATCCAGCGCGAGCGCTTGCCGACAGGGGTAACCGGAACCGCCGGTACCGCGGACCCTGTCGGCACCGAGTGCCAGCGCTACCGCCGCGCCTCCAGCAACCGCAGCCAGAACTCGCTCACCGCGGGGAACGCCGGAACCGCGTGCCACAGCGTCTCCAGCGGCACCCGGCCGACCACCGCGATGGTCGCGGCGTGCAGCTGCTCGCCGACGTCGGGGCCGACGAAGGTGGCACCGACCAGGGTGTCGGTGGTCTCGTCGACCACCAGCTTGGCGTGCCCGGCGTAATCGTCCCTCGCCAGCGAAGAGCCCGCCACCGCGATATCGAGCTCGACCGCGGAGACGGTGAGCCCGCGCTCCCTGGCCGCGGCCTCGGTGAGCCCGACCGCCGCCACCTCCGGCGCGGTGTAGACCACCTGCGGCGCGAGGTCGTGATCGGCCAGCGCGGTGTAGCGGGGGCTGTCCAGCGGGCGGCCGTCGGCCCGGGCGGCGATCACATCGCCGGCGACCCTGGCCTGGTACTTGCCCATGTGCGTGAGCGCGACCCGGTGGTTCACGTCGCCGACCGCGTACAGCCACTCGCCCGGCACCCCGTCGACGGTGAGGTGGTCGTCGACCGGCAGGTAGCCGGGCTCCAGCCCGACGGTGGCCAGCCCGAGGTCGCCGGTGTGCGGGGCACGGCCCGCGGCCACCAGGATCTCGTCGGCCTCGACGGATCCGCCGCCGCCCAGCTCGACGGTGACCCGCCCACCGTGGATCCGGCCCTCGCCGGTGTCGGCGACATCCGGCCGGTGCACCCGCTCGGGCTGCGCGCCGAAGCGGATCTCGACCTGACCGGTTCCGGCGAGCGCGGCCGCGACCCGCTCGCCCGCGAACGGCTCGTTACCGGCCAGCAGGGCGTGCCCGCGCACCAGCAGCGTGACCCGCGCGCCCAGCGCGGCCAGCCAGGTCGCGGCCTCGCAGGCGACGACGCCGCCGCCGATGATCGCGACGTGGCCGGGGATCTCGGTGACGGCGGTGGCGTCGCGGGAGGTCCATGGCAGCGCCGCGCGCAGCCCGGGGACATCGGGGACGGCGGCGGTGGTGCCGGTGGCCAGCACGACGGCGTGCCTGGCGCGCAGGGTGCGGCCGCCGACCTCGACGGCGCGCTCGCCCGCGAGCCTGCCGTGCCCGCGGACCACCGTGATCCGATTGTCCTCGGCCCAGTCGACCTGCGAGCAGTCGTCGTGGCCGGTGTCGTCGCGGTGCGTGAAGGAGTCGCGGCGGGCCAGCACCGCGGCCACGTCGAGGCCGTCGGCGGTGACGCCGGGCATCGCTTTCGCGGCGGCGAGCACGTGGCCGGGGCGGAGCAGCGCCTTGCTGGGGATGCAGGCCCAATAGGAGCACTCGCCACCGACCAGCTCGCGCTCGACCAGCGCGGCGGTGCGGTCGCTGCCCGCGATGGCGTAGGCGGCGGCGTTCTCGCCGGCCGGCCCCGCCCCGATCACGACGACGTCGAACTCGTCGGTGGTGTCGGCCACGGCTACTGGAGGTAGTTCTCGACCTGGCCGGGCGGGTTCACCGCGGCGTCGTCGGGGGATTCGCCCGCGTCGAGCCGGGCCCGGCGGTGGCGCAGCAGGTCCCAGCACTGGTCGAGGGTGACCTCGAGCTCGGCGAGCTTGCGGCGCTCGGTCTCCGGGTCGATCTCCCGGTTCTCGGCCTGCGACCGGAGCTCGTGCTCCCGGTCGACCAGTTCACGGATACGGGCCAGGAGGTCCTGTTCGCTCATGCCGCCCATGCTACGACCGCCGCAGGCACTCGCCCGCTATCCGAGCGGCAACGGCGAGCTCCGATTCGCTCGCCGCCGAGTAGCCGAGCGCGACGCCGAAGTGGTGCGGCTCGCCCAGGTGGTGTCGAACCAGGCCGTCGAAGAGCACGCCGCGGGCCGCGGCGGCGGCCACCGCGGCCTGTTCGGCGGCGGCGTCGGGGAGCGGGACGACGACGTGCGAGCCCGCGTCGTCGCCGAGCACTTCCAGCCCGGTCAGGTGGGACAGCAGCGTTACCCTGCGGGCGGGCATGACCCGGCGCAGTTTGCGCAGGTGTCCGGCGAGGTCGCCGTGTGCGGCGAGTTCGGCGAGGACCAGCTGGCCTGCGGGCGAGGGGGCGGTGCCGGTGCGGTCGCGGTGGGCGAGCACCGCCGCGGCTACCTCGGGGCCTGCGACCAGCCAGCCGGCGCCGAGCGTGGGGGAGAGGATCTTGCTCGTGGTGCCGAGGTGCACCACCACGTCCGGGGCCAGCGCGGCGAGCAGCGGCAGCGGGGCGGTGTCGTAGCGGAGTTCACCGTCGTAGTCGTCCTCCAGTACCAGTAGCCGCCGCTCGCGGGCCAGGTCGACCAGGCGGACCCGGCGCTCGGCGCTCATCCGGCTGCCGAGCGGGAACTGATGCGCCGGGGTGCAGTAGACCGCCGCGACGCCGTCCGGGATCAGCTCGACGCGCAGCCCGCCGTCGTCCACCGGCACCGGGAGCACCCGCAGCCCGGCCGCCAGGAGACCGCCGACCGCGCGCTGGTAGCCGGGGTCCTCGACGGCGACCGTCGCGCCCGGCGGCAGTGCGGCGGCCGCGATCTCGGCGACCGCGGCGCCGGTACCGGTGGTCGCCAGCACGGTGACCTCGGGGCCGGCGGCCAGGCCGCGGTGGCGCAGCAGGTGCTCGGCGACGGCGCTGCGGTAGGCGGGTTCGCCCGCGCGGTCGCGCCTGGTGGCCGGCGGCCGGTCGGCGGCGGCGCGCCAGGCCCGGCGCCAGGCCGCGCGGTCGATGACGGCCGCGCAGGGCGCGCCGGGGGCGAGGTCGATCAGGCCACCCGGTTCGGTCTCGGAGGGCTGCGGCACCGGGGTCGCGGGCGCCGCGGCGGGGGCGGCGAGCAGGTAGGTGCCCGAGCCCTGCCGTCCGCCGAGCCAGCCTTCGGCGTGCAGGCGGTCGTATGCCGCGGCGACCACGGTGCGGCTCACCCCGAGCCGGGTCGCGAGCGCGCGGGAGGAGGGCAGGCGGTCGCCCCGGCGCAGGATCCCGGAGCCCGCCGCGCCGCGCAGGCCGTCCGCGACCTGGACGGCGAGCGGGACGGCGCTCGCCCGGTCGAGGGTGAGGGGCAGGTCGTCGGCGGGGGTGGTCATGGGCCGTGCCCTCCTTCCATCGTGGCGGGTGGGTCTCGGTCCCCGCGCTGCCCGCCGCGGCGGGATCCGGCTGCGCCGCGGGCGGTCCGGCTACGCCGTGGCGCGCGCTGTGCGATCCGCGAAAGTGGTCTTCCGAAGTTCCAAGGAATTGGCCCTCCTATAATGCCACTTGTCGCGCCACGATCAGAGCCATGACCGAACGCGCCCCGCTCGCCCCGACCCGACGCACCCGGCTCACCCGCAGCCGGGAGCGCGGCCGCACCGACCGCGCCGAACTCGACGCCCTGCTCGACGCGGGCGCGCTCTGCCACCTCGGCGTCGTCATCGACGGCGCCCCGCTGGTGGTGCCGACCGTCTACGGCCGCGACGGCGACACCCTCTACCTGCACGGCTCCACCGGCGCCGGGAACATGCGGGCCGCGCTCGCCGGCGACGTCTGCGTGAGCGTCACCCGGGTGGACGGCATCGTCTACGCCCGCTCGGCCATGCACTTCTCGATGAACTTCCACTCCGCCGTCATCCACGGCAGGCCGGAGCGGCTCACCGACCCCGGGCAGCGGCTGCACGCGCTGCGCGTGATCGTCGAGCACACCGCCCCCGGCTCCTGGGAGCGGGTGCGCCCGCCCAACCCCAAGGAGATGGCGGCGACGCTGGTGCTCGCGCTCGACCTCACCGAGGCGTCGGTCAAGGTGCGCACCGGCGGCCCGGTGGACGATGCCGACGACATCGCGGCCGGTGGGGTCTGGGCCGGGGTGCTTCCCCTGCGTCAGGTCTTCGACCCGCCGGTCTCCTCGGCCGACCTGGAACCCGGCGTGCCGGTGCCGGATTCGGTGCTCGGCCGGGTGGCCGTCACCACGGTGTGAGCGGCAGCCCGAAGGGTTCGGCGGCGCGCAGCAGGGCGGCGCGCAGCTCGGCGCGGCTGCGCTCGGGCTCCAGGCTCACCAGGGCCAGGGTGTACTCGCCGTCGAGGTGGCAGAGGTAGCCGGCGAGGCGGGTGCGCGGCAGGCGGTCCCGGCGCAGGCCGGGGTGGATGGCGCGGGCGGCCATGCCGGTGCAGCGGCTGGGGCCGAGCGCGCCGATGGAGTCGGGGAGCGGGCCGATGTTCGAGCAGAGGATGTCGCGTTCGCCCGCGCCCGCGGCGAGGGTGTGCGCCAGGCGGTCCGGGATCACCTGGAGGATCTCCTCCGGGATCCCGGCCGGGCTGGTCATCCGGTACTCGTAGGCGGCGCGGGCCTTCTCGCGCAGTTCTTTCGGTGTGTCGGAGCGGGTGATCCGGACGGCGGTCACGGCGAGGTCGTTGTCCACCCGCGGCTCGGCGCGGGTGTCGACCGGGAGGCTCGCGGTGAGTTCGTCGGGCTGGTAGCCGAGTTCCCAGAGGGTGTGCGCGATCACCGCGACGAACAGGCTGTTCGGGGTGCCGCCGGAGTTCGTGGCGATGGAATCCCAGGTCTCTGATGGGGATTGGGCGACCAGGGTGACGGTGGCGTTGCCGGTACCCCCCGATGAGGTGTTGCCGGTGCCCGCCGATGAGGTGCGGAGCCGTGGTGCGCGGCGGTCCGCCGGGAGCGCGTTCCGGGCGAGGGTCTCGGCAGGCCGTCGTGGCTGCGCTCGCGGGACACCCGGGTCTGGCAGGGGTTCGTCGGCGGTCGGTAGCGCCGCCCGGCCCGCGGTTCGCGGAAGTGCGACGGTGGGCCGGGTCGCCACTGCCAGCGCGGAGCGTGGTCGCGGTGCGACGGCTTCGTCCGCCCGCCGCGTGGAGCCGGTCGCCTCGACGACCCGCCGCACACCCCGGGCCATCTCGGTTCGCACCCTGTTCCACCACGCCCGCCCGGTTCCCTCGAGCACCACACTCCACTGCCGCCTGGCATCCGCCCAGTCACCCCGCGCGTCCAGCGGAAGGGCCTCGACCTCACCCGCGACCCCGCGCAGCGCGTGATCCGCCGCCAGCACCAGCGCCCGGCCATCCGCCAACACGTGCGAACACGTCAGCGACACCACCGCCCCGCCGTCGGCGAGCGGCGCGTACGCCAACCGCCACCCCGGCCCGCGCGAAGGATCCAGCTCCCCGCCGCGCGCATCGGCCCAATCCAGCAGCCCCGCAACCGGAATCACCCCGTACAGCACCAGCGGCAACCCCCGCACATTCCGCACCCACGCGCGCCGTGCCCCCGGCACCCGCGCGCTGCGAACCCGCCGCCCCAGCTCCCCGGTCCGCAACCCCTCGCGCAGCGCCCACAGCACCCCGACGGGCACCCGCTCCGCGGTCCGCCACACCCCCTGCAGGACGATCGGCGTCCCCAGCCCGCGATGGGTCCGCAGGAAGATCTCGTCGACGACGCTCAGCCGTGCCGTCACGACGAGGCGGTCTCCCCGTGCCTGCCCGCACCGGAGGCGAACCGCCGCGCTCCCTCCAGCGCGCCACCCGCGAGCGCCCGCAACCCGTGCCGGTACTCGGCGCGCAGCGCGGCGGCCTCGTCCAACCCCTCCTGCTCCAGCACCGACATGCGGTCGGAGCGCAGACAGGCCTGCGGTGACGCGGCCAGCTCCAGCGCGAGTTGCTCGGCGGCGGCCCGCGCCTGCCCGGCCGGAACCAACCGGTTCGCCAGCCCGATGGCGAGCGCCTCGGCGGCGTCGACCGCCCGCCCGGTGAGGATCAGCTCCATGGCCCGCCCCTGCCCGACGATCCGCGGCAGCCGCACGGTCCCCCCGTCGATGAGCGGTACGCCCCAGCGCCGGCAGAACACGCCGAAGGTGCTGTCCTCCTCGGCGATTCGCAGATCGCACCAGAGCGCCAGCTCCAGCCCGCCCGCCACCGCGTACCCCGCGACGGCGGCGATCACCGGCTTGCTCAGCACCAGCCGGGTCGGCCCCATCGGGCCGTCGCCGTCCTCGGTGACGACGTTCGAGCGCTCGGTGCCGAGCCCCTTCAGGTCGGCGCCCGCGCAGAAGGTGCCGTTCGCACCCCAGAGCACCGCGACGGCCGCCTCCGGATCCGCGTCGAACGCGCGGAAGGCGGCGCTGAGCGCGGCGGCGGTGGGGCCGTCCACCGCATTGCGCGCCTCGGGGCGATCCAGGATCACCGTGGTCACGGGGCCGGAGCGTTCTACCCGCACAGCATTCACGGCTCGACCCTACCCCTTGCGCCAAGAAGTGAACTGATGATTCACTTCTTGGGTGGCATACCGCAGAACCCCCGCCGTACAAGCTCGGCTCGATGCCAAGGCCGGGCTGATCACCCAGGCCGCGGGCCGGGTGCTCGCCCGCGACGGCTTCGCCGGGCTCTCGATGGCCGCGGTGGCCGCCGAGGCCGAGATCGCCACCGGCACCGTCTACAAGCACTACGCGGGCAAGGCCGAACTGGTGCGCGCCGTCTTCCTCGAGGTGGTCACGCACGAGGTCGACGCGGTGCGCTCGGCTGTCGACGCCGAAGAGCTCGCGGCGGCGGAGCGGGTCTCGGCCGCCGTCCGCACCTTCGCCGGCCGCGCCCTGCGCAACCCGAAACTGGCCTATGTGCTGCTCGCCGAGCCGGTGGACGCCGCCGTCGACGCCGAGCGGCTGCACTTCCGGCGCGCCTTCGCCGAGACCTTCGAGGGCGCGGTCGCCGCAGGCATCGCCCGCGGCGAGCTGCCGCCGCAGCGGCCGGCGGTGACCGCGGCGGCGCTGGTCGGCGCGATCGGCGAGGTGCTGGTCGGCCCGCTCGCCGCCGAACCCGCCGACGCCGCCGTCATCGACGACCTGGTGGCCTTCGCGCTCCGCGCGCTCGGCCTCCGCTGAGAGGAGCGACCATGCACACCCACGACGTCTTCAACCAGGTGCCCGACCTCGTCCCGTTCGATGTCTCCCGCAACCCGGCCCTGCTCGAGGGGCTGCACCGCGAGGGCGGCGGCTGGGCCGAACCCGAGGTCCGCGCGCTCGGCCTGCGCGCGGGCGGCGCCGAGGCGCAGGAGTGGGGCCGGCTCGCGAACGACTACCCGCCGGTGCTGCGCACGCATGACCGCTACGGCAACCGGATCGACGAGGTCGAGTTCCACCCGGCCTGGCACCAGCTCATGGCGGTCGCCGTCGAGCACGGCCTGCACGGCTCGCCCTGGCTGGACGACCGGCCGGGCACGCACGTCGCGCGGGCCGCCAAGTTCTACACCTGGGGCGTCGCCGACGCGGGCCACATGTGCCCGATCTCCATGACCTACGCCGTGATTCCCGCGCTCCGGCACAACCCCGAGCTCGCCGCCCGCTTCGAGCCGCTGCTCGGCTCGCGCAGCTACGACTTCGGGCTGCGTGAGCCGTCCGGCAAGGCCGGGCTGATCGCGGGCATGTCCATGACCGAGAAGCAGGGCGGCTCGGACGTCCGCGCCAACACCACCACCGCCACCCCGCAGCCGGACGGCGCGTACCGGATCGTCGGGCACAAGTGGTTCACCTCCGCGCCCATGTCCGACATGTTCCTCACCCTGGCCGAGGCGCCCGGCGGGCTCTCCTGCTTCCTGCTGCCCCGGGTGCTGCCGGACGGCACCCGCAACCCGATCCGGATCCAGCGGCTCAAGGACAAACTCGGCAACAAGTCGAACGCGTCGTCCGAGATCGAGTACGAGAACGCCACCGGCTGGCTGGTCGGCGCCGAGGGCGCGGGCGTGAAGACCATCATCGAGATGGTCAACATGACCAGGCTGGACTGCGTGATCGGCTCGGCGACCGGCATGCGGGTCGGCGCCGTGCACGCCGTGCACCACGCCAGGCACCGGCAGACCTTCGGCAAGCCCCTGATCGACCACCCCGCCATGCGCAACGTCCTCGCCGACCTGGTGATCGAGTCGGATGCCGCCACCACCGTCATGCTGCGGCTGGCAGGCGCAACCGACCGGGCGGGCGCCGACCCCGGCGAGGCCGCGCTGCGCCGGATCGCGCTCGCCATCACCAAGTACTGGGTCTGCAAACGCGCCCCCGCGCACGCCGCCGAGGCGCTGGAGTGCCTGGGCGGCAACGGGTACGCGGAGGAGTCCGGCATGCCGCGGCTCTACCGCGAGGCGCCGCTCATGTCCATCTGGGAGGGGTCGGGCAATGTCGCCGCCCTCGACGCACTGCGCGCCATGGCTCGCCAACCGGAGTCGGTCGAGGCCTACTTCGCCGAGGTCGCGCTCGCCCGCGGCGCCGACCCGCGCCTGGACGACGCCATCGACCGCGTCGGCAAGGAACTCACCGACTTCTCCGACATCGAGTACCGCGCCCGCCGCGTCATCGAACTCATGGCCCTGGTTCTCCAGGGTGCGCAGCTGGTCCGCCACGGCCACTCCGCCGTCGCCGACGCCTTCTGCGCCACCCGGCTCGGCGGCGACTGGGGCATCGCCTTCGGCACCCTCCCGGTGGGCGTCGACACGACGTCGATCATCGAGCGGGCGTTCGTGAGCTGATTCCGGGCATTGCGCCCGCGAACTTTTCGCCATCGCACGGAATCGCCGGTCCGTGCGGTACCGACCAGTAGTTCTGTAATCCGAACAGGGTATATCCGGAAATTGTTGCACTGCACAGCATCTCGTGAGTATATCTACGGCTACTCACCATTCCCTCTCCCTGATCGGAACAGAACACCGCACGATGAGAATCAAGAAGCTCACCGCCGTCCTCGCGCTCGCCGTCGCCGCGTTCACCGTCACCCAGGCCACCGCGTTCGCGCAGCCCGACCCGGCGGTGATCACCGCGGCCGAACTGCCCGGTAGTGCCACGGGTGAAGAGCAGGGCGTCGGCTACACCGTGAACGGCGGCGCCGACGGCCGCACGCTCACCGCCGCGCTCACCTCCGGCACCTTCCGGGTCACCGGAGAAGTCATCGAGATCGCCGACGCCGCGGGGGCGGTGGTGGCATCGGTGCCGCTGCACATCCCGGTCGGGCAGCACCAGGTGAGCCTCGCCCCGCGCGTCGAGGACGACGGCACCAAGCTGATCGCCGCCGTCTCCGCCCAGGAGATCGGCTACTGGCGGATGACGTCGCCGCGGGACCGCAGCATCGAGGCGGGCGCCGGGATCGGCGCCGTGCTCGGCAGCCTCGCCGGCGGCTTCCTCGGTGTGGTGCTCGGCATCGCGACCATGGGGCTGCTCCTCCCCATCACCCTGCCGATCGGGCTGATCGTCGGCCTGCTCGGCGGCATGGCCGCCGGCGGCGCGGCCGGCGCCTCCGTCCCGAACTCCGACGTTCCGGACCGCTGGAACTACCAGCAGGAGTGCGAGTACTACCGCAGCTTCAAGTACTGCTGGTAGCCCGAATCGGGTGTATACATCCTGCTATGACCGGGCCGAGGGGAACCGCGCGCGATGCGTCGATTCCCCTCGGCCCGGTGCCGGGTGAGCTCGCCCGCCGGGTCCGGGCCCGGGCCGGAACGGGTGACCACCGCTTCCTGCTCGGCATCACCGGGCCGCCGGGCACCGGCAAGTCCACCCTGGCCGAGGCGCTGCGCACCGCCCTCGCGCCGGACGCGGAGATCGCCCCGATGGACGGGTACCACCTGTCGAACGCGATCCTGGACCAGCGCGGCGCGCGGGAGCGGAAGGGCGAGCCGGACACCTTCGACGTCGAGGGGTTCGTCGCGAATCTCCGAGCCCTCCGAACCGAAGCCCGAGTCCTCTGGCCCACCTTCGACCGCGCCACGGACGAGCCCACACCCGCGGGTGTCACCTTCACGACCCAGCGTGTCGCCCTGGTCGAGGGCAACTACCTGCTGACCTGGCCGCAGGTCCGCCCCCTCCTGGACGAGGTCTGGTACCTCGACGCCCCGCGCGACCTTCTCGCGCGGCGGCTGCTGGCGCGGCACCGCGCGGGTGGCCGCAGCGAGCATCAGGCACACCGCAAGGTGTACGACAGCGATCTGCGCAATGCCGATCTGATCGCCCGCACCCGCGACCGGGCCGATCTGGTGATCGGTGCGCATGTGCTGTGACCGACGGGGAGCCGTTCGGCGGACTCCCCGGTGCGGCGCGGGTACCGCGACAAGCCGCACGAGGGACACATGATGAACCGATGCCCCCGCCCGACTCGCACCGCACCCGCCTGCTCCGCAACGGGATCGCGATCCTCTGCGCCCTGCTCGTCTACTACGGCATCCCGCTGAACCTGAACCTCGAGGACCGCATCATCGGCGTGCTCGTCTTCCTCGCGGGCCTGGCCGGACTGGCCCAGCTGACCGACCGGCACATCCGCCGCCTGACCGCGGCCCCGCAGCGGGCGGGCAGGCAGGTGGACGGCATTCTGCTGCTGCTCACGGTGACCGTCGTCTTCTTCGCGCTCACCTACTACCTGCTGGCGAAGAACGACCCCGGCCAGTTCGACGGGCTGGTGACGCGCACCGACGCGCTGTACTACACCATCGTCACGCTGGGCACCGTCGGCTTCGGCGACGTGCACGCCGTCGGGCAGACGGCGCGCGTCGTCACCATGCTGCAGATCGTGTTCGACCTGGTTGTGGTCGGCGTCCTGCTCGCCGTCGCCACCGGCGCGATCACCCGCGGGATGCGCGGTACCAGCGAATGAGGGCGTCGGTGGAGGAGTCGTCCTGCGGCTCCGGCTCCTCGGCGGCGGTGAGCAGCGGCTCCAGGGCGAGCGCCTGCTGTTTGCCGAGCTCGACGCCCCACTGGTCGAAGCTGTCGATGCCCCAGATCGCGCCCTCCACGAACACGATGTGCTCGTACAGCGCGATCAGCTGACCCACCACCGAGGGGGTGAGCTTCGGCGCCAGGATCGTGGTGGTCGGCCGATTGCCCGGCATGACCTTGTGCGGCACCAGCTCCGGGGCGGTGCCCTCGGCGGCGATCTCCTCGGCGGTCTTGCCGAAGGCGAGCACCTTGGTCTGCGCGAAGAGGTTGCTCATGAGCAGATCGTGCATGCTGCCGGTGCCGTCCCTGGTCGGCAGGTCGTCGGTGGGGGTGGCGAAGCCGATGAAGTCGGCGGGCACCAGCCGGGTGCCCTGGTGCAGCAGCTGGTAGAAGGCGTGCTGGCCGTTGGTGCCCGGCTCGCCCCAGAAGATCTCGCCGGTGGAGGTGCGCACCGGGGTGCCGTCGGCGCGCACCGACTTGCCGTTGGACTCCATGGTGAGCTGCTGCAGGTAGGCGGGGAACCGGTCGAGGTCGTTCGAGTACGGCAGCACGGCGCGGGATTCCGCGCCGAAGAAGTTCGAGTACCAGACGCCGAGCAGGCCGAGCAGTACCGGGGCGTTGGCCTCGAGCGGCGCGGTCGCGAAGTGCTGATCCACGGCGTGCATCCCGGCCAGGAACTCGGCGAACCGCTCCTTCCCGATGGTCGCCATGACGGAGAGCCCGATGGCGGAGTCCACCGAGTAGCGCCCGCCGACCCAGTCCCAAAAGCCGAACATGTTCGCAGTGTCGATGCCGAACTCGGCGACCCGCTCGGCATTGGTGGAGACCGCGACGAAGTGCTCAGCCACCGCGTCCTCACCGAGCGCGGCGGTGAGCCAGCGCCTGGCCGCGGTGGCGTTGGTGAGCGTCTCCAGGGTGGAGAAGGTCTTGGAGGCGATGACGAAGAGCGTGTGCGCGGGGTCGAGCCCGGTGAGCTCGGCGACCAGGTCGGCGGGGTCCACGTTGGAGACGAAGCGGGCGTCCACACCGGCGTCGGCGTAGTGCCGCAGCGCCCGGTGCACCATGACCGGGCCGAGGTCGGAGCCGCCGATGCCGATGTTCACGACCGTGTGGATGCGCTCGCCGGTGGCGCCGCGCCACTCCCCGGAGCGCACCGCGTCGGTGAACTCGCCCATCCGGCGCAGCACGTCGTGCACCTCGGCGGTGGCGTCGGCGCCGTCGATGGTCAGCCGCTCCCCGGCGGGGGCGCGCAGGGCGATGTGCCCGACCGCGCGGTCCTCGCTGGTGTTGATGTGGTCGCCGCGGAACATGGCGTCCCGGTGCCCGGCGACGTCCGCCTCGCGCGCCAGTTCGGCGAGCAGCGCGAGGGTTTCGCGGGTGACGCGGTGCTTGCTGTAGTCGATGCGCAGGTCGCCGACCTGGACGACGAGCTCGCGCCCGCGCTCCGGATCGTCGGCGAAGAGCTCGCGCAGGTGGATCCCCCTGACACCCTCGTGGTGATCGTGCAGTTTCCGCCAGGCCGCCGACGCGGTGATGTCGCTGCTCACGCCCACCGACATTACAGCGGGCGGGCCGCGGTCACACGGCTCGTTTCGATGCCGGGGAACGGGGGTAGCTCCGGGCGATGACGGCGACCAGACCCGAGCGGCAGTTCGACGTGGTGATCATCGGCGGCGGCAACGCGGGCATCAGCGCGGCCGCCCGGCTGATCCGGCAGGGGATCGAGGATGTCGCCATCGTCGAGCCGAACGCGGTGCACACCTACCGGCCGCTGCTGTCCTACGTCGGCGGCGGTCAGGCGAGCCTCACGCAGGCGGAGCGGACCCAGCGCTCCGTCACGCCCGCCGGAGCGAGCTGGATCCGCGACGCGGTGGTCGCGGTCGAGCCGTCGGCGCACCGGGTGCGCTGCGAATCCGGTGCGGTCGTCGGCTATCGCGATCTCGTCGTCGCGCCCGGTCTGGTCCCCGACACCGACGCACTGCCCGGCCTCGACGCGGCGCTCGACACACCGGGAGTGACCAGCAACTATCTCGACCGGGCCGCGCGGACCTGGGAACTCGTCCGCACCCTCGCACCCGGGAGCCGGGTGGTCTTCACGGTGCCGAGAGCACCGGTGAGCTGCACCGGAACGACGATCAAGCCGCTGTTCCTGGCCGCGGCGCACTGGCGTCGACGCGGGATCCTGGACACCCTCGACCTGGCGTTGGTCGTCGACCGCCCCGACCTGATCGGCGTGCGGGAACTCGACGACGCGCTGCGGTCCAGGCTCGCCGCCCTGAACGTCCGGGTGTGGGACGACAGCACGGTCACCGCGCTGCACCCCGACGTCCAGGCTGTCACCGTCACCGCGGAGGGGAGCGAGCATCGGCTGCCCTACGACCTGCTGCACCTGGTTCCCCCGTTCCGCGGCCCCCGGTGGATCGAGACCTCCGGACTCGCCGCCGCGCCGCACGGGCTCGTCGACATCGATCCCGGGACGCTGCGGCACCGCGCCTTCGACGACATCTGGTCGGCGGGCGACGCCGCCGCGGTCGCCACCGATCCCTCCGGCGGTGCGCTGCGCCGCCAGATCGCGGTGCTCGCCGACAACATCGCCGCCGCCCGCGCCGGAGCCGCGCTGCGCGAATACGACGGCTACACGGTGGCGCCGATCGCCACCGACGCGCACCGGCTCATCCCCGCCGAGTTCGACCGCAGCGGCGCCCTCTCCTCAGCGCTGCCCTCGTTCCTGGACCCGCTCCGGCCGCGCCGCAGCGCGTGGGCCTTCGACCGCTACGTCCTGCCCCGCGTCTATTGGAATCTGCTGCTGCGCGGCCGGCTCTGAGACCCGTTTCCGAGCCGGAGAAGGCTCCCCGCAACCGGGCACGAGGTCATTAGGCTGACGGCATGGCCCTGGAAAAGGAAGCACTCGAAGTTCTGCAGTCCGTCCCCACCTCGCTGTGGATCGGCGGCCCGGCCGATCCGGTCGAGGGCGGCACCTTCGCCGTGCACAACCCGGCGACCGGCGAGACCCTGCTGGAGATCGCAGACGCGGGCCCGCGCGATGCGGTGAAGGCGCTGGACGCGGCGGTCGCGGTGCAGGCCGAGTGGGCCGCGACCCCGTCCCGCGAGCGCGGCGAGATCCTGCGCGCCGTCTTCGAGGCGATCACCGCGCGCAGCGAGGATTTCGCGCTGCTCATGACGCTGGAGATGGGCAAGGCGCTGCCGGAGAGCCGCAACGAGGTGCGCTACGGCGCCGAGTTCTTCCGCTGGTTCGCCGAGGAGGCGGTGCGGGTGCACGGCCGCTACCAGCACTCCCCGCTCGGCACCGGCCGGATCATCGTGCACAAGCAGCCGGTCGGGCCCTGTCTGGCCATCACCCCGTGGAACTTCCCGCTCGCCATGGGCACCCGCAAGATCGGTCCCGCGCTCGCCGCGGGCTGCACCATGCTGGTCAAGCCCGCCTCGGCGACCCCGCTCACCATGCTGCTGCTGGCGAAGCTGTGCGGCGAGGCCGGGCTGCCGGACGGCGTGCTCTCGGTGATCCCGTCCAGCCGCTCGGCCGCCGTCACCAAGCCGCTGCTGGAGGATTCCCGGTTGCGCAAGCTGACCTTCACCGGCTCGACCGAGGTGGGGCGCAAGCTGGTCGAGCAGGCCGCGCCGCTGCTCCTGCGCACCTCCATGGAGCTGGGCGGCAACGCCCCGTTCGTGGTCTTCGACGACGCCGACGTCGATGCCGCGGCGCAGGGCGCCATGCTGGCCAAGCTGCGCAACGGCGGCGAGGCGTGCACCGCCGCCAACCGCTTCCACGTGCAGGCCGGGGTGGCCGAGGAGTTCACCGCCAAGTTCGCGAAGGCGATGGAGTCGGTGGTGCTCGGGCCCGGCACCGACCCGGAGACCACGCTCGGCCCGCTGGTCAGCGAGGACCAGCTGAACACGGTGTCGGAGCTGGTCGAGGACGCGGTCGCGAAGGGCGCGAAGGTCAGGATCGGCGGCGAGCGGCCGGACGGCACCGGCTGGTACTACCCCGCGACGGTGCTCGCCGAGCTGCCAGCCGACGCCCGCATCCTGCGCGAGGAGGTCTTCGGGCCGGTGGCGCCGGTGGTCACCTTCGAGACCGAGGAGGAGGGGCTGGCCGCCGCCAACGACACCGAATTCGGGCTGGTCGCCTACATCTACACCCGGGATCTGGACCGCGCGCTGCGGATCGCGGAGGGGCTGGAGAGCGGCATGGTCGGGGTGAACCGCGGCGTGATCTCCGATACCGCCGCGCCGTTCGGCGGGGTCAAGTCCTCCGGCTTCGGGCGCGAGGGCGGCAGTGAGGGCATCGAGGAGTACCTCTCGACGAAGTACATCGCGCTCACCTGATGCGCGACAGCCGCCCCGATCGGAGAGACCGGGGCGGCTGTCGGACGAGGACCGAAGTGCCTAGTGGCCGAGGCGTCCGCGGCCGAGGCGCAGCAGCAGCATGGCGAGGGTGTGCCCCTCCTGCCCGAGCTCGCTGAAGCGCTCGAGCACCTTCATCTCCCGGCTGTGCACCAGCCGCGGGCCGCCGGAGGCCATCCGGGTCCGGCCGATCACCCGGGAGATCTCACTGCGCCGCTTGATGGCGGCGAGGATCTCCGCGTCGAGCCGATCGATCTCCTTGCGGAGCTTCTCGATCTCGGCCTCGCTCTGCGGGAGCGCGGCGTCGGACCCGGGGGACGACGCGGAATTCGACCCGGCGGTGGTGGCAGGGGTGCTCATCATTCATCTCCTCGTGTCAGAACGTGGATCGGTCGTCATCCCCTTGTCGTTACCGATCAGTTCTTTCACTCTGAAACAGACCTGGTGGACCTTGTATTCTCCCCCCGCACGGTCACACGTGGATCAGGATCCGCGGAAAGGGTGGCCTGCGGACAACCGGAACTCCGGGCTGCGGGTCGGGTCGCTGATCACGCGCCCAGTCTGCCACACCGCCCCCGGCGGGGCCGGTGCGCGGCGGGACCCCCGGTCCGGGCTCGGTTCTGTCGGTGCGCGCCGGTAGCGTGGATGGGCAATGGACATCACGGTGGCGCAGAACGAAACGAACAGGGATCGAACGGGTCCGGCTCCGGCGAAGCGGGTCGCGCTCACCGCGCAGGCCCCGCTCAGCCAGGACGAGCGCGAGCGGCTGCGGGTCGAGCGCGAGCGCAAGCGCGCGGACGAGGCCGAGCACCTGCTCGAGGGGCTGAACCCGCAGCAGCGCGCCGCCGTCGTGCACGCCGGAGCGCCGCTGCTCATCGTCGCGGGCGCGGGGTCGGGCAAGACCGCCGTGCTCACCCGCCGGATCGCCTACCTGCTCGCCGCCCGCGGCGCGCACACCGGGCAGATCCTGGCCATCACCTTCACCAACAAGGCCGCCGCCGAGATGCGCGAGCGGGTGGCCGGGCTGGTCGGGCCGCGCGCGCAGAGCATGTGGGTCTCCACGTTCCACTCCAGCTGCGTGCGGATCCTGCGCATGCAGGCCGCGCTGCTGCCCGGGATGAACTCGAACTTCTCCATCTACGACGCGGACGATTCGCGCCGGCTGCTCACCATGATCAGCCGCGACATGGAGATCGACGTCAAGAAGTACTCGGCCCGGCTGCTCGCCACCGCCATCTCCAACCTGAAGAACGAGCTGATCGGCCCGGCGCAGGCGGTCGCGGACGCGGAGTCGGACGAGTCCGAGCTGCCCACCCTGGTCGCCAAGGTCTACACCGAGTACCAGCGCAGGCTGCGCGCGGCGAACGCGCTCGACTTCGACGACCTGATCGGCGAGACGGTCGCGATCCTGCGGAACCACCCCGAGGTGGCCGAGTACTACCGCCGCCGCTTCCGGCACGTCCTCGTCGACGAGTACCAGGACACCAACCACGCGCAGTACGTGCTGATCCGCGAGCTGGTCGGGCACGCGATCAGCGCGCCGGAGCAGGGGCCCGACGGCCGCGAGCTGCACAGCGAGGTGCCGCCGAGCGAGCTCTGCGTGGTCGGCGACGCCGACCAGTCCATCTACGCCTTCCGCGGCGCGACGATCCGCAATATCGAGGAGTTCGAGCGCGACTTCCCGGACGCGGAGACCATCCTGCTGGAGCAGAACTACCGCTCCACCCAGCACATCCTCTCCGCCGCGAACGCGGTGATCGCGCGCAACGAGAACCGGCGCGAGAAGCGGCTGTGGACCGATTCCGGCGAGGGCGACCTGATCGTCGGCTACGTCGCGGACAACGAGCACGACGAGGCCTCCTTCGTCGCGCGGGAGATCGACCGGCTGGTCGACGCGGGCGACGCCAACTACGGCGACGTCGCGGTCTTCTACCGCACCAACAACAACTCGCGCGCCCTGGAGGAGATCTTCATCCGGATGGGGCTGCCGTACAAGGTGGTCGGCGGCGTCCGGTTCTACGAGCGCAAGGAGGTGCGCGATATCGTCGCCTACCTCAGGGTGCTGGCGAACCCGGAGGACGCGGTGAGCATGCGCCGCATCCTGAACACCCCGCGCCGCGGCATCGGCGACCGGGCGGAGGCCTGCGTCGCGGTGCACGCCGAGCAGCGCGGCCTCGGCTTCGGGGCGGCGCTGCGGGACGCGGCGGACGGCAAGGTCGCGCTGTTGAACACCAGGGCGCAGCGCGCCATCGCCGGCTTCCTCGACCTGCTGGACGAGGTGCGCGCGCTCGGCGCCCAGCCGGACGCCGCCTACTTCGACGTCGGCACCGTCGTCGACGCGGTGCTCGACCGCACCGGCTACCGCGCCGAGCTGGCGGCATCGGACGACCCGCAGGACGGCGCCCGGCTGGACAACCTGAACGAACTCGTCAGCGTGGCCAGGGAATTCAGCTCCGAGGCGCACAACAACGCCGAGGCGGCGGCCACCGAGGGGCTGGTGCCGGAGGCCGAGGAGGGCGAGCCCGACCCGGGCTCGCTGGCGGCCTTCCTGGAGCGGGTCTCGCTGGTCGCCGACACCGACCAGATCCCGGACGAGGGCACCGGCGTGGTCACCATGATGACCCTGCACACCGCCAAGGGGCTGGAGTTCCCCGTGGTCTTCGTGACCGGCTGGGAGGACGGGCAGTTCCCGCACATGCGGGCGCTCGGCGACCCGACCGAGCTGGCCGAGGAGCGCCGGCTCGCCTACGTCGGCATCACCAGGGCCAGGCAGCGGCTCTACCTCTCGCGCGCGGTGGTGCGCTCCGGCTGGGGCCAGCCGGTGAGCAACCCGGAATCCCGTTTCCTCCAGGAGATTCCGCAGCACCTCATCGACTGGCAGCGGCTGGAGCCGGTGAGCCAGACCGGCCCGCGCGGCAGGCGGCGCGGCGAGGACGAGGGCATGGCCAGGGACTGGACCCGGGGCAGCGGCTGGGACGAGCGCCCCGGCGTGCGTGGCGGCCCGCGCAGGCCGGCGCCGGGCGGCGGGGTCAAGCGGAACAACACCGACCTGGTGCTGGCGGTGGGCGATCGGGTGACCGACGACAAGTACGGTCTCGGCCGGGTGGTGGCGGCCGACGGCGTCGGGCCGCTGGCGACGGTGACCATCGATTTCGGCACCGCGGGCACCATCCGGCTGATCCCGCAGTTCAGCCGGTCACTGATGAAGCTCTGAGCAGCTCGCCGCCGCGGTGCTGGGCCCAGCGGCGGCGAGCCGGGTATGGCTCGGCAGCGCGGTCGCGGGGCCGAGCCATCCAGGTATTCGTGATCCGGCCGCCACTGAGCCGTCGCTCGGATCGAGTGCTGGCGGGCGCGGAGCTATCGCGCTCGCACGCGCACTACTGGTACATCGGGGCCGAAGTGGTCAAGCTGGTCGCGCTCTTCGGCCTTGCGATCGTCGCGGCCGGCTAGTCGCCCATCGGGCCGAGGCTGATGCCGCGGGTGGCGAGCCAGGGCTGCGGGTCGATCTTGTTGGAGCCGTTCAGCCAGACTTCGAAGTGGACGTGCGGGCCGGTGGAGAAGCCGCGGTTGCCCATGGTGGCGATCTGGTCGCCTGCCAGCACCCGCTCGCCCTGCGACACCGTCGCGGTGTCGATGTGGCCGTACACGGTGACGGTGCCGTCGTCGTGCAGCAGCCGGACCCACATGCCGAAGCCGGAGGCAGGCCCGGACTCGAGCACCGTGCCGTCGGCGACCGCGTAGATCGGGGTGCCGATCGGCCCGGCGATATCGAGGCCGAGGTGCTGCACGCCCCAGCGGGCGCCGTAGCCGGAGGTGTAGGTGCCGGAGGTGAACTTGGCGAAGAGCGGCCGGAACTTGGCGGATTCGGCCGCTGCCAGATCCTCCGCGTACTTGGCGCCCTTCTGCAGGATGTCGCTGAACTGGTCCAGCCCGGTGGGTGCGGAGATGTTCAGCATCTGCGGCGATTCCGGCGAGGCGACGGACGGGTCGGCGACGCTCATCGACTGCGCGGCGATCTCGTGCACCTGGCCGGCGGCCTCGTAGTCGACGGCCTGCGCGGACTGGCCGGGGGCGGCCAGCGCGGCCTGGCCCGCGGCGACGACCGCGCCTGCGGCGACGGCGACGACGGCGGCCCTGCCCTTGAGCGATCCGGGAGGCGCGGGCAGGCGGTGTGTGCCGGTGCCTGCCTTGTGGCCCGCGCGCGAGCCGATGTAGCGCGGCCGCGGCCCCGACTCCTCGGCCGGTTCCTCCGGCTCGGCGTCCCAGCGCTCGTCCGGGCTCCAGGTCTGCTCGGGGCTCCACTGCGGCTCGGAGTTCCACGCCTGGTCGGCGCTCCAGGCCGGCTCGTCGTAGCCACCGTCCCAGTTCCGCTCGGCGTCCCAGGCGGCGCCTTGCTGCCACTCCTGGGTGGCGGGCTGCTCGCCCCAGGCCGCGTCGGCGTTCCAGGTGGGGGCGTCGTTCCAGTTCTGCTCGGCGTTCCAGGCCTGCTCGGCGCCCCAGGCGGGAGCGGCGGGCGAGCCGTCGTCCCAGGCACCGCCCCGGCCGTCGGTGCCCGGCCAGTGGCCGGGCGTGCCGTCGTGCGGCAGGCAGTGGCCGGTTCTGTCGTCGGGGGTGGTCGGCCGGAAGGGGAGCACGGCTGCCGTCGGCTCGGCGTCCCGGTAGCGGTACAGCGAGCCGACCTGACGGCGGCGGGTGCCCGCGAAGGCGTCGAACGAGAGCGCGTCGGTCATCGGACGGACCGACCGGAGGTGAGGAGAAGCATCGAGGTGTAAATCGTCCTGGTACCGGGCACCCGGTCAGTGAGAGAGCGGCAGTGCACCTGCGGAGTGGTGTGCTGTGACAAGCTTGCCGTCCTCCTCGTGACCTGGCACGTGTCGTGACCTTGCTGTGACATCGACCGCATAACGGTAACGAAACGACTACAAGGCTTCAAGTGCTCGGCCGATTCTGTCCAAGCATGTGAGATTGATCACCGCACGGGACGGTAACGACGCACACCCCGGCGGGCACCGGTGTGAGGGTACGCGAGCCGCCGCCGATGCGCTCACCCTCCTTCCCTCCCCGCTGCCGCTCTACCTGCTTACCTACTCGCCGGTAGCGTTGACCGGCGGTTTTGCGGCCCCCGGCACGCGCCCGTGACCTGTGCCACTCGAGCGGTACGCGGTCGATTCCCGCTCCGCGCGGCTGATTAGAGTCCGAGCCGACCCGCTTGCGACGTCGGGCCCCAACAAAGACGTTGTCATCACAACGCAGACGAGACGGTGAGTACATGGATCTCTTCGAATATCAGGCGAAGGAGCTCTTCGTTAAGCACGGAGTGCCCTCGTCGGAGGGCCGCGTCACGGACACGGCCGAGGACGCGCGCGCCATCGCGGAGGAAATCGGCAAGCCGGTGATGATCAAGTCCCAGGTGAAGGTCGGCGGCCGCGGCAAGGCGGGTGGCGTCAAGTACGCCGCCACCCCGGACGACGCGTTCACCCACGCCTCGAACATCCTCGGCCTGGACATCAAGGGCCACATCACCAAGAAGGTCCTGGTCGCGGAGGCGAAGGACATCGCGGAGGAGTACTACATCTCCTTCCTGCTGGACCGCGCCAACCGCAACTACCTGGCCATGTGCTCGGTCGAGGGCGGCATGGAGATCGAAGAGGTCGCCGAGACCAAGCCGGACCGGCTGGCCCGGATCTCCGTGGACGCCGTCAAGGGCGTCGACCTGGCGTTCGCGCGCTCCATCGCCGAGCAGGGCCACCTGCCCGCCGAGGTGCTGGACGCCGCGGCCGTGACCATCCAGAAGCTGTGGGAGGTCTTCGTCGCCGAGGACGCCACCCTGGTCGAGGTCAACCCGCTGGTCCGCACCCCGCAGGACGAGATCCTCGCGCTGGACGGCAAGGTCACCCTGGACGAGAACGCCTCGTTCCGGCACGCCGACCACGAGGCCTTCGCCGATCGTGACGCCACCGATCCGCTGGAGCTCAAGGCCAAGGAGAACGACCTCAACTACGTCAAGCTGGACGGCGAGGTCGGGATCATCGGCAACGGCGCGGGGCTGGTCATGTCCACCCTCGACGTGGTGGCCTACGCGGGCGAGGCGCACAACGGCGTCAAGCCGGCCAACTTCCTCGACATCGGCGGCGGCGCCTCGGCCGAGGTGATGGCGGCCGGGCTCGACGTCATCCTGGGCGACGAGCAGGTCAAGAGCGTGTTCGTCAACGTCTTCGGTGGTATCACCGCGTGTGACGCGGTGGCCAACGGCATCGTGAAGGCGCTGGAGATCCTGGGCGACGCGGCCACCAAGCCGCTGGTGGTCCGGCTCGACGGCAACCGGGTGGACGAGGGCCGCAAGATCCTCGCCGATGCCGCGCTCCCGCAGGTGACGCTGGCGCAGACAATGGACGAGGGCGCCGACAAGGCGGCCGAACTGGCAGCGGCCAAGTAAGGACAACGGCAATGTCTATCTTCCTGAACAAGGACTCCAAGGTCATCGTCCAGGGCATCACCGGCGGCGAGGGCACCAAGCACACCGCGCTGATGCTGAAGGCCGGCACCCAGGTCGTCGGCGGCGTGAACGCGCGCAAGGCGGGCACCACCGTCGCGCACGTCGCCAAGGACGGCAGCGACGTCGAGCTGCCGGTGTTCGGCTCGGTCGCCGAGGCCATCGAGAAGACCGGCGCCGACGTGTCGATCGCGTTCGTGCCGCCGAAGTTCGCCAAGGACGCCGTCATCGAGGCCATCGACGCGGAGATCCCGCTGCTCGTGGTCATCACCGAGGGCATCCCGGTGCAGGACACCGCGTACGCGTGGGCCTACAACCTGGAGAAGGGCAACAAGACCCGGATCATCGGCCCCAACTGCCCCGGCATCATCACTCCGGGCGAGTCGCTGGTCGGCATCACCCCCGCCAACATCGCGGGCAAGGGCCCGATCGGGCTGGTCTCCAAGTCCGGCACGCTGACCTACCAGATGATGTACGAGCTGCGCGATTTCGGCTTCTCGACCTCCATCGGCATCGGCGGCGACCCGGTCATCGGCACCACCCACATCGACGCCATCGAGGCGTTCGAGAAGGACCCGGAGACCGAGCTCATCGTGATGATCGGCGAGATCGGCGGCGACGCCGAGGAGCGCGCCGCGGCCTTCATCAAGGCCAATGTCACCAAGCCGGTCGTCGGCTACGTCGCGGGCTTCACCGCCCCCGAGGGCAAGACCATGGGCCACGCGGGCGCCATCGTCTCCGGCTCGTCGGGCACCGCGGCGGCCAAGAAGGAAGCGCTGGAGGCCGCGGGCGTGAAGGTCGGCAAGACGCCGTCCGAGACCGCCGCGCTGGCCCGCGAAATCCTGGAGAAGGCGGCCGTCACGGCCTGATCCACACCGGGCGCCAGCGGAGGCCGTCTTCCCAGCGGGGAGGCGGCCTCCGCTCTTCTCGGCTGGTGATGACCCGAGGTGTGGGTTGCAGTAGCGTCGGGGGTAATCACCCGTCGAAAGCCGTGCACGACTCGACCGGCCCGCGCCGCTCGACCCATCGACAAGGAGACGACGACATGTCCTACCCGACCGGGGGCTCCGGGTACAACAACCCCGTCCCGCCCTCCGCCACTCCGAGCACCGGGCAGCAGGCGGGTACGCCGAGCACCGGCGCCGGCGCGACCGGCGCGGCCACCAGCACCTCGGCGACCGGCGTTGCGGGCAAGGGGCTGCCCTTCCTGCTGACGGTGGGTGTGGCGGCGCTCGGCGTGCTGAACTTCCTGCTCGGCTTCCTGCCGTTCCTCACCACCTCCCCGGTGAGCTTCGGCGACACCTCGATCGAGTCGGACGTGTCGAACAGCCTGTTCGACACCGCCTTCGGCGCGGCGATCCTCGGCTTCGCGCTCTTCGCCGGGCTGCTCGCCGCCTTCTCGCTGCTGCCCAAGCAGGCCTGGCTGCCGCCGGCCGCCGCCGCCGCGGTGGTGGCGTTCTTCGCGCTGCTCTTCGTCTCGTTCAACCTGGGCGAGGGGCTGGAGCTGAAGTGGGGCGCCTGGGTGATCCTGGTGCTGCTCTTCGTGCAGGCCGCCATCGCGGTCGCCGCGGTGCTCTTCGAGCTCGGCATCATCAAGCCGCCCGCGCCGCGTCCGGCCGCTCCGGCGCAGCAGAACTTCGGCCAGCAGAACTACGGCCAGCAGGGCGCCTACGGTCAGCAGGGCGGGTACGGCCAGCAGGGTCAGCAGGCGGGGTACGGCCAGCAGGGCGGCTACGGGCAGCAGGGGCAGCAGGCCGGGTTCGGGCAGCAGGCCGGCCCGTCCACCCAGGCCTTCGGCCAGCAGAGCGGGGCGCAGTACCCGGTCCAGCAGCAGCCCTACGGGCAGAGCCAGCCCGCCTACGGGCAGCAGCAGCCCTACGGGCAGCAGTACGGCCAGCAGCAGGGGTACGGCGCGCAGCAGCAGGGGGCCTTCCCCGGCTCGGATCAGGCCACCCAGCACTTCGGCGGGCAGCAGCCGCAGTACGGCGCCCAGGGCTACGGCCAGCCGCAGACCGGGCAGCAGCAGTCCGCTCAGCCGCAGGCCGGGCAGCAGAGCCAGCCCGCCCAGTCCGCCCAGCCGCAGAGCGGCCAGGCCCAGCAGCAGCCGTTCGGCGGGGAGCAGGGCGCCGACCCGACCGCCGAGGCGACAAGGGCCTTCCGCCCCTCGGACGACAACAAGTAGTAGCGCGGCCGCACCGGCCCCGGCGCGCCTGACGACGGCGCGCCGGGGCCGGTGCCACGCTTCACTCCCATGAGCGCCCCGAGAACAACGGCCGAACGCCGCCGTCCGACGCGCCCCGGGCCGGAGCGCCACGGCCCGGAGGGCCATGGCCCGGAGGGCGGCTGGGCGCTGAGCCCGGAGCGGGCGCGGGTGCTCCTGCTGGTCGCGGCGCGACCGGCGACCTTCGCGCTGACCATCGCCACCGTGCTGATCCTGACCACGCTGCTCGCCGCGGGCAGCGGCACCGGGGGCGGGGCCGGCGCCATCGCCGCGAGCTGGCTCGCCATCCACCAGGTGCCGCTCACGATCGGCAAGACCACGCTCGGCGCGCTCCCGCTGCTCGCCACCGCGCTGCTGGTCTGGGGTGTGGCGCGGGAGTGCGCGCACGCCGTCCGGCCGGGCGCGAACCGGGTCGACCTGTCCTGGATCCTGGGCGCCGCGCTGCTCGGGCCGCTGGTGGTGACCTCCATCTGCATCGCGGTCACCGAGGACGCCTCCGCCGTCGTCGCGCTACAGCCGCCGAACCCGCTCGCCGCCTTCCTCTGGGTCTTCGGCTGGCACCTGCTCGGTGCGGGCGCCGGCATCGCGACCCGGCTGCACGACGTCGACCTCCCGCTGCCGCAGCCGCCGCGCTTGGTGCTGGCCGGGCTGCGCGCGGGCGGGCTGATCGTGCTCCGCATGCTGGCCTGCGCGGCCGTCGTCGTCGTGCTCGCGCTGTTCGCGCGTGGCTCCGCCGTGCTCGACGCCTACGCGGGCGCGGACGGGGTGGTCGGCGTGCTCGGCCTCACTCTGCTCTCGATCGGCTACCTGCCCAATGTGGTGGTGGCGACGGTGAGCGTGCTGCTCGGGCCGGGCGCGCAGCTCGGCGGCGCCGAGTTCGGGCTCTTCGGGGTGGTCGGCGGCGCGGTGCCGGGGCTTCCGGTGCTGGCCGCGGTGCCGACCGGCCCGGCCGCCGGATGGTGGCCCGCGCTGCTCGTGCTGCCCGCCGCGGTGGGCGCGCTCGGCGGGCTCGACACCGCGCGCACCTCGGACGACCGGCTGACCGCGCCGTGGGCCACGCTCACCGCCGCCGGCAGCGCCACGCTGGCGCTGCTGCTGCTCGGCGCGGTCAGCGGCGGCACGCTCGGCGACGCGGGCCGGGTCGGCATGCTGCTGCCCGCCTTCGCGGTGATTTCCTTCGGCTGGTTCGCGCTCTTCGGGTACGCCGGGATGGCGCTCGGCAGGCGCTGGAACGTCGAGCTGCGGCGGCCGCGGCTGCGGCGTCCGGCGCCGGTCGCCGAGCGCACCGCGGCGGTGCCGTACGACGAATACGGCTTCGATGCCGACGGATTCGACCGCGACGGGTACGACCGCGATGGTTTCGACGCGCACGGGTACGACGCGCACGGCTACGACCACGAGGGGTACGACGAGCGCGGGTACCACGAGGACGGGCTGCACGAGGACGGCTACGACGACGACGGGTTCGACCGGCACGGCTTCGACGAGGACGGGTACGACACCGAGGGATATCACCGGGACGAGTACGACGACGAGGACGGTGAGCAGGCGGCGGCAGGCGGCGGTGCCGCCGAATACTCCGACGACCGGAGCGCGGACGCGGAGGTCGGGAGCGGCGCCGACGGCGACCGCGCGGCGCCGGGGAGCGGCGACGCCCGGTACGCCGATGACGACGGCGACCACTCGGCGAGCGGGCGGGACGAAGCCGATGGCGCGCGCGCCGACGCGGGACCGGGCGACGACCCCGACCACCCCGGCGCCCGCTACCTCGACGCGGGCGCGGAAGAGCCGTTCGACGCCGAGCTGCTCGACTCCGACGACCCCGTCGGCACCGCGCGAACCCCATCCGCGACCACCGGGACGACCCCGGAGATCCTGGACGCCGAGATCGTGGATGCCGACCTGCCGGACGGTGGCCGCACCCCGGGTCGTTAGGCTCTGGGGCGGCGGTGTTCGGCCCACGATCACGTTGCCGCCGTCCATCTCACGCAGGAGTAGAGCGCTGACGTCACCGTCTGTCGACCGGGTGCCCGCCACCGTCGTCGTGCTCGCCTCGGGCACCGGATCGCTGCTCCGCGCCCTGCTCGAGGCGGCGGCCGCCCCCGGGTACCCGGCCCGGATCGTCGCGGTCGGGGTGGACCGCGAGTGCGCGGCCACCGGGCACGCCGCGGCCGCCGGTATCCCGAGTTTCCTGGTCGCACTCGCCGACCACGCCGACCGCGCCGCCTGGGACCGCGCGCTCACCGCCGCGGTCGCGGAGTACACGCCGGACCTGGTGGTCTCGGCAGGCTTCATGAAGATCCTCGGCCCCGCCTTCCTGGAGCGCTTCGGCGGCCGGATCGTCAATACCCACCCGGCGCTGCTGCCCGCCTTCCCCGGCGCGCACGGCGTGCGGGACGCGCTCGCCTACGGCGTGAAGGTCACCGGCTCGACCGTGCACCTGGTCGACGCCGGCGTCGACACCGGCCCGATCCTGGCGCAGGAGCCGGTGCCGGTGCTGCCCGCCGACGACGAGGCCACGCTGCACGAGCGCATCAAGGTTGTCGAGCGACGGTTGCTGGCGGAGGTCGTCGCCGGCATCGCGACCCGCGGCATTGTCTCCGACGGACGAAAGGCAGTGATCCCAGATGAGCGAGTACCCCGGTGAGTGACCGCAGGCCGATCCGCAGGGCGCTGGTGAGCGTCTACGACAAGACGGGGCTGGAGGAGCTGGCCACCGGGCTGCACGCGGCCGGCGTCGAGATCGTGTCGACCGGCTCCACCGCGGGGCGGATCGCCGCCGCGGGCATCCCGGTGACCAAGGTGGAGGAGCTCACCGGCTTCCCGGAGACCCTGGACGGCCGGGTGAAGACGCTGCACCCGCGGGTGCACGCGGGCATCCTCGCGGACACCAGGCGTCCCGAGCACCTGGCGCAGCTCACCGAGCTCGGCGTCGAGGCGTTCGAGCTGGTCGTGGTGAACCTGTACCCGTTCACCGAGACCGTGGCCGGCGGCGCGACCCCGGACGAGTGCGTCGAGCAGATCGATATCGGCGGCCCGTCCATGGTGCGCGCGGCGGCCAAGAACCACCCGTCGGTGGCGGTCGTGGTGAACACCGACGACTACGCGAGCGTGCAGGCCGCGGTCGAGGCGGGCGGCTTCACCCTCGCCGAGCGGACCGCGCTGGCGGCCGAGGCGTTCCAGCACACCGCGAGCTACGACGTCGCGGTGGCGAGCTGGATGCTCAGTGTCCGGGTGCCGGACGTCGGCGGCGAGCCGGAGGGCTTCCCGGCCTGGGTCGGCGGCACCTGGGAGCGGTCGGCGGTGCTGCGCTACGGCGAGAACCCGCACCAGTCGGCCGCGCTCTACACCAACGGCGACGGGCGCACCGGGCTGGCGCAGGCGGAGCAGCTGCACGGTAAGGAGATGTCGTACAACAACTACACCGACGCCGACGCCGCCTGGCGCGCCGCGTTCGACCACGACGCGGCCGCGGTGGCGATCATCAAGCACGCCAACCCGTGCGGCATCGCGATCGGCGCCGATATCGCCGAGGCGCACCGCAAGGCGCACGCCTGTGACCCGGTGAGCGCGTTCGGCGGCGTCATCGCGGCCAACCGCGAGGTCACGGTGGCGATGGCGGAGCAGGTGGCCGAGGTGTTCACCGAGGTCATCGTCGCCCCCGGCTACGCGGACGGCGCGGTCGAGGTGCTGCAGCGCAAGAAGAACGTGCGCATCCTGATCGCCGAGCCGCCACAGCGGGCAGGCGCCGAGCTGCGCCCGATCAGCGGCGGCCTGCTGCTGCAGCAGCGGGACATCCTGGACGCCCCCGGCGACGACCCGGCGAACTGGACGCTGGCGGCGGGCGATCCGGCCGACGAGGCCACCCTCGCCGACCTCGCCTTCGCCTGGCTGGCCTGCCGCGCGGTGAAGTCCAACGCCATCCTGCTCGCCGCCGACGGCGCCTCGGTGGGCGTCGGCATGGGCCAGGTGAACCGGGTGGACGCGGTGCAGCTCGCGGTGCAGCGGGCCGGCGACCGGGCCAAGGGCTCGGTGGCCGCCTCGGATGCCTACTTCCCCTTCCCGGACGGCCCGCAGCAGCTGATCCAGGCCGGGGTGCGCGCCATCGTGCAGCCCGGCGGCTCGGTGCGCGACCAGGAGACCATCGACCTGGCCCGCGAGGCCGGGGTCACGCTCTACCTGACCGGCGCACGGCACTTCGCGCACTGAGGAGGTCGCTCCGGCGGCCGGGCACCCCGCGGGGCGCCCGGCCGCCGGGGCCGAGGAGCGTGGTGCGTCTGCGCGGCCCCGGCTGTCGCCTCGCTGGTCGACCGGCGCGATGCGGCGCCGCGCGAGCCCCGGCGGATCACGACGAGCCGCTGCCCAGCCGGGTCACGCCGCGCTGAGCACCTGCCGCTGCCCCAGCGGCGAGGGCAGCTGCACCTCGAGGCTCCCGGTCACCGCGATCAGGGTGCACATGCGGCTCGCCGCATCGGGCCTGCGCCCCGCCCTGAGCTCGATCGTCACCGCGGCATCGGTCTCCGCGATGACCTTTGCCGACACTCCGTAACACTCCGGCGAACCGGTTTCGAAGACCACCGCGAGCCGATCCGCGCCCACCCGCGAGTAGGAGCCGAACGGAATCGGGTACGCCTCGACCAGCACCGGAGACTCCGTGAAGGGCCGCGGGGGCAGCCCCGGCTCGCCCTCGACCGGCATGCTCGGCGCCGCGGAAGTGGACGAAACCGACTGCGCGGCAGAGTCGTTCCCCTCCGATGTGGAGCCCCCGCACCCCGCGCAGACGACGGTGCCGAGCAGCAGGGCGAGCGCGGCGACCCGCCGCGGGAACGAGATCCGAGCCATGCCACCGACCCTAGCCGCTTCCCGTCGGACCGGGTGCCGGGTGAATTGTGAGCGAATCCCCCGCCCGGCACGGGCGCTCTCCGCCGAACGCCAGTACATTCGGTGACGGTTTGCCCCGAACGCCCGGTGGCACACCGTATTCGAACAATTCAGGCTGACTTCCGGAAGGACGAACGTGGTCGATACGCTGCGCGTAGGTGAAGAACTGGGGCTGGGGCAGTCGCTGACGGGCGGGGCCTACACCCTGACCCTGCAGAACGACGGCAATCTGGTGCTCTCCGAGCCCGGCGGCACTGTGCTGTGGTCCACCCAGACCCACGATCAGGGTGTGCGCAACGCGGTGCTGCAGCACGACGGCAACTTCGTGCTCTACAAGGACGGCAGCGACGCCGCCTGGTCCACCGAGACCAATGACCGGTCGGCCGATCGCCTGGTGGTGCAGGCCGATCGCAACGTGGTGCTCTACGGCACCGACGGCAGCGCGCTGTGGGCCTCCGGCACCGAGACCGACAACCCGCTGCCCGCCCCGGAGCCGGTCGCCGAGGCCGCCCCCGCGGAGCCGGAGCCGGTCGCCGAGGCCGTCGCCCAGCCGGCCTTCGAGCAGGCCCCGGCCGACGTGCCCCCGCCGCCGCCCGCGCCGCGCACGCACACCGTCGAGCCCGGTGACACGCTGTGGGCCATCGCCGAGCACTTCTACGGCGACGGCAACCGCTACCACGAGATCGCGGCGGCCAGCGGCGTCGACGACCCGGACCTGATCCACCCGGGCCAGGTACTCACCATCCCGTGAGACGACCGAGGCCCGGTGCGCGCGCACCGGGCCTCGCTGGTCGCCGGGATCAGCGGCTGGTGAACGGCAGCAGCGCCATCTCACGGGCGTTCTTGACGGCGATGGCGACCTGTCGCTGCTGCTGCGGGGTGAGCCCGGTGACCCGGCGGCTGCGGATCTTGCCGCGATCGGAGATGAACGTGCGGAGCAGGTTCACGTCCTTGTAGTCGACGTGCTCGATGCCCGCGGCGATCAACGGGTTCTTCTTCGGGCGGCGCGCCTGCTCGGCACGGACCTTCTTCGACGGTGCTCGCTTCACTGCCATGCTGACGACTTCCTTCTCCGCGATCGTGGATGATCTACCAGCTCGATTTGCGCACTCCGGGCAACTCGCCCCGGTGCGCCATCTCGCGCACCCGGACCCGCGAGAGCCCGAACTTCCTGAGGTGGCCGCGCGGTCGACCGTCGGCGGCGTCCCGATTGCGCAATCGTACCGGACTGGCGTCACGCGGCATTTTCCGCAGCTCGGCCTGTGCGGCGGCCCGTAGCTGGTCCGGCGTGGCCGGCTTGCGGACGAGCTCCTTCAGCTCCGCCCTGCGCTCGGCATACCGCGCGACGATCACCCGGCGCTGCTGATCCCGCGCGATCTTCGACTTCTTCGCCATCAGCGCTCCTCCCGGAAATCCACGTGCCTGCGCACGACGGGGTCGTACTTCCGCAGCACCATCCGGTCCGGGTCGTTACGCCGGTTCTTCCTGGTGACGTAGGTGTAGCCGGTTCCGGCCGTGCTCTTCAGCTTCACGATCGGCCGGAGTTCGGTCGACTTCGAGGCCATGTGCCCCTCCTCAGAATTTCTCGCCGCGGGCCCGCAGCCGTGCCGCCACGGCCTCGATCCCGTCGCGATCGATGGTCTTGATGCCCTTCGCGGAGACGGTCAGCGTGATCCGGCGCCCCGCGCTGGGCAGGTAGTAGGTCTTGCGCTGGATGTTCGGATCCCAGCGCCGGTTGGTGCGCTTGTGCGAGTGCGAGACGGATTTGCCGAACCCGGGCGCGCGCCCGGTGACCTGGCAGTGGGCCGACATGACCCGACCTCCTATTGAATATCGTTTTCGACAATGGCCGTTCGACACTGTAGCGTCGGCACCCAGCAAATGAAAACCGTTGTCGAAAGGAATTTTGTTCCGGTGGCCGATCCCGTCTCCGCGTCCGACCGGCGCACCCCCGTCGTCCTGCTCACCGGCAGCGGCCCGCGCGGGGTGCCGGAGGCGCTGCTCCGCGCGCCCGGCACCGTCGTCGTCCGGCACGATCTGCGTGACCTCCGTGAGGGGGTGGTCCGGCGGACCGTGCTGGACGGCGACCGCGCCGAGCTCTCCGTGCTCGAGCTCGCGCACGGCTGCGTCTCCTGCACGCTCCGCGGCGACCTGCTGCCGCTGCTGCGCACGCTCGCGGCGCGGGAGCCGGTGCGCCGCATCGTGCTCGACCTCGACGCCGCTTTCGAGGCGGACTCGGTGTGCGAGGCGATCGAGCACGTCGTGGTGGCGGGGATGGTCGGCAGGCCGGACGCGCCCGCGAGCCGCGACGTGCGAGTCTCGGCGGTGCTCGCCTGCCTGGACGAAGACACCTGGTTCGCCGACGCCACCGGCGACGACACCCTGGCCGAGCACGGCCTGACCACGGTCGACGACGACCGCACGGTGGCGCAGACGGCGCTCGGCCGGGTCGAGTCCGCGGACGCGCTGCTGATCGCGGGCAGCGCCGACCCGGTGCGGCGGGTGCGCACCGCGGCCGTGCTGGACCGGCTGGTCCCCGGCGTTCCCGCGCTGCGCGCTGAGCCGGGCGCCGAGCCGGCCGCCGACGCGATCGAGGCGCTGCTCGCCGTGGTCCCCGAGCGCGCTCGCGGCTTCGACCCGCACGCGCCGCTGCTGCGCGGGCAGCCGCCGCTGAGCCGGGAGCACGGCGTCGAGTGGGTGGAGTTCGCCGCCGACCGGCCGTTCCACCCGGCCCGGCTGCACGAGGCGCTGGACGTGCTGCTGGACGGCGTCGTCACCGCGCGCGGCCGGATCTGGCTGGCCACCCAGCCCGCCGACGTGGTGTGGCTGGAGTCGGCGGGCGGCGGGCTCCGGGTCGGGGGAGCGGGGCGCTGGCTGGCCGCCATGACCCCGGCCGAGCGGGCCGCCGTCGACCCCGAGCGCGCCGCGCTGGCCGCGCTGCGCTGGGACGAGCGCTTCGGTGACCGGCACGTCTCGCTGGTCGTGCTCGTGCACGACGCCGACCCGGCCGAGATCCGGCGGGCCATGCACTGGGCGCTGGTCGAGGACGACGAGCTGCGCCTCGTCGCGCGGTCGCCGCAGGTCGTCGCCGGGTGGGATGACCCGTTCGGCGAGCAGCACACCGATCCGTGCGCCGACCCGTCCGGGGTCGGCGCCGAGGGCATGCAGAGAGAGGACAACGCATGAAAGCAGGGATTCACCCGGAGTACCGGCCGGTGGTCTTCGAGGACTCCAGTACCGGGGCGCGGTTCCTGACCCGCTCGACCGCGGGCAGTTCGCGCACCGTCGAGTGGAGCGACGGGGGCAGCTACCCGCTCATCGTCGTGGATGTGACCTCGGATTCGCACCCGTTCTGGACCGGGGCGAACCGGGTGCTCGACACCGCGGGGCGAGTCGAGAAGTTCGAGCGCAGGTACGGGCGGCGTGCTCGCCCCGGCCGGGAGGGGTGATCCGGTGGCAGTCCCCAAGCGGCGGATGTCGCGCAGCAATACGCGGAGCAGGCGGGCGCAGTGGAAAGCCGTCGCCCCCGACCTCGTCACCGTGACCGTCGGCGGTATCGCCCACCGGGTGCCCCGCCGCCTCGTCGCCGCCGTCCGCCGCGGACTCGTCGACCCGTCCCGGATCTGATCCGGACTCGCGCCACCGCCCATATCACTCGGCGCGAGCGCCGTTCGGCCAGCTCTGCCGGTAGCAGGTCGGGACAGCTTTCGGGCGAGCCGGGGGCGGCGCACAGGACAGTGCGCCGCCCCCGTCGAACGTTCCCGTTGCGCGAGTACCGGCCGATGCGGCGGAAAGAACTACCCCTCGCGCCCGGCGAGATCGACGAGCGCCGCCGCGAGGCGGAAGTACTTGTTGTTCCCGAGATCAGCGATCGTCTTGATCTTCAGCGCGTCCAGCAGCTTCTGATCCGCCGCCTCGGTGAGCCCGGCGAACGCCGAGGGCGGAGCGGCGAGAATCTCCTGCAGCGACTGATCCTCGAACGCCTTGTCGAGGGCCTTGTCGAGCGTGACGGTGACAGCCATGCGGAACTCCTTCGAACGAACGAACCCGGATGCGTCGTGCGCGCCGACAATAACCCGGTTTCGAGCGCGCCGGGCCGGGAACGCGCGGTGTGATCCAGCGTAAGGACCCTCGACAGGGTGGGCCCGCTGGGCAAACACGCCGCGACCCCCTGAACCCGCCGGACCTTTCACGATGTTTCGATCGGCGATGCGAAAAGTTTGCGGCAGAGCGTGGTCCAGACCACAGGTTGGTTTGGACCCCTATAAAAGTCCTGCCGAATGAGTGGATTTCACCGATCCGCACCGGTACCCTCGTGCGGGAGGGCGGGTTCCTCGAAGGCCCGGTTTGGCCGGTGCCCCAAGGGAACCCGCTCATCGCCAAGCTCCACCAGCGGATTTCCACCCCGTTTCAAGGGTGACGTTCCGGTCCTTCGGTAGGGGCGGCCAGCTCGGCAGGCCGAGCGGGCAGCAGCGATTCCAACCGCTCCACCAGCGCCACCGCAGGCCCCTCCAGCAGCGACAGCGGGAACGGCAGCCGCCGCTCGATCAGCCCGCGCAGCTCCGCCGAGAGATCGGCTGTCGTGGCCTCCAGCTCACTGATCTCGGTCCGCAGCGCCACGATCTGGCCGCGCAGCGCCTCCGCCTGCTCGCGCAGCGCCGAGGTGTCGGCGCGGATCGCGGCCACCGCCCCCGCCAGCGTGGCATCCGGCTCCCCGAGCCCGGCGGGCTCGGGGACGCGCAGCTGCCGCCGGATCTCGCGCAGCACGGCTTCCTGTTCCGGGGTCACACCCCGCTCCCTCCTGGTCGCCGCGCGAGCCGGTCAGCGTGCGGGCTCGAGGTCCGGACGCGGCGCGGGCGCGGTCGCGGCCAGCGCACGGCGATCCGGCGCGATGAGCACCGCGCTGATCGGAATGGTCAGCGACAGCAGCCCGACCACGAACATCGGGAACACGAAGTCGAACAGCTCCATGCCGTCCGGCGCCGTCGCGGTCGGGTCGACCTCGAACTCCAGCGCCGAGAGCCCGAGGTAGTACACCCCGGCGATGCCGAGGCCGAAGAGCAGCGTGCTCGCCGCGCGGGCCGGCCTGCCGCGCAGCGCCTGGAACGACCACAGCGCGCCGCCGCACACCAGCACCGCCACCACGGCGGCCAACGCGGCAGGCCACGGCGAGATGTCCACCTTGCCCTGCACGCTGATCGAACCGAGGGTCAGGTACAGCGTGGTCGCGGTGCCGAGCCCCATGACGAGCCCGCCCGCGAGCAGCAGCGGCAGCCGGAACGAGCGGCCGAGCAGCAGCAGCCCGATCAGTACCGCCGCGAAGGCCACGACGAGCGCGGCGATCTGGTAGGCCAGGTCGTAGCGGAGCACGGTGCTGGAGACATCCAGCCCGAGCAGCGTGACCGAGGTGGCGAGCCAGATGCCGATGCCGCCGATCGAGACGGCGGCCGCGGTCAGCCAGACCAGCCGGAACCGGGCCGAGCGCACGCTGTGCACGATGCAGGCGAACCCGACCAGCGCGCCGAGCACCGAGATGGCGACGGAGAGCCCGGCGATCCAGGGCCCGAGGACGAACAGGTCGACCTCGGTGCCTCCGCTCGCCAGCAGTTGCGGCTCACCCATGCCGAGCGGCCCCTTCCAGTTCCTGCGACTTGAGCTCCGCGATGGCGTACTCGGTCACCGCGGCGAGCGCCTGCCGCACCTCGACCGCGTTGCGCGCGTCGATGTCGACGATCGGCACCCCCTCGCGCACCGAGAGCGCCTCGCGCAGCTCGGCGATCGGGAAGCGCGGCGCGTGCGGGAAGCGGTTCACCGCGATCAGGAAGGGCAGCCCGCGCGCCTCGAAGAAGTCCACCGCGGCGAAGCTGTCCTCCAGCCTGCGGGTGTCGATCAGGACGACGGCGCCGATCGCGCCGCGGATCAGGTCGTCCCACATGAACCAGAACCGGCGCTGGCCGGGCGTGCCGAACAGGTACAGCGTGAGGTTGCCCGGCAGGATGATCCGCCCGAAATCCATGGCGACCGTTGTGGTCTCCTTCTGCGGAGTGTCGGCGAGATCGTCGATGCCGTCCGAGAACTGGGTGACCATGGCCTCGGTGCGCAACGGCACGATTTCGGACACCGCGCCGACGAACGTCGTCTTCCCTGCGCCGAACCCGCCCGCCACCACGATCTTGGTGGACGCGGTCCTGGTATCGGCATCATCGGGCCCGGTGCTGCCTTCGGGCCCGATCTTGCTTTCGGGCCCTTGTTTCCTAAAGGGCGCGGAGTCCACGCAATGTCCTCTCCATCAGGGTACGGCGCTCGCTGAAGCTCGTCTGTTCGGTCAGTGTGATGTGCATGCGCATGGCGCCGTCCACGACGAGATCGCCGATCACCACCCGGACCATACCCAGCGGGCGGTCCAGATGTGCGGCGATCTCGGCGACGGACAACCGGTGCGTTCCGAGACGCAGGATCTCGGTACGGATGTCACCGGACGGCCAGTCGAGATGCGCGTTGTGCGACAGGGTTTCGATCACCGCTTCGAGCGGCAGGTCCACCGCGGGCTCGGTCCGCCCCGAGGTCAGAGCGTAGGGCCGAACGCGAGTGGGGGGTCGATACGGTCCGGAGCCGTGCGGGCTGGACATGGCAAGCTCAGACGGCAGTCCGCGCGGTCGCCGACACGACACTGCCGACCCGGTCGACGAGCAGGGCCATCTCGTACCCGATGCGGCCGATATCGTGCGATTTATTGGCGAGAACTGCCAGGTGCGAGCCGTTTCCGACGCTCATCACCAGGAGGTACCCGCGCTGCATCTCGACGATCGACTGCATCACCTTACCGCCGTCGAACAGTTGCGCCGCCCCCGTGGCGAGGCTCGCCAGCCCGGCGGTGACGGCCGCCAGCTGCTCGGCCCGGTCCGACGGCAGGTGCGGGCTCGTCGCCTGCAGCAGGCCGTCGGCCGACACCAGGACGGCGTGCGAGACGCCGGGGATGTCCCGGGTGAATCGTGCGACCAGCCAGTTCAAGTTCTCGTCCGTGGTGCTGTTGGCGTTGGTCATGCAAGCCCTCCGTCGTTGTACTGCACATTGGCCCGCCCACTGCGGACTCCGCTGAGATGCCTGGTGAGGTTGGTGCGGATCTCCTCAGGGTCGCGGTCACCCTGCTCCTCCGCCTGGGCGAGCCCGCCCGGAACCAGCTGCGCGCCCGGCCTGCGGATGGGCAGCCCGCCCGCGGTGCGCGAGGAGGTGGTCGGCTTGCTCGCGTCGGCCGCCGCGGACCAGCCGGCGTCGGCGGGCGACGACCAGGAGCCGGGGGACGCCTCCGACGATGCCGGCTCGACCAGCCACTCCGAGACCATCCGCTGGTAGATCGGAGTCGGTGACTCCCCGGCGATGGGCTGCAGCCGGGAAGAGCCGGTCTGCTCGCGGCCGTCGTCGGTCTCCTCGGTGCGGCGGACCCGCTGCTGCTCGCCGGTGTGCGGCTGCCGGTCGAACGGACGGTACGCCTGGGTGGCGTACTCCGGGCCGTCCCAATCCGGGACCGGGCGACGTCCGGCGGCCGGCTGCTCGCCGGTCTCGGCCGGCTCGGCCCGCTGGTCGTCGCGCGCCGAGGGCTGCGCCGCGCGATCGGACCGGTCGGTGTTGTCCAGCCGGACCGCGGCGGGCGCGTGCTCGCCCGGCCTGCGAACCGGAAGCCCGGAGCGGCTGGTGAACTGGGCGAAGTCGCCGTCGTCGGCCGGTTCGTCCTTGTTCTCCGCCCACAGGTCGGTGCCGGTGGGCGGGTTGTGCGGGTCGACCGCCGGGAAGCCACCGGTCGTCGGGGTCGACGACTCGTCCGAGCCGAACGCGGAGGTGCGCGGCGGCTCGGTGCCGGTGCGGTCGCCGCGGCCGGGGACCGAGACGCTCGGCTGCTCCGACGCCTCCGCCACCCGCATGGCCGGGCGGCGCTGCGGCAGCCCGTTGGTGGTGGTGCCGAAGCCGCTGCTCGCGGTCTCGCGCTGGGGCAGGCTCGGCACCGGAACCAGGTTGCGGGTCGGCGCGGAGCCGAAGCCGTCGTCCCGCGCACCGCCGAACTGCTTGCCGCTGGGGTCGGTGGGGTCCAGCTGCGGCGCCACGAGCGCGCCGGGCAGGTGCACGCTCGCCGTGATGCCCGGCTGCTGCGCCATGGTCGAGGTGCGCCGCAGGCTCACCGTGATGGTGTGCCGCTTGGCGAGCCTGCCCACCACGAAGAGCCCCATCCGGCGCGCGGTCTCGACATTGACCTCACCGCCGGAGGCCAGCCGCTCGTTGGTGGCCTGCAGATCCTCCGACGCCATGCCGAGGCCGCGGTCGGTGATCTCGATCAGGTAGCCGCCGTCCACCGCGCGGGCCACCATCACCGCGACCGCGGTGGTCGGCGGCGAGTAGCGCAGCGCGTTGTCGATCAGCTCGGCGAGCAGGTGCTCGATGTCGACCGCGGGCTCGCCCGGTACGACGCCCTCCGGCACCGAGCCGATCTCCACCCGCTGGTAATCCTCCACCTGGGAGACCGCGCTCCACAGCATGTCCGAGAGCGGAACGCCGTGCAGCTGGCCGCGGCGCAGCTGGGTACCGGCGAGCACGAGCAGGTTGTCGCCGTTGCGCCGCATGCGGGTGGCGAGGTGGTCGAGGCGGAAGAGGGCCTGCAGCCGCTCGCCGTCGTCCTCGTCGTGCTCCAGCTCCTCGATCAGGGTGAGCTGCTGCTCGACCAGCGACTGGCTGCGCCGGGAGAGCGTCTCGAACATGTTGCCGATCTGCACCCGGAGCCTGGCCTGCTCGGCGGCGAGCGCGAGCGCCTGCTCGTGGATCTCGTCCACCGCGCGGGCCAGCTGGCCGATCTCGTCGGTGCTGTGCACGCCGACCGGGGTGATCCGCGGGGTGGCGCCACCGGCGCGCACCACCGCGAGCTCGTCCGGCAGCTTGACGTGCGCGACCTCGAGCGCGTCGCGCCGCAGCCTGCGCACCGGAACCACCAGCGTGCGGGCCACCGAGAGGGCGAGCGCGAGGCCTGCGAGCAGCGTGCCGAGCACGATGCTGGCCTCGCGCAGCGCGCCTGCCTGCGCGTCCACCGTCCGGGATGCCAGCGACTCGTCGATGATCTCCATCAGCTCGTCGGTGGTGACGGCGTAGGTGTCGGTGCTGGCGCGCAGCGAATCCGCGACGACCGGGTTGGCCGCCGGGTCGCCGACGCTCTGGCTGAAGGCGGCGAGCCGGGTCTGCACCGCGTCCATCAGCGGCCGCAGGTTCCCCGCGTTCTCCGGCAGGATCAGCGAGTAGGTCGCGATCATGGTCATCTCGGCGCCCGCCGAGATGAGCACCTTGGCCTGCACGCCGGGGTTGTTGCGCGCGGCATCCGGCATGCCGATCAGCAGCTGCTGCTGGGTGAGCGTGCGGCGCGCCGACTGGATCGCGCCGAGCTGCAGGAAGTAGCGCTGGATCACCAGGTCGTCGACCGAGGGCGAGCGGGCCAGCGCATTGCCGATCCGCGCCGCGATCTCGTCGGCCTGCTCACCGACCATGGCGGGCGAGCCGTTGCGCAGGCTGTTGCGCATGGTCGACCCGGTGGCCACCGCGGAGGCGAGCTCCGCGGTCACCTTCCCGCTGACCTCGGTGGTCTGCATCGCGACCTCGAGTTCGGCGAGCGCCTGGTCGAACCGGGTCAGCGCGGACGCGGTCGCCGGATCCGCGATGTTCCCCCAGGAGGAGGACGCCGCGATGGCGAGTTGCTCGGTGGCCGTGCCGTACCGGACGACCGGCCGGATGATGATCGCTTGTTCGGTCGCTGCGTGGAGTTGCTCCATGGTGCGCAACTCGTTGTTGATACGCAGAACCGCGAACACGGTCGCCAGCAGTACCGGCAGCACCAGAACGATCCCCACCTTGCGGGTGACGGACCAGTTCGACAGGCTGAATTGCCAGGATCGCGGTGCAGCTTCCATCCGCTTCCGTCGCCTCCGCTTCACGAGTGACCCCCGGCGGCGCGTGGCTGCTCGTCGGATGTGGATCAACCCGCATCACAGAACCAACGAAGGGTCTTCTTTTTACCGCGGTGAACATACCGCGCTGCGTGAGTGTGAGCAATCTGGGGTACTCAGTATGTTTTTCTCGAATATGGCGTCACAGAACGCCTTTCGGGGCTTTCGGCCCGTCCGCCCGGAAGCACTTCGGCGACTTCGGATAAAAGGTGCTGGTCACCGTCGGTAACCGGACTGTGATCGTTCCGAGATGGATCCGCCGAGATCTCCGGCGAGTCGCGTCACGGCGTGTCGGACACACCCTCTCAGTCGGCTCTCAGTCGGCAGGGCCACACTGGTCACATGCGGATTCTGGTAGTCGACGACGACCGCGCCGTTCGCGAATCGTTGCGCCGGTCGCTGACCTTCAACGGCTACACGGTGGATCTGGCGGTCGACGGGGTCGACGCACTCGAGAAGGCGACCGTCCAGCGCCCCGATGCGCTGGTGCTGGATGTGATGATGCCACGGCTGGACGGTCTGGAGGTATGTCGCCGGCTGCGCAGTACCGGAGACGACCTTCCGATTCTGGTTTTGACGGCGCGGGATTCCGTTTCCGAACGTGTCGCGGGACTTGACGCGGGCGCCGACGACTATTTGCCGAAGCCGTTCGCGCTCGAGGAATTGCTCGCCCGGCTGCGCGCCCTCTTGCGCCGGACCGGGACCGCTCCCGGCGAGGCCTCCGAGACCCTGCGGTTCGCGGACCTGTCGCTGGATCCGGTGACCAGGGAGGTGACGAGGGACACCAGGGCGATCAGCCTCACCCGCACCGAGTTCTCGCTGCTGGAGATGCTGATGGCCAACCCGCGCCGGGTGCTCACCCGCAGCCGGATCCTCGAGGAGGTCTGGGGCTACGACTTCCCGACCTCGGGCAACGCGCTCGAGGTCTACATCGGCTACCTGCGCCGCAAGACCGAGGCCGAGGGCGAGCTGCGGCTCATCCACACCGTGCGCGGCGTCGGGTACGTGCTCCGCGAGACGCCGCCGTGACCCGCGGCAGCACCAGGCGGCCGGTGATCGCCACCCTCGGCAATCCGCCCCGTCCCGAGCCTCGCACGCCGGAGCCGCTGCCGCCGGAGATGCGCCCGCCGACCCCGCTGACCCGCTCGGTCTCGCTGCGCTGGCGGGTCACCCTGCTCGCCGCCTCGGTGGTCGCCATCGCGGTCGCGCTCGCCTCGATCGCCGCCTACGCCATGGTGGCCCGCTCGCTCTACGCCGACGTCGACTCGCAGCTGCGCGCCCGCGCCGCCACGCTCATCGACAACAACTTCGACAGCCTCGGCTTCTACTCGATCATCCTGGCCGGGCTCTACTCCAACGACGTCGGCGTCGCGCTGATCTTCGCCGACGACAAGCAGTACGTCCCCCCGCAGCCGACCAACCCGCCGGTCGGCGCCGACGAGATGGCGGTGGCCGCCGGGCAGCGCGAGTTCTCCCTGCGCACCGTCGACAACCAGCGGGTGCTCGCGCGGCGCACCAATTCCGGGGCGACGCTCGTGGTCTCGCAGCGGCTGGAGCCGACCAGGGAGGTGCTCGACCGGCTCGCCTGGCTCATGTTCGTCGTCGGCGGCTGCGGCGTGGTGCTCGCCGCTGCGGCGGGCACCGCCGTCGGCCGCACCGGGCTGCGCCCGATCGCCAGGCTCACCGCCGCCACCGAGCGGGTCGCCCGCACCGATGACCTCACTCCGATCCAGGTCACCGGCGACGACGAGCTGGCCCGGCTCACCGAGAGCTTCAACACCATGCTGCGCGCGCTCACCGAGTCCAGGGACCGGCAGCGCAGGCTGGTCGCCGACGCCGGGCACGAGCTGCGCACCCCGCTCACCTCGCTGCGCACCAATATGGAGCTGCTCATCGCCTCGAGCAGGCCGGGCGCGCCCCGGCTGCCCGAGGAGGACATGGCCGAGCTGCGCGCCGACGTCATGGGGCAGATCGAGGAGCTCTCCACCCTGGTCGGAGACCTGGTCGACCTCGCCCGCGAGGACGCGCCGGAGACCGTCTACGAGCGGGTCGACATGGGCGAGGTCACCGAGCGGGCGCTGGAGCGCGCCCGGCGCAGGCGCGGCGCCATCGAGTTCGTCGCCGAGCTGCGGCCCTGGTTCGTCTACGGCCACGAGGCGGGGCTGGAGCGCGCCGTCCTCAACGTGCTCGACAACGCCGCCAAGTGGAGCCCCGGCGGGGCCCGGATCCTGGTCACCATGCGCGAGGTGAGCCGGAACCTGCTCGAACTCGCCGTCGACGACGCGGGCCCCGGCATCCCGCCCGCCGAGCACGAGCTGGTGTTCGAGCGCTTCTACCGGACCACCGCCTCCCGCTCCATGCCCGGCTCCGGGCTCGGCCTCGCCATCGTCAAGCAGGTGGTGACCAAGCACGGCGGCACCATCACCGTCGACGCCTCCGAGCGCGGCGGCGCGCTCATCCGCATCGTGCTCCCCGGCGAAGGGGGCAGGCCCGAGCAGCTCTCGGGGAACTGATAGCGCCGTCTCAGTCCGTTCTCAGTCGTGTTCAGCAGGCTGGGGGGTACTACGAGCAGGACCCACAGCCGAGCAACGAGGATTCGCCGTGACCGAGGAAAACCAGCGCCGCGCGGGAGAGCAGCCCGCGGGTGCCACGCACCCCACCCCGCCGCCACCCGGGCCGGGTTCGCCGTGGGCGCCGGGGCCGTACGGGCCACAGGGCGGGTACAACCCGCCGGGGTCGGGTGGGTTCGGTTCGGGGGTCGACGGTGTCGGCGCTCTCGGCGCGCCCGGCTCCGAGCAGGGGACCGGCGCTTTCGGCGCGCAGCACGGGGGCTTCGGTTCGGACCGTACGACGAACGTTCCCGGCGGGTCGGACGGCGGGCGTGGATCCGAGACAGGAGCCGGTGGCTTCGGTCCGGGTGGCTACGGAGGTGATGGGCCGCAGCACGCGACCAGCGTGTTCGGCGCGCACCAGGGATTCGGCTCGGGCGGGCACGAGACGCAGGGGCGGTACGAGCCCGGCTCCGGCGCGGCCTCCGGGTCGATCCCGGCCCCCTACGCCCCCGGCCCCGGCTACACCCAGCCGGGCGGCCCGGTCCCGCCGGGCAGCATCCCGCCCGCTTACGGTGGCGGCCCGTCGGACCCGGGCCCGGCCAAGCGCCCGCGGCGCACCGCGCTGGTCGCGGGCGCGCTCGCCCTCGCCCTGGTGAGCGGCGGCATCGGCGGCGTCGTCGGCGCCGTCGCGGTCGACCGCGACAGCACGTCGACGGTCGCCAACGCGCTCGACGCCCCGAAGCCGAACGTGAACACGGTCGCCAACGCCCCCTCCGGCTCCATCCAGGCGGTGGCCCAGAAGGTGCTGCCCAGCGTCGTGATGATCAAGGTGGCGAGCAACCGCGCCGAGGGCGAGGGCTCCGGCGTCGTGCTCTCCTCGGACGGCCTGATCCTGACCAACAACCACGTCGCCACCGGCGGCGGCACCGGCGCCAGGATGGAGGTCGTCTTCAGCGACGGCTCCACCGCCCCCGCGACCATCGTCGGCACCGACCCGGTCTCCGACCTCGCGGTCATCAAGGCCGACGGCAAGACCGGCCTCACCCCGATCGAGCTGGGCAGCTCGGCGGAGCTCCAGGTCGGCCAGCCGGTGATCGCGATCGGCTCCCCGCTCGGCCTCGCGGGCACCGTCACCACCGGTATCGTCTCCTCGCTCAACCGCCCCGTCTCGACCAGCGGCTCCGGCACCGCCCCCGGCGTCAACCCGGTGATCGACGCGGTGCAGACCGACGCCGCGATCAACCCGGGCAACTCCGGCGGCGCGCTGGTGGACGGCGAGGGCAAGCTCATCGGCATCAATACCGCCATCGCGACCCTCGGCGGCGAGACCGGTGGCCAGCAGAGCGGCTCGATCGGCCTCGGCTTCGCCATCCCGGTCGACCAGGCCCGCCGGGTCGCCGATCAGCTGACCAAGACCGGCCGGGCCACCTACGCCCAGATCGGCATCAAGCTGCGCCCGCAGGACACCAGGGCACAGGTGCTCGAAGCGACCCAGGACGGGCCCGCCGCCAAGGCGGGGATCCCGGCCGGCGCGGTCGTCACGAAGGTCGACGATCGAGTCATCGATTCCGGTGACGCACTGATCGCGGCGGTCCGCTCCCACCAACCAGGAGACAAGGTGACGGTGACCTACACCGACGAACAGGGCAACAACCCGAAGACCGTCCAGGTGACGCTGGACGCCGCACCGGCGGAGGCAGGCCGATGATCCGCGTGCTGCCCGGGGGATCGGTGGGGCTGTCGCCGGTTGGCGCTACGGTGAGCACCATGGAAATCGATGCTCCTGTGGCGGGGCGGGCACTGGTGGTTGTCGTCGACGACAGGACGGCGCACGGCGCCGAGGATTCGATCGGCCCCCTGGTCACCGAACTGCTCACCGAGGCGGGGTTCCTCGTCGACGCCTCGGTCTCGGTGCAGGCCGACGAGGTGGAGATCCGCAACGCGCTGAACACCGCGGTCATCGGCGGCGTCGACCTGGTGATCTCGGTCGGCGGCACCGGCATGTCGCCGCGCGACGTCACCCCCGAGGCCACCTCGCAGGTGCTCGATCGGGAGCTGCCCGGCATCAGCGAGGCGCTGCGCTCCTCCGGCCGGGTGGCCGGCTCGCTCGACGCGGTGCTCTCCCGCGGCCTGGCCGGCGTCTCGGGTAGCACCCTGGTGGTGAATCTGGCCGGCACCCGCGCCGCGGTCCGCGACGGCATGGCGACGCTCAGCCCGCTCGCCAGCCGGGTGGTCGACGAACTCTCCGGTTTGGCGGAGTAATTTCCACCGGCGACGCCACCGACGTCCCCCGCCCGCGCCGGGCGGGGGACGCGGAGCGTCTGGCCCGCATCTTCGGCGACGCGCTGCCGGAGACCACCCGCGACGAACGCGGCGACGACGAACGCCGAGACGACTCCGGCGAGCACTGGCTGCGCTCCCAGGTGCCACCACACCACGGTTGAGCTCCCTCCCTGTTTCTGGTAACTCCGCCTTGACATGAGGTGGAGCGCCTTCGCGCCTCGATCGGCTGCCCCGCGCCGCCCGCAGCCCCTCCGGTCGGAAGTTCGACGGCCGCGAAGTTAATGGCGTGCTGCGACTGAGCCGGCCCTTTCCGCACCTCAGCGATGCCCCTGGGTAGTAGGGATTCGCACCGCTGCCACCCGAGGTCCTGCGGGTCACTCCCCACGTTCGTGCACGTCGACCCCCCGGCGGGCGTGGGTGCGTTGTGACATGAGTCATCTGATCTTTACGAAAACTTTCCGCGCGGTTGGATTTCTCCCCGTTTACTCTCTCTCGCGGGATGCGTCTGTTTCGGGTGTCGTTCACTCACTGCCGGACGGCACTGGACACCTCGTCGGAGGCGTATCCCTGTTCCGATCACCCGGACCGGGGCGTTGCGCCGAAATAACAGTCGGTTACATGACGGCAACAAAGGGGCGACAAACTGAGCTGGGCCTGAGAGGACCACGTGCAGTCTCGATGGTCGAGCTGCCTGTTCGAACCTGATGAGGGGAAGTATGAGCGAGAACCGCATCAACGGTCTGCGCCGCGGTGCCCGCGTAGCAGGCGTCGGCGCTGCCGCGGCCGTTGCCATGGGCCTGCTTTCGACCGGCGCCGCCAACGCCGACACCTTCGTGCCGTTGCCGGACGGCCAGAAGCTGGGCCCGGGCGTCACCCTGACGCGCACCGCCGAGACCGCGATCGTGTCGCCGTCGCTGGCGGCCAACGGCGCCGGCCGTGTGGTCTGGGTGTCGGGCACCACCACCGCCGATGTCACCGTCACCCCCGAGGGCGAGGTGGGCCCGTTCAACGGCCCCGCCGGCGATCCGGGCAGCAACAACTCCTCGACGCACGGCGCGTCGCAGGTGAACACCGGCTACATCGTCGGCTGCCAGGTCTCCATCGCGGACGACGCCATCTCGGCGGGCCTCTCCGGTGGTCTGACGCTGACCGACGGCGCGATCGGGGGCTCGATCGGGCTCAACCTCGGCCCCGGTGAGGTCAAGTTCGTGCAGATCGAAGCGAAGGACATCCTGAAGCCGGGTGTGTACTCGGTCGAGTACCAGGATGTGGAGATCGAGATCCAGGGCTGCGCCGGCTACGCGCAGGCCCGCGCCTACAGCGTCGTCGAGATCATCGGCGACAACTACTCGAAGACCAGCCTGTACGGCCTGCCGTTCAGCATCGGCTGATCTCGACCTCTTCCAGAATCTTCTTCTCGCTGACGCGAATACGACCCTCGAGGGGCAACACACATGATCAACCGTAAGAACTTGGCGCGGGTGGCAGGCGTAGGTGCCGCCGCCACGGTCGCCATGGGCCTGTTCTCCACCGGCGCCGCCAATGCCGACACCTTCGTCGCCCTGCCGGGCGGCACCATCACCAAGACGCTCTCCGACGGCACCGTGGTGACGGTCAGCCTGGTCGGCGAGTCGGCCAACATCAGCCCGTCGCTCGGCTCCACCCCGGTGCACCGCAACACGTGGGTCTCCGGCTCCGCGCAGGTGTCGATCGCCGGTGGCGAGGACGTCGGCGGCAAGATCTACCCGGGCTACGTCGTCGGCTGCCAGGTCAACATCGCCGGCGGCGGTGTCGAAGGCGGTGTCGAGGGCAGCCTCGACTGGAGCGATGGCGAGAGCGTGACCGGCGGTGTCGGCGCCAGCTCCGGCGGCAACCTGTCGCTCGGCCCCGGCCAGGCGGCGTCGTTCTACGTCCTCGACATCGAGAAGCCGGACGACTACGGCGACGAGGACCACGCGACCAACAACACGTTCAAGGGCAACGACGGCTCGGTGACCTGGGCCGACTCCACCATCGGGCTGAGCGGCTGCGCCGGCTACGCCCAGGCGCGCGCCTTCGTGCGGGTCAAGGTCGAGACCGAGAACGTGATGTCCGTCGTCACCCTGTGGGGCCAGCCCTTCAGCATCGGCTGATCGCACTCCGATCCTCGTGATCACCGGCGGGTCCGTCGCTTCGGCGACGGGCCCGCTTTCGCCTTCCCCGCCCCCGGCGCTCAATGGAATACCACCGTGAGCGCGCTGCTCAGCGAAGCCGCGGCCACCGCGGTGGCGTGACCGGTGTCCATGGCGACCAGCACCACCCGCTCGGCGCCCCTGCCCTCCCCGGCCGCCGACACCAGCACCACGGCCGCGTCGGTGGCGAGGGTTCTCGGCGGCCGGTCGGATTCGCGGCCCGCACCGGCACTCGCCGCACCGATGACATCCACTCGATCACCCGCGCGGAGGATTTCGGCGACCGCCGAATCGGCGAGCCGCAGCGGCACGATCCTGGCGTCCGGGGAGCCGGTCGCGACCCCGGCCAGCCGGGGATTCACGGTGCGCACGTCGGTGAAGACCTCGCCGGCCCGCATGGCCCCGGTGAGGGTGGCGCCGAGCAGGACGGCGGATTCGCGCACCACACCGTCCGGCAGCGTGCCCGACGGATGCGCGGCGGCGCGCAGATCGGTGTCGGTCAGCAGGCTGCCCGGGGCGAGGTCGCGGCTCGCGACCAGGATCTCGGTGCGGGCGGCTCCCGGGTCACCCCGGAGGAAGAGTGCCCCCGCGAGCAGTGCCAGCAAGCCCGCGAGCAACCGCCGGGCGAGGATGCCGTCGAGCCAGGGTGGGCGGTTGCGGAACGCGTCGAGCACCCGGCTCTCGGAGCCGAGCGTGGAGCGGCGGAGTGCGGAATCGGTGCGAGACATGGCTGAAGCCTAGGAGCCGGGCACCGGCCGGGAACCGGCTCGAACCGGCCCCTGTGGATAGCGATGAAGCTGTGGACAACTCGGCTCGGGCCGGCGCTTTCGGCACCGGCCCGAGACCTACGATCAGCTCGCGACAGCAGTACTCGTGCTCGACGAACCCGAGGAGGAACCCGATGTCGACGGAGAAGAGGCCGCCGGAGCAGTGCTCGTGCTCGACGACGAATCGGAGCCCGACGAGCTCGAATCAGCCTTCGCGGGGTCGCTCGCGGTGGTCGAGCCACCCCGGCTGTCGGTGCGGTAGAAGCCGCTGCCCTTGAAGACGATGCCGACGGAGTTGAAGAGCTTGCGCAGCCTGCCGGTGCACTCGGGGCATTCGGTCAGCGAGTCGTCGCTGAAGGACTGGACGATGTCGAACCGATTGTCACACTGGGTGCACGCGTACGAGTAAGTAGGCATCGAGATCCTCCGGGGCTGTGTCGATCTAGCACTCTACCGCCGACACTGCCAACGTTGCCAATCGACTCGGCATTCCCGGGTCAGGAAGGGCCTCCAGTGGCGCCGAGCGGTGTGAAACCGGCGTTCGGTGTCAAGGCCCATCCCATCCGGCGGTCGTGCGGCTCCTCGGGTAGTACGGGCACGAGTTCTTCGTCCCGAACCACCGCGATGAGCCGTGCAGCGGGGTCCGCCAGATCGAGGGAGCGGTCGTAGTAGCCCGCGCCACGGCCGAGCCGGACGCCGCGGCGGTCGACGGCGAGGGCGGGGACGAGGATCACACCGGCCCCGGCGAGCACCGCGGGCGGCAGCACCGGGCCGTCCGGCTCGCGCAGCCCGAAGCGGCGGCGTACCAGGTGCTCGGCCCCGGTGTAGACGGCCCAGCTCAGCGGCCCCGGCTCGCCGGTGACGGGCAGCAGAACGGTCGCGCCGGTGCCGGCCAGCGCGTCGAGCATGCGGAGGTCGCCCGGCTCGCCGCGCACCGGAACGTAGGCCGCCACCGTGGCGGGGCCGGGACCGACCGGCGCGGACAGAACTGTGGTTATCGTCTCGGCGAGTGCCAGCGCCTCGGCATCGTGGTCGGCAGTGGAGAGCTGGTTCCGGTGGGTCAGGATGTCGTCGCGCCATGCATGTTTTCCGCGCTCACCGGGCATCTCCATGAACGTCACCATAGGCTCAGCGGAATGGCTGGTCGCCGCAGCGGCGGACCCGCGATGTAATGGATGGATAGGGTAGGCGTATGACAGCGAAGGCCGGACGGTCGGCGAATGGCGGGGTAGGGGTTTTCCGCACGGCTGTGGTGCCGGCAGCGGGTCTGGGGACGCGCTTCCTGCCCGTGACGAAGACGGTGCCGAAGGAATTGCTGCCGGTGGTCGACACGCCGGGGATCGAACTGGTCGCCACGGAGGCCGCGGACTCGGGGGCCGAGCGGCTGGTGATCGTCACCTCGCCGGGTAAAGACGGCGTCGTCGCGCACTTCGTCGAAGACCTGGTGTTGGAGGGCACGCTTGCCGCGCGCGGCAAGATGGAGGCGCTGGAGAAGGTGCGCCGGGCGCCGGGGCTGCTCGACGTCAGCGCGGTGATCCAGGAGGAGCCGCTCGGCCTCGGCCACGCGGTCGCCCAGGCGGAGGCGGTGCTCGACGACGACGAGGACGCCATCGCCGTGCTGCTCCCGGACGACCTGGTGCTCCCGTCCGGTGTGCTCGACGTGATGAGCCGGGTGCGGCGCAAGCGCGGCGGCTCCGTGCTGTGCGCCATCGATGTGCCGAAGGAGCAGGTCAGCGCCTACGGCGTCTTCGACGTCGAGGTGCTGCCGGACGCGGTGAACCCGAATGTGCTCCGGGTCAATGGGATGGTGGAGAAGCCCGCGCTCGCCGACGCGCCGTCCACGTACGCCGCTGCCGGGCGGTATCTGCTGGACCGGGCGATCTTCGACGCGCTGCGCCGGATCGAGCCGGGCGCGGGTGGCGAACTCCAGCTCACCGACGCCATCGCGCTGCTGATCGCGGAGGGACATCCGGTTCATGTGGTCGTGCACCGTGGGTCGCGCCACGATTTGGGCAACCCGGGCGGTTATCTTCGAGCAGCGGTCGATTTCGCCCTGGAACGGGAGGAGTACGGCCCGGCCCTTCGGGAGTGGCTGCAGCACCGGCTCGGCCCGGACTGGGATCCCCAGCTGACGACCTACGACTGACGGGCGCGGTCGAATTTCACGGGCGGTGGACACGTCGGGTACGAATGTGTTCGCCGCCCGGCTGTACGCACGCCGGTGCCGATGCGGCAGCGGCGGCGTGCGAGAGGAGCAGGGAAGGGCTGGATGCGCTCGGTTGAGGATCAGCAGATCAAGGTGACCGCTGCCGCGGTCGCGCCGAGGCCGGTCCGGGTCGCGATCTCGGAGGCCCAGGGTCTGCTGTGCGCCGAGGATGTCGTCACCGAACGGCCGCTGCCCGGCTTCGACCAGGCCGCCATCGACGGCTACGCGGTGCGCAGCGTCGACGTCTCGGCGGCCGGCTCCGACATCAGGGACGAGACCGGCGAGCTCGTCGACCTCACCCTCCCCGTGGTCGGCGAGGTGGTTGCCGGTTCCAGGCAGCCGATCCGGCTGCAGCCGCGGCAGAGCGTCCGGGTGGATACCGGCGCGCCGCTGCCGACGCTCGCGGACGCCGTGCTCCCGCTGGACTTCACCGACGGCGGTCGCGCCCGGATCAAGGTCTACGAGCCGGTGCGCTCCGGCGACTACGTGCGCCGCATCGGCGACGACGTGCAGCCCGGCGACGTCGCGGTGCGCGCGGGGACCATCATCGGCCCCGCGCAGGTGGGGCTGCTCGCCGCGGTCGGGCAGGACAAGGTGCTCGTCCATCCGCGGCCGCGGCTCTCGGTGATCTCCATCGGCGGCGAGTTGATCGACATCGATCGCACGCCGGGGCCGGGGCAGGTCTACGACGTGAACTCCTACGCGCTGGCCGCAGCGGCGCGCGATGCGGGCGCCGATGTGAACCGGGTCGGCATCGTCAGCTCCGATCCGCGCAGGCTGCGCGACGTGGTCGAGGGGCAGCTGATGCGCTCCGAGGTGGTGGTGATCGCGGGCGCCGTCGGCGGCTGGGCCTCGGAACAGGTGCGCGAGGCGCTGGACGGGCTCGGCGAGCTGGAGATCGCCAGGGTGGCCATGCATCCCGGCTCGGTGCAGGGTTTCGGCCGGCTGGGTCGGGACGAGGTGCCGACCTTCCTGCTGCCTGCCAATCCGGTGAGCGCACTTGTGGTCTTCGAGGTGATGGTGCGCCCGCTGATCCGGATCGCGCTCGGCCGCAGGCATCCCATGCGCCGGGTCATCCGGGCGCGGACGATCATGCCGGTCACCTCCATGGCCGGCCGGAAGGGGTACCTGCGCGCACAGCTCATGCGCGACGAGACCACCGGCGACTACCTGGTGCAGCCGCTCGGCAACGGCACCAACGGCTCCTCGCACCTGCTCGCCACGCTCGCGGAGGCCAACAGTCTGATCGTCGTCGAGCCGGACGACACCGAGATCCGCACCGGTGACGAGGTGCGCGTCGCGTTCCTCTCGCAGCGCGGCTGAGGCGTGCAGAGTATGAGCGTTCTCCGGAGTGCGCAGCACCCGGGATGGCCGGCCAAGATCGGTCCGGTCATGGTCGCCGCCGGCGAGGTGCGGCTGCGGCCGGTACGGCTGCGGGACGCCGCCGCCTGGAGCCGGATCCGCCTGCGCGACCGCGACCACCTGGAGCCGTGGGAGCCGACCGGCCGCGGTACCTGGGAGGCGCGCAACCACGCGTCGAACTGGCCGTCGCTCTGGTCGGGGCTGAAGGCCGAGGCGCGGCGGGGCGCCATGATCCCGCTCGCGATCGAGGTGGACGGCGACTTCGCCGGGCAGATCACGGTGGGCAATATCGTGCGCGGCGCGCTGCGCTCGGCCTGGATCGGCTACTGGGTGGCGCGCGACCTGAGCGGGAAGGGCGTGGCGACCGCGGCGCTCGCGCTCGGCCTCGACCACTGCTTCGGCCCGGTCGGGCTGCACCGGGTGGAGGCCACCGTGCGGCCGGAGAACCTGGCGAGCCAGGCGGTGCTGCGGCACGCGGGATTCCGCGAGGAGGGGCTGCTGCGCCGCTACCTCGATGTCGACGGCGCCTGGCGTGATCACCTCCTGGTGGGTATCACCGTCGAAGAGGTGCTCGGCACCGTGGTCGATCGGATCGTGCGGGAGGGACGCGCGACACCGCTCTGAGCTGCGGTGTCGCACCGCCGAAGGGGATCGATCGTCCGGGGGAAAGGAATACGGTGGCTGCACGTGCCGCGGAAGTGGTGGAAATGTGACTGCTGTGGCGCAAGTGCACGGCGCGCCTGCTCGTTGTGATCTCTACCCGGAATTAACCTACGGACGTCGGTGGTGCGTCCCGCGCCGCCGGCACGGAGCCTGTGGGGTGCTCGGCCGGCCGATGAGGGGGCCGGCCGAAGTACCTCCGCGGCGGCCGAACCGCCGCCCCGGACGAGGGCCTGCGCGGTCGCTCGGCGGGGTGCGGCCCGGCCGCGGGCCGAGTGGACCAATCCCGGCGGGGACGGAGGTGTTGACGACATGCCGAATTCGATCCTGTGGATCGGGCTCGTCGTGCTGTGGGTCTTCGTTCTCTTCCCCATGCTCGCCAACCGCCACCCCCGCATCCGGCGCACCACCGACGCCGCGCTGGCGACCCGCGTGCTGTACCGGGGCGGCTCGAAACGCCGCCGCAAGAACGGCCCGCACGACAGCGACCCCGACTACCGGCCGCCCCGACGCACGAGAAGGCTTCCCCAGAGCGATGATGCGGAGGATCGGATGACGACTTCGGCTGACGAGCCCGTCACCGACGACGAACACACCGTCACCGATCCCCGCGCCCGGGAGGATCGGCTCGCGGACACCGACCTGCCCGAGCTCGAGGGGGAGTCCGCCGCCGACGCGGACGCCGACTACGACACGGACGACGAGTACGACGACGTGGCGGACGCCGACGACCGGACCGACGCCGACGACCGGACCGACGAGGACGTCGACGACGCGGATGACCGGGACACGGATCCCGGCGCCGAGGACGCCGAGTACGTGGACGAGCCGTACGAGGACGACGACGAGTACGAGGACGACGACGCCCCCGAACCCGAAACCGCCGAGGACACCGCCGCCCGGGTGAGCGCGCGCATCCCGCCCGCCCCCGCCAAGGCTCCCGCCCGCCTCGATGACGACGACCTCTACGCCGACGAGGAGACCGACTCCGCCGAGGAGCGGACTGCCGAAAAGGAGGCCGCCGAGCACACCGACGACGACTTCGTGCCGACTCGCCGCGGCCGCGGCGGCTACGACCCGGAAGCCGACGCCATCGCCCGCGCCGCGCGCTACACCTTCCGGCAGCGCGCCGTGCTCGGCCTCATGCTCACCGGCCTGCTCTGCGGCGGCCTCGGCCTCGCCGTCGCCCCCGCCCTGTGGTGGGGCACCGCTCTGAGCCTCGTCGTGCTCGTCGGCTACCTCGCGTACCTGCGCAAGCAGGTGCGGATGGAGGAGGAGATCCGGCGCCGCCGCTCCGCCCGGCTGGCCCGCGGCCGTACGCCGAGCGCGGGCGAAGACGCCGAGCCCGCCGCCCCGCGCCGCCAGGCCCGCGCCGCCGTCGGCATGGATCGGGACACCGCCCGCACCCTGCGCCGCCGCTCCGTCCTGCTCGAACCGGACGACGAAGCCCCCGACTTCGAGCAGTTGGAGACCTTTGACCCGGCCGCCGCCCGCGCCCTGCGCAACCGCACCGATGACATGCGCCGCGCTGCGGGCGAGTAGCCCGGCCTGGCCGCCGTCGTGAGAGTATCGCCCCAGCTCACGGTCCCGATTCGGAGTCTGTGGTTCCGCCCTGTTACAGTGTCACAGCGCGGTTCCCAGGAGCCGCACGGGGCTATAGCGCAGTTGGTAGCGCGTCTCGTTCGCATCGAGAAGGTCAGGGGTTCGATTCCCCTTAGCTCCACCATCCGGCCAGATCAGGGGCCTCCGCGATTGCGGAGGCCTCTTTTCGTCTCCCGCGGTGTCGCCGTGAGCAACTGTCGTCGGCCCGCGCGCCGCACCGTCGCCAGCTGTTCATCGGCCATTCGGGCCGGCTGGTTCGGCGGCACCGTACCCTGTGCGCGTGGGGCCGACGGGCACAGCGCCGAGCGCGGCGGCGCGACCGGTCACGGCACTCGCGGCGGTCACCGCCGTCGTGTTCGTGACGTTTCTCGACACCACCATCGTGAGCGTGGCGCTCGGAGCGATCCGGAACGAGCTGCGCACCGATGTGAGCACGCTGCAGTGGGTGGTCAACGCCTACACGGTGGTCTTCGCCGGGTTCATGCTGGCCGGCGGCTCGCTCGGCGACCGGTGGGGGCGCAAGCGGGTGATGATCGCCGGGCTGGTGGTCTTCTGCGCGGGGTCGGTGGTGGCGGCGCTCGCGGCCACCGTGCCGCTGCTCGTCCTCGGCCGCGCGATCATGGGCGTCGGCGCGGCGGCCTCGGAGCCGGGCACGCTCTCGCTACTGCGCCATATCTTCCCGGCCGAGCGTGCCAGGGCCCGCGCGCTCGGCGTGTGGGCGGCGGCGGCCGGGCTGGCGCTGGCCGCGGGGCCGGTGCTCGGTGGCGTCCTGGTGCACGCCTACGGCTGGCGCTCGATCTTCTGGTTCAACCTGCTGCTCGGGGCGGCGGTGCTGCTCGCGGCGCTGTGGGCGGTGCCGGAGAGCTCGGATCCGCCGGACGGGCCGATCGACTGGGCCGGATTCGTGCTCGGCGCCGGTTTTCTCGGCGCGGTGATCTACGCTGCCATCGCCGGTGAGCACGAGGGGTACACCTCGGGGCCGGTGCTCGCGCTCTTCGGCGCGGGAGCGGTCGCCCTCGTCGCCTTCGTGGTCGTCGAGCTGCGCGCTCGCGCACCCGTGCTGCAGCTGCGCTATCTGTGGCCGCCGGCGGTACGGAGTGCGCTGGTGGTGGCGTTCGCCGTCTACTTCGGCATCTTCTCCATCTTCTTCTGCACGGCGCTGTACCTGCAGGTGATGCAGGCGTACTCGGGGGCGCGGACGGCGACGGTGTTCGCGCCGATGGCCGTCGCGATCGTGGCCGGGTCGCTCGCGGCGGGGTTCTGGGTGGCGCGGCGCGGGGCGCGGACGCCGATGATCGCCGGGTGCCTGGTGGGGGCCGCGGGCATTCTGCTCACCCGGTACACGCTGGAGGGAGCGATCGAGGACGGGCCGCTCGCCGCTGCGATGGCGCTGGCCGGTCTCGGCTTCGGCGTCGCGGTGGTGCCGCTGACCTCGGCGGTGCTCTCCGGGCTGCCCGCCGAGCACTCGGGGATGGCGGCGGCGGCGACCAACACGATGCGGCAGGTCGGCTCGGCGGTCGGCGTCGCGGTGCTCGGTGCGCTGGTGAACTCGCTGCTCACCGCAGACCTGAAGGCGCGGATGGCGGAGCACGGGCTGCCGCCGGAGCTGCAGCCCTTCGTGGTGGACGCGGTGCAGCGGGGCGGAATCCCGGAGGGTACGAACATCACCCCGTACCTGCCGTACCTCTCGAAGCTCAACGACGTGCTGAACACCGGCAAGGAGGCGTTTCACCACGGGCTCGAGGTGGCGCTGCTGGTCTCCGCGATCCTGATCCTGGTGGCGGCCGTTGTCACCGCGTTCGACACGCCGCGGCGCGCGGGTGGGGACCGCTGAGCGAACCTTCGGAATTACATCTGTGCAGTTCGTGCCGTACTTCCGAACGGTACTTCCGAATGGCAACCTCCCTCGACGGATCGCCGGACTGGGAGATCTGGATCACAGTTCGTGAAGGGGTTACTCGAAAGACGCCGGGCTCAGCGTAATTCGGGGTGCACCCGGAAGACTTTGTCGTTCACTGTGGGTTTGCGGAGTGGGCGAGGTGACTGTCCGCTCCGGCCGGTCCGCGCCATTCGAGCAGCGTGAACAGCGGATATATGCAATCTTGTTATTGCACAACGGCATTGAGAGGGACCCACGGGGCTCGGTGGTGCGGGGCTCCGGCAGAGGGAGTGTGGCGAGATCATGATGTCGTGGAACGCGTCCGAGCCGAGGGAGAGGGGCGCCGCGGGACGGGCGGCTCCCCGGGGTGAGACGCTTCGCGATGCCGCGCGCCGGGAGAGCGGGCGCCGCGGCTCCTCGCGGCGGGCGGACGCGGAGCGGGAGGGGCCGGCGCCGGAGCGCGGGGCCGAGGTCCCCGGGTCTCCCCGCGGGATGGTTCGGCGGGTGCGCAGCGACGAGTGGGGGCAGGTTCGGTTGCCGCCCCCGGAGGCGTCGGCGGACGCGGTCGTGCCCGAGCCGTGGCCCCAGGGTGGGGGCGTCCCGCCGCGTGGGGGAGCCCTCGCTCCCTGGCCGCAGGATGGGGGCATCCCGCCGCGTGGGGGAGCCCTCGCTCCCTGGCCGCAGGGCGGGAGCGTCCCGCCGCGTGGGGTTGCGCCTGAGCCATGGTCGCAGAGTGGGGGAGTCCCGCCTCCTGAGCCGTGGTCGGCGAGTGGCGGAGTTCCGTCTCGCGGGGCCGCGCCCGAGCCGTGGCCGGTGCGGGACGCGGGAGCGCCGCCGCGGGGTGTTCCCGACCAGGGGCCGTTCGGGCGCGCGGTGGGGCGTCGCGGTGAGATGATGCCCTACGGCGACGGAGCGGGGCGCCCTCGGCAGCCCGGTCCGTACGACCCGCCGGGTCGCCGGGGCGGCATGCCCAACGGCGAGCCGCGGCGCAGCGGAGGGACTTTCGGGGTGGGGCCTGCGGGCGACGCCCCGCGACGTGGAGGCGGTGAGATGGCCGGCGCCACACCATCGGGCGAGCAGGGGGGCTGCCCGCCGTCCGGAGAGTTCCCGCAGGTGGGGCGGCGATCCGGGGGTGCGCACCGGTCCGGGGAGATTCCCCGGGTGCCGCCGGACGCCTACCGCACCGGCGAATTCCCGCGCCTCCGCCCGGGGCCGCCGCGCTCGGGTGAGATGCCGCAGGTGCGCCCGGATGAATCCGGTTCGGCCGCGCTGCCGAGACGCGCCGACACGGGCGAGACCGCACGCCGGCGCCCCGATGCTCCCGGCTCGGGTGCGCTACCCCGTCTCCGCCCTGACGCCCCGCGCTCGGGTGAGATGCCGCGGGTGCGCGCTGACGCCTCGCGCTCGGGTGAGATGCCGAGGGTGCGCTCTGACGCGGCCTCCGGACGCGCCGGCTCCGCGCGCTCCGGTGGACCTCAACGCCCGGACGCGCCCGACTCGGGGGCACTACCGCGGATCCCGCGCTCCGGCGAACTTCCCCGGACCCCGCAGGGCAGACGGCGCGGCGAAGGCCCCCCACCCCCGGGCTCGCTCCGCGACGCCGTGCGCCGCGACCGCGGCGGCCCCCTGCCCCCGCAGCGCATCCCCCCGCAGCCGAAGAAGGGGAGGGCATCGGCCCCGCTCTGGCCGGGCATGCTCACCCCCGGTCTCTCCGCCGCGCAGCAACCGGTGCCAGCGAAACCGCGGGTGCGCCGCTCGCTGCTGGTCGGCCTGGTCGCGGTGGCGGGCTCGCTGGCCACCGCGGCGGTGGTGCTCACCTACACCGCGGCGGCGACGAACCCGCGCCAGCCGGTCGCGGCGATCACCGACCCCATCCTCGGCGGCGGCCCCGGCTGCGAGCCGACCAGGGAGAACGGCCTGGTCCGCGGCAACGGCCTCGGCTCGACCGATACCGGTCCCGAGGCGGTCCTCGCGTTCCAGCACGCCTACTACGTGACCCGCTCCGGCATCGCGGCCCGCGCGGTGACCGCTCCGGACGCGGCGGTCTCCACGGTGGAGGTGATCGACGCGGGCATCGCGTCGGTGCCGCCGAACACGCAGCACTGCGTGCTGATCACGCAGATGGCGGACGGCCGGTTCGACGTGGTGATCACCGAGGCCCGCCCGGACGGCGCCGTGCGCACGTACCGTCAGTTCGTCACCGTCACGGTGTGGGAGGGCCGGGTGGTGATCGCCGCTATCGCCCGTCCGTCCTGACCGGGAGCCCGGCCGCGCGGCCCGCCGCGGCGAGCACCTGCTCCAGCATGGCCGGGGTGAGCCTGCCGGTGAAGGTGTTCTGCTGGCTGACGTGGTAGCTGCCGAAGACCTGCAGCGGCCCCCGCTCCGCGCCGCCCGGGGCCAGCGTCACCCGCGCGCCGTGCCCGAAGCGCGGCCGCGGCCGCGGCACCTGCCAGCCGTTGGCGCCGAGGACGGGGAGCAGCGCCTGCCAGCCGAACCCGCCGAGCACGACGACCGCGCGCAGCGTCGGCGCCAGCAAGCCGAGTTCCAGCTCCAGCCAGTGCCTGCACCGGTCGCGCTCGTCGACCGACGGCTTGTTCTCCGGCGGCGCGCAGTGCACCGGCGCGGTGATCCGGACGCCGCGCAGCCGCAGCCCGTCGTCGGCGGCGACCGCGGTGGGCTGGTTGGCCAGCCCGACGGCGTGCAGGGCGGCGTAGAGGACGTCGCCGCTGCGGTCGCCGGTGAACATCCGGCCGGTGCGGTTGGCGCCGTGCGCGGCCGGTGCGAGCCCGACGATGAGCAGCGCGGCGTCCGCGGGACCGAAGGCGGGGACGGCCCGGCCCCAGTACGTCTGCTCGCGGAAGGCGGCGCGTTTCTCCCGCGCCACCCGTTCCCGCCAGGCCACCAGCCGGGGGCAGCCGAAACAATCCGCGACGGCGGCGTCGAGCTCCGCGATCGAGTGCACGGCGGTGCTCCCGGCGGGATCCGTGATGCGCCCGCTCCGTGATTTCCGGCCGGTCGCCGGTCGCGCTCCGATTCGGTCGGCGGGAACTTCCGGATTACCGATGGTTCACTTTCCCTTCGTCGGCGCAGGAATCCGATACCGGACGTCGATCAATGCCGCGGGAATGACCGGCGCCACGGCCGGGCGAACGATCATCGGATCCACGGGTTGATAGCATGGCACCTCCGAAGAGCCCCTGTGGAGGGAGCTACCCCGGTTTCACCCGAAAGAGTCGATCCATGCAGTTCGAAATCGTCGAGCGGGACGAGACGTGGGTTGCCGGGCTGCCGGTGCGCAGCCCGAAGCGCGCGCTCGGAGAGCTGCGGGACCAGGCGCTGGAGGCGGCCTGGGCAGCGGTGCTGCACCAGGACCTCGGTGGTCCGCTCGCCAGCGCCTACACCGATTACTCCGGTGAGCTCGGGACGTACAACACCCAGATCGTCGGATATCGGTGTTCGTCGTTCGAGGAAGTCACCAGGGGTCATATCGTGGCAAGGTTGCCGCGCGGAAAGTATGCGAAATTCTCATCGATGGGTAATTTCCCGCAGATTATGACGGATTTGTGGACGCAAATATCGTACGCCGAGGAGCACAATCAGCTGAAGCGCACCTACTCGGGTGATTTCGAGTGGTATCCGCACGCCTACAAGATCGAGCTCTACCTGGCGGTAGAGCCGCGATGACCTACACGATCGCGGTGCGCCCCGAGGCGATCTACGGCGGGCTCGTCGTTCCCCGCGTACGGCCCAGCTTCAAGGTCAGCAACAGCGACCTGATCGAATTCCTGAAGGATCGGCTGCGCGACCGGGACATCGCCGAGCGCATGCTCTACACGCTCTACGTGCCCGACCCCGCCGGCAATTACAACGCGGTCGTCTGCCTCGACTACCCGCAGCCGGCCGAGGTGCCGGTGGGCGACGTGCTCGTCCGGGTGCCGAAGGGCGTGTTCGCCCGCTTCGAGCCGAACGGCGACTACCACGACCCGGTCGAGGATGTCTGGGCGCAGGTCGACGACGCCACCGCCTCGGCCGAGATCACCCGGGCCTACCGGGAGGAGATCGAGGTGTGGCGCAAGCCCGACTCGGTCGAATTGTTCATCTCGATACTGGTCTGACCAGCAGCGGTCCCGCTGGGTTGCCGCCTGGTTGCCATGAGGGGACCAACCGGTCTATCCGGTATCACCCCTTATTGCGTCCCGCTCCGGCCTCGGGGCGAATTAATAGAAATGTGACATGGTCACGGGAGATTAACCGGATAAGTGGTCAATTTCTGTCGAATGACGGATACTTCCACTGGCGGGTCGACCGAACAGTACGTTCGGGCAGGCTGCCGCATCGGTTCGAGGGCCGCCCGGCGGCGGTAGCAGGAGTTGACCCATGACTGTCGAAACGATCGCGGTCGGCCCTGCCGGCGCACCCGAGGACCGTGCCCGGCGCACGATCACCACCGTCGGCGGCCACTTCCTCGACCTGGCCTCCGGCTGCCGCATCCGGCTGGCGACCCCCGCCGCGGAGCCCGGGCTCTGGGCCCGCTACCTGGACGGCGCGCTGCGCACCTACCGGCACTTCGGGGTCGAGTCGGCGCTGGAGCTCTCCGCCACCGCCGGCGGCGACACCACCGCGCTCTTCTGCACCGCCATCGACCCCGACGGCCGGATGGTGGCCGGGGTCCGGGTGCAGGGCAGGTATCGGCGGGTCACCGACGCCACCTCGCTGCTGGCCTGGGAGGGCCGTCCCGGCGAGAGCGCGCTGCGCATGATGATGGCGGGCAGGCTGCCGTTCGGCGTCGTCGAGGGGCGTGGCGCCTGGGTCTCCAGGGAGACGCCGTACCGCAACGAGCTCGGCGCCGCGATCTCGCGCTGCCTCGCGCACGCGCCGCGGCTGCTCGACGCGCGCTTCTGCTTCGCCACCGTCGCCTCCTTCGCCGCGAGCAGACACGCGGCCAGCGGCGGCATGACGGCCACCGACATCGCCCCGGTGCCGTACCCGGACGACCGCTACCGCACGGTGCCGATCTGGTGGGACACCAGGCGCTACCGCAGCACCGCGGCGCCCGACCAGTACGCGGCCATGCGGGCCGAGTGGGCCGAGCTCGGCCTACCCGAGCCCGACCCGCGGCCGTTCCATGGCTGCTGAGCCGGGCGCGGCGCACCGGCCGCTCATCCTCGACCCCGCCGCCCCCGGCGCCGCGGCCGCCATCGCCGAGCTGCGGGAACGCCCCGGGATCGAGATCACCGACCTGCGCGCGCCGCTGCGCGCCGAACTGGCCGAGATCCCGGAGCCCGCGCCGCAGGCCGGGGACCGCTGGGTCTACTACCCGTGGCGCAACCGGCTGCTCGGGCTGCCCGCCGAGCCGGAGTTCCGCGCGGTCCGGCTGAACCGCAACCGGAACAAGCTCACCGCCGCCGAGCAGGCGGTGCTCGGCGCGCTGCGGATCGGGGTGGTCGGGCAGAGCGTCGGCCACGCCGTCGCCTACGCGCTGGCGCAGGAGGGCATCTGCGGCTACCTGCGGCTGGCCGACTTCGACGCGATCGCGCTCTCCAACCTGAACCGGGTGCCTGCCACGCTCTTCGACATCGGGGTGAACAAGGCGGTGGTGACCGCGCGCCGGATCGCCGAGCTCGACCCCTACCTCCCGGTCGACATCCACCCCGGCGGCGTGGACGGGGAGTCCATGCCGGAGTACCTGGCCGGGCTCTCGCTCGTGGTCGAGGAGTGCGACTCGCTCGACGTCAAGCTGCTGGTCCGCGAGCACGCGCGCGCCGCCGGGCTGCCGGTGGTGATGGAGACCAGCGACCGCGGGCTGCTCGATGTCGAGCGCTACGACCTGGAGCCGGAGCGTGCGCCCTTCCACGGCATGCTCGGCGGGGTGCGGGCCGCGGATCTGCGCGGACTGGCCTCCCGGGACAAGGCGCCCTACGTCATGGGCATCCTCGGCGCGGACCAGATCTCCGCCCGGATGGGTGCCAGCATGGTCGAGATCGACGAGACCCTCGCGGCCTGGCCGCAGCTGGGCAGCGAGGTCATGCTCGGTGGCGCGCTGGTGGCCGCCGCGGTGCGCCGGATCGGGCTCGGCGGCGCGCTGCCGTCCGGCCGGGTCCGGATCGACCTGGAGGCCGAGCTCGACCGGGTGGCCGCGCCCGAGGTTCCGGCCGCCGCGACCGCGGCGCCGGACGAGCCGGACCCGCGGGTGCCGCCGCCGGACGCCTCGGATGTGCGCAAGGTGCTGCACTGCGCGCAGCGCGCCCCCTCGGGCGGGAACGCGCAGCCGTGGACGCTGACCGCCGACGCGGCGGAGATCCGGATCGAACTGCGCACGGACTACCGCACCGGGCTCGACCATCGCTTCCGGGGCAGCGCCGTCGCGCTCGGCGCCGCGCTCTACAACGCGCGGGCGGCCGCCGCGGCACTCGGCATCCTCGGCGCTGTGGAACTCCGTGAACCGGACGGCGATGGCCTGCTTGCGACGTTGCGTCTGGGACACGGCTCGGATCCGGCGCTCGCCGCCGACTATCCGCTGGCGCTGCGGCGCGAGACCAATCGCAGGCTCGGCGCGGGCGGTGCACTGGACGGGACACTCACCGCCGAGCTGCGCGCCGCCGCGACGGCGGAGGGGGCGATGTTGCGGATCGTCGACGATCCGGACGCGCTCGCCGAGGCGGCCGCGATCCTGGCCGCCTCGGATCGGGTGCGCTACCTGGAGCCCGAGCTGCACCGCGAGCTGTTCGACGAGGTCAGGGCTGTCGATGACGACCTGACGGCCGGGATCGACGTGCGCAGCCTCGAGCTCGCGCCGGACGAGCGGGTGGCGTTCGAGGTGGCGCGCCGCCCCGACATCATGGCGAATCTGCGGGACTGGTCCGGCGGGTCGGCGCTCGGCGACAGCACCCGCGACCGGGTGCTCACGGCCGCCGCGATCCTGGTCGTGACGGTACCGGCCGAGACGGTCGGCGCGCCGGGATTGACCGGTTACGCCCGTGGCGGCGCCGCCGCCGAGCGGGTGTGGATCGCGGCGCAACGAGCAGGTCTTGCCGTCCAGCCGATCTCCCCGGTCTTCCTCTATGCGCGCGACGTCAGCGAACTGGCCGCGATTTCCCCCGGCTTCGTGGATACACTGACGTCACTTCAGGGACGATTCCTACACCTCGTCGGCGTTCCCGAACGTGAGACCATGGCATTGGCGCTGCGCGTGAGCCGGGCCGCCGACGCGACGGTCCGGAGCAGGCGACGTCCGATGCCGGGCGTGGACACCAGCAGCTAGTGCGATCGGAGACAAGGTGCCTCGGCGGACACTCGACTCACTGGTGACCGAAGTCGCCTCCGAGCTGATGGGTGTCGACGCGACCACGATGAAGGCGGCCACCGAACGGGTACTGGCGGCCCTGGTGGAGTACTTCGACGTCGACTTCAGCTACGTCCGGCACACCGACCGCGAACTCCGCGCGACCGTCCTGGTCGCCGAGTGGCCGCCGCGCGAGGACGTGCCCGACCCCGATCCGCTCCGGGTCGTCTACTTCGACAAGGCCGACTCGGTCTTCAAGGCGCTGGAGAACGCGACCGAGCCGTTCCTGGTCACCAGGGACGACGCGGATTACCAGGAGACCATCCGCCGCGCCTCCGGCCTGCCCTACGTGACCTCGGCGGCAGTGCCGCTGCTCTCCCGCGGCGAGTCCACCGGGCTGCTCGGCTTCATCAAGGTCGGCGACCGCGACTGGACCACCCGCGAGCTCAATGTGCTCAAGGCGATCGCCGCGCTCTTCGCCCAGTTGCAGGCGAGGGTGGTGGCCGAGGAGCGGCTGCGCTACATCGCGCTGCACGACGATCTGACCGGGCTGGCGAACCGCAGGGCGCTGCTCGAGCACATGGAGGAACGTTTGCGGGCCGGTAGCCCGGGTCCGGTCGCGACCTTCTTCCTCGACCTGGACCGGCTGAAGGCGCTCAACGACTTTCTGGGACACACCGCGGGCGACAATTTCATCCGTTCGCTCTCCGCCCGGCTCCGGGAGAACCTGGACCCGACCGACATGATCGCCCGGCTCGGCGGCGACGAGTTCGTGATCGTCCCGGCCAAGCCGATGGACGCGGTGGCCGCGGAGAACGAGGCCACCCGGATCCAGCAGCTGATCGGGCGCCGGGTCACCGTCGGCGGGGAGTCGGTGAGCCGCGGCGCCAGCGTCGGGGTGGCGCTCGGCATCCCGGGCGAGACCACCGTCGCCGACGTGCTGCGCCGGGCCGACCACGCGCTGCTCTCGGCCAAGTCCGGCGGCGGCAACGGGGTCGCGGTCTTCACCGACGCCATGCGCGCCCAGTTCGAGCTGCAGGACGACGTGGAGCTGAACCTGCGCGGCGCCGTCGCCGACGGCTCGCTGATCCTGCACTACCAGCCCGAGGTGGATCTGCGCACCGGCCGGATCGTCGCGCTGGAGGCGCTGGTGCGCTGGCTGCACCCGACCCGGGGGCTGTTGCCGCCGGGCGCCTTCGTCAGCGTGGCCGAGGCCACCAACCTGGCGGGCGAGCTGGGCCGCTGGGTGATCCGCTCGGCCTGCGCGCAGTTCGCCGAGTGGCGCAGGCGGGGGCTGGCCGCTGACGTCGTCATGCGGATCAACGTCTCGCCGGTGCAGCTGGTCAGCCTGGACTTCGTGGAGCGGATCGAGGACATGCTCCGGCTGTTCGGCATCGACGGCAGCTCGATCTGCCTGGAGATCACCGAACACGTCGTGGTGCAGGATCTCTCACGCACCCAGGTGACGCTGCGCGGGCTCAAGCGGATGGGCGTGCAGATCGCCATCGACGACTTCGGCACCGGCTACAGCTCGCTCTCGCACCTCAAGGCGCTGCCGGTGGACGCGGTGAAGATCGACCGCGGCTTCGTGCAGCGGCTCGGCGCCAGCGCCGACGACCTCGCCATCGTGAAGTCGATCATCGGGCTGGCCGGGTCGTTCGGGCTCGGCGTCGTCGGCGAGGGAGTGGAGACGCCGGTCGCGGCGCGCACCCTGGTCGGGCTCGGCTGCTACCGGGCGCAGGGGTTCCTGATCGCGCGGCCGATGCCCGCCGAGCAGGCCGAGGTGCACCTGGCCGAGGGGCGGATCCCGCTCGACCTGGATCTACCGCGGCCGGATCGCGGCGCGCCCGCGCGCTGAACCGCGCGATTCGTCGCCTCTTCGTACGGCGTTCACACGGCGTTGGTCACCGGGCACTCCGCCGCCTCCACGATCGGCGGGTGCGCATCGTGCAGCTCGCCAATTTCTACGGCCCGCGCTCCGGGGGGCTGCGCACCGCGCTGCACCACCTGGGTGACGGCTACGTCGCCGCCGGGCACGAGGTGGTACTGATCGTGCCAGGCCCGCGGCGCACCGAGGAGGTGCTGCCGACCGGCGCCGTGCGGATCACGCTGCCCGCGCTGCCGATCCCCGGCACCGGCGGGTACCGTGCCGCCGACCCGCGCCGGGTGGCCGACGTGCTGACCGGGCTGCGGCCGGACGTGCTCGAGGTCTCCGACCGGCTCACGCTGCGCGGCTTCGGCCGCTGGGCGCGGCGCCGCGACGTGGCCGGCGTGATGATCTCGCACGAGCGGCTCGACCGATTCGTCGGTCAGGTGCTGCCCGGTCCGGCCGCGCGGCGCTTCGCCGACTTCGCCAACCGGCGCACCGCCGAGCAGTACGACGTGGTGGTCTGCACCACCGAGTTCGCCCGCGCCGAGTTCCGCCGGATCGACGCCCCGAACGTGGAGCTGGTTCCGCTCGGCGTCGACCTGGAGCTCTTCAGCCCGCACCGGGTGGACGAGCGGCTGCGCGCCGAGCTCGGCGTCGCCGGGCACCCGCTGCTGGTGCACTGCGGCAGGCTCTCGGTGGAGAAGCGGGTGGACCGGAGCATCGAGGCGATCGGCGAGCTGGCCGAGGCCGGGATCGGCGCGCGGCTCGTCGTGGCCGGGGACGGCCCGCGCCGGGAGGCGCTGGAGCGGCGCGCCCGGCTGCTGCCGAAGCTGCCCGGCGGCGCCCCCGCGGTGCACTTCACCGGCTTCATCAGCGACCGCGACCGGGTCGCCGCGCTGCTCGCCACCGCCGACGTCTCGCTGGCGCCCGGCCCGCACGAGACCTTCGGGCTGGCCGCGCTGGAGGCGCTGGCCGCGGGGACGCCGGTGGTGGCGAGCCGCTCCTCCGCGCTCGCCGACATCGTCACCGCGGAGTGCGGCGCCGTCGCCGCCGACCATCCGGCCGCCTTCGCCCGCGCGGTGGACGGCGTGCTCGCCATGCCGACCGCGGGCCGCAGGCTGGCCGCGCGCAGCAGGGCCGAGCAGTTCACCTGGCCGCGCGCGGTTGCCGGGATGCTCGCGGTGCTCGCGCGCTGAGTACGGCAGCACCGGAGCACCTGGCACGTCGAAGTACCCTGCGACAACGGGACGCGCGCTGACGAGAGGAACGTGCTGTGACTGTGGTGGGTATCCGACGGCGCCGCAAGGTGACCGTGCGGAAGGCGAAAGCGCTGGTGACCGGGGCCGCGAGCGGGATCGGGCGGGCCACCGCCGTCGCGCTGGCGAAGCAGGGCGGGCAGCTGGTGCTCACCGATATCGACTCCCCTGGGCTGACCGCGACCGCCGATCTGGTCCGCGCCGCGGGCGGGACGGTGCTCGCCGCCCGCGCGCTCGACATCACCGACTACGACGCGGTCCGCGAGTTCGCCGATGCGGTGCACGCCGAGCACGTCGCGCTCGACATCGTGCTGAACATCGCAGGCACCTCGGCCTGGGGCACGGTGGAGAACCTGGAGCACCGGCACTGGCGGCGCATGGTCGAGGTCAACCTCATGGGGCCGATCCACGTCATCGAGACCTTCGTGCCGCCCATGGTCAGGGCCGGGCGCGGCGGCGCGCTGGTGAACGTCTCCTCGGCGGCCGGGCTGATCGCGCTGCCGTGGCACGCCGCCTACAGCGCCAGCAAGTTCGGCATCCGCGGCGTCTCCGAGGTACTCCGCTTCGACCTGGCACCGCACGGCATCTCGGTGCACGTGGTGGCCCCCGGCGCGGTGAACACCCCGCTGGTGCACTCCTTCGACCTGGTCGGCGTCGACAAGGAGGATCCGCGGGTGCGGCGGTTGCACGACCGCTTCACCGGGCACGCCGTCGAACCGGAGCAGGTGGCCGAGGCCATCGTGAAGGGCGTCGAGAAGGACCGCTTCCTCGTCTTCACCTCGTTCGACATCCGCTTCGCCTACTGGTGGAAGCGGAAGTTCGCGCTGCCCTACGAGTTCGTGATCGGGCAGGCGTCGAAGCAGTTCGCCCGGCTGCTGCGCGAGCCGCGGCGTTAGCCGACGCTCTCCATCGGCTCGCAGGGCTCGCACTCCCCGGCGGCCGGGGCGGCGTCGGCGGTCTCCTGGCAGTTCAGGTGCACGTCGAGCACCCGGGCGCCCGGGCCCTGGTCGCCGAGCCGGTCGCCCTCGTTGGCCAGCTTGCAGCTGCCGAGCGAGAGGCAGCCGCAGCCGATGCAGCCGGTGAGGTTGTCGCGCAGCCGGACCAGCTGGGTGATGCGTTCGTCCAGGTCGGTGCGCCAGGCGGTGGAGAGCGTTTCCCAGTCGCGGCGGGTCGGGGTGCGGCCGGCGGGCAGCCGATCGAGCGCGTCCCTGATCTCGCTGAGCGGGATGCCGACCCGCTGCGAGATCCGGATGAAGGCCACCCGGCGCAGCGTCTCCCTGGTGTAGCGTCGCTGGTTCCCGCTGGTGCGGCGGCTCGAGATGAGACCTTCGCGTTCGTAGAAGTGCAGGGCGGACACCGCTACTCCGCTACGCTCGGAAAGCTGCCCGGGGGTCAGCTCCTTCGTACGCCAATCGGCAGTCGTCATCGGACTCCTCCATTCACCTCAACAATACTTCAGGTTGCTTCCGTCCGGGACCGAATCGCCGTGCCGTACGCCGCCGGTGCGACTACGGTCGGTGCATGGACGAAGGGGAAGGGCGCACGGCGGGGGTCAGGCTCTCGGTGACCTCCGAGGTCGGCCGGTTGCGCGCGGTGCTGCTGCACCGCCCCGGCGACGAGCTGCGCAGGCTCACCCCGCGCAACAACGATCAGCTGCTCTTCGACGCCATCCCGTGGGTCGAGCGGGCGCAGCAGGAGCACGACACCTTCGCCGGCACGCTGCGCGACCGCGGCGTCGAGGTGCTGCTGCTCGGTGCGCTGCTCGCCGAGACGCTCGGGGTCAGCGGCGCCGCGCGGGTCCAGGGCATCGCCGGCGCGGTGGACGCGCGCAGGCTCGGCCACCCGCTCGCCGAGCAGCTCGCCGCCCACCTGCGCGGGGTGCCCGGCCCGGAGTTGGCGAACGTGCTGATCGCCGGAATGACCTTCGACGAGCTGCCGTTCGGCCCGGACACCGCCTCGCTGGTCCGCCGCATGCACCACGGCGGCGACTTCGTCATCGACCCGCTGCCCAACCTCATGTTCACCAGGGACTCCTCGTTCTGGGTCGGGCCGCGGGTGGCGATCACCGCGCTGGCGCTGCCCGCGCGCGCCCGCGAGACCTCGCTCACCGACCTGATCTACGCCTTCCACCCGCGCTTCCTCGGGGTGCGGCGGGCCTACGAATCCCACACCGCGCCGATCGAGGGCGGCGACGTGCTGCTGCTCGCGCCCGGCGTCGTCGCGGTCGGGGTCGGCGAGCGCACCACCCCCGCCGGGGCGGAGGCGCTGGCGCGCAGCCTCTTCGACGACGACCTGGCGCACACCGTGCTGGTGGTGCCGATCGCGCAGAACCGGGCCACCATGCACCTGGACACCGTCTGCACCATGGTCGACACCGACGCGGTGGTGATGTACCCCGCGGTGCGGGATTCGCTGACCGCCTTCACCATCCGCCGCGAGGAGGGCTACGGCGGCCGCACCGGCGACGGCGGGGTGAGCATGGCCGGGCCCGACCCGTTCCTGCCCGCCGCGGCCGAGGCCATGGGCATCGGCAAGCTCCGGGTGATCGACACCGGGCTGGACGGCGTCACCGCCGAGCGCGAGCAGTGGGACGACGGCAACAACACGCTCGCGCTCGCCCCCGGCGTCGTCGTGGCCTACGAGCGCAACGAGATGACGAACGCCCGGCTGCGCGATGCCGGGATCGAGGTGCTGCCGATCCCCGGCTCGGAGATCGGCTCCGGGCGCGGCGGGCCGCGCTGCCTCTCCTGTCCGATCGCCCGCGACGAGGTGTGAGAACGTGCTCGAGCTGGAGATCACCCACGATTCCTCGGTGCCGCCGTACGAGCAGCTGCGGATCGGCGTCGTCGCCCAGGTGCGCTCCGGCGCGCTCACCGCGGGCACCAAGATCCCGACCGTGCGGGCGCTGGCCGAGCAGCTCGGGCTCGCCCCGAACACCGTCGCCCGCGCCTACCGCGAGCTGGAGGCCGACGGGGTACTGGAGACCAGGGGCAGGCAGGGTACCTTCATCGCCTCCTCCGGCGACCCCACCCGCGACCTCGCGGGCCGGGCCGCTACCCAGTACGTCGCCGCGATCCGGCGGCTCGGCCTCGACGACCGCACCGCCCTTCGCTACATCCGCTCCGCGCTGGAGACCAACCCGCCGACCGGCTGATCAGCGCCAGCTCGGCAGCCAGAGGTGGTCGTGCCAGTTGCCAGGGGTGATCGGCAGGGCGGTCAGGATCGGCCACAGCCAGGCGAAGTTCGCGATCACCAGCCCCAGGTAGAGGCAGACGGCGAGCAACCCGAGGCTGTGCCGCTCGCTGGGTACCGCGCGGGCGGGTCCGGGCACCCCGCGCGGCAGCGGGAGCCGCCGGGCCGGGCCGAGCACGTCGCCGAGCACCAGCGCCACCCCCATCACCAGGAAGGGCGCGAGCGCGACGGCGTAGAAGTAGTACATCTGCCGGTCCAGCGTCAGGAACCAGGGCAGCCAGGCGGCGCCGTAGCCGGCCAGCACGGCGGCGTAGCGCCAGTCCCTGCGGACGACGCCGCGCCAGATCATCCAGGCCAGCGCCGGGAAGGCGATCCACCACAGCGCCGGGGTGCCGACCAGCATGACCGCCTTGACGCACTGCGTCTGGCCGCAGCCGGTGACGCCGCCGTCGGCGTAGTAGTAGAGCATCGGCCGCAGCCCCATCGGCCAGGTCCACGGCTTGGACTCCCACGGATGGTGGTTGCCCGCCGAGTTGGTGAGCTCGGAGTGGAAGCGCAGGCTCTCGCCGCTGTAGTACCAGAGCGAGCGCAGCGCGTCCGGCACGAAGGCGAACGGCCCGCCGGTGCCCACCTGGTTGCCGACCGCCCAGCGGTACACCCCGACCTCGCTCGCGAACCACGCCGCGTAGCTGCCCAGATACACCAGCAGCGGAATCAGCACCAGCGCATACAGTGCGGGCCCGACGTCCCGCACGAGCGTGCCGAGCCACGGCCGCCGCACGCCGTAGGTGTGCCGCGCCGCCACGTCGAAGGCCACGCTGAGCAGCCCGAACACCACCACGAAGTAGATCGACGACCACTTGGTGCCGCAGGCGAGCCCGAGCAGCACACCCGCCCCGAACCGCCACCAGCGCACCCCGACCCGCGGTCCCCACGCGGTGAACGCGGCGCGGCCCTCGAAGTCCGCGAGCGCCAGCCGCTGCCTGACCTCGTCCCGGTCCACGATCAGGCAGCCGAAGGCGGCGACGACGAAGAGCGCCATGAAGATGTCGAGCATGCCGATCCGGGACGAGACGAAGGTCAGCCCGTCCGCGATCAGCAGCAGCCCGGCGATCGCGCCGACCAGCGTCGAGCGCGCCATCCGGCGCACGATCCGGATCACCAGCAGCACCAGCAGCACCCCGGCGACCGCGGCGGAGAAGCGCCAGCCCCAGGCGTTGTAGCCGAAGATCGCCTCGCCGATCGCGATCAGCTGCTTGCCGACCGGCGGATGCACCACCAGCCCGTACCCCGGGTTGTCCTCGACCCCGTTGCCGGTGAGCATCTGCCAGGCCTGCGGCGCGTAGTGCTTCTCGTCGAAGACCGGGGTGCCCGCGTCGGTGGGGTAGCCGAGGTAGATGAACCGGGTGAGCGCCGCGATCAGCGTGAGCACGCCGGTGACGATCCAGCCGCGCGCGGTGTCGACCGGGCCGAAGTCGGGGACCGGGCGCTGCGGCGCCGGGCTCGACCGCGCGGGCGGGGGCACGGAGGGCGCCGTCGCGCGCTGGCCGGTCACCTGGGTCACGCTCCGATCGTAGGCGGTGGAGAATGGAGCACCGTGACCGAACCGGGCAGGCTGGTACTGGCGGCAACGCCGATGGGCGAGATCGGCGACGCCTCGCAGCGGCTCCGCGATGCACTCGGCACGGCCGAGGTGATCGCCGCCGAGGACACCAGGCGCACCCGCTCGCTGGCCAAGGCGCTCGGCGTCGAGATCACCGGCCGGGTGGTGAGCTTCTACGACCACGTCGAGGCGGCCCGCATCCCCGCGCTGCTGAGCGAGATCGCCGACGGCAGGACCGTGCTGCTCGTGACCGACGCGGGCATGCCGTCGGTCAGCGACCCCGGCTACCGCCTCGTCGTCGCCTGCGCCGAGCGCGACCTCCCGGTCACCTGCCTGCCCGGCCCCTCCGCCGTGACCACGGCGCTCGCGCTCTCCGCGCTGCCCGTCGAGCGCTTCTGCTTCGACGGCTTCGCGCCGCGCAAGCAGGGCGCCCGGCGGGAGTGGTTCGGGACCCTGCGCGCCGAATCCCGTGCCTGCGTCTTCTTCGAGGCCCCGCACCGCCTCGCCGACTGCCTCGCCGATGCCGTCGCCGTGCTCGGCCCCGACCGCCGCGCCGCCGTCTGCCGCGAACTCACCAAGACCTACGAGGAGGTGGTCCGCGGCTCCCTCGCCGAACTCGCCGCCTGGGCCGCCGACGGCGTCCGCGGCGAGATCACCGTGGTCCTCGCGGGCGCGACCCCGGTCGCCGCCGACCCCGCCGACCTGGTCGCCGAGGTCGAGGCCAGGGTCGCCGCAGGCATCCGGCTCAAGGACGCCTGCGCCGATCTCGCCGCCGAGACCGGTGCCCCCCGCCGCGCGCTCTACGATGCCGTGCTCGCCGCCCGCCGCGCCGACGCGCCCGCCTGACCGGCGGGTATGCGGTATTCGCCCGGACCGCGCATGATCGGCACATGACCTCTCTGGAGAGCAAGGCCAAGACGTTCCTGGAACTGCACCGCCCCGGCACCCCCGCCGTCCTGCCCACCGTGTGGGACGCATGGTCCGCGAATCTCGCCGTCGCCGCCGGTTTTTCCGCGCTCACCGTCGGGAGCCACCCGGTCGCCGACTCCATCGGCCGCCCGGACGGTGAGGGGATGAGCTACACCGAGCTGCTCACCCGAGCCAAGCAGATCACCGAATCCGTGGAGGTGCCGGTCTCGGTCGACATCGAGTCCGGGTACGGGCTGGAGCCCGCACAGCTCATCGACGGGCTGCTGGAGGCGGGGGCGATCGGGCTCAATATCGAGGACACCGTGCACAGCGAGGGCAAGCGGCTGCGCGGCGCCGAGGAGCACGCCGAGCTGGTCCGCGGGCTGCGCCAGTTCGCCGATGCCGCCGGCGTGCACGTCGTCGTGAACGCCCGCACCGATCTGTTCCTGCGGCAGGACGGTGACGACAGCGATCGCGTCGACCGCGCCATCGCCCGGCTGAATCTCGCTGTCGAGGCCGGTGCCGACGTGCTCTACCCGGTCGGGCGGCACAGCGATGCCGACCTGCGTCGCCTCACCTCCGAGCTGTCCAAGCCGGTGAACGCCATCGGCATCCCGGACGCCCCGAACCTGAAGGAGCTGGCCGACGCCGGAGTCGCCCGCGTCAGCTTCGGTCCGTTCCTCCAAGCCGCCCTGGCCAAGGAAGCCGACCGCCTCTTCGGCGCCTGGAAGTAGGGCCATCGCGGGCGTGCCGAGCAGCAACTGATCGGCACGCCCGTTCCATGTCGCAGGGGCCAGGACGACCATCCGCCTGATCGCCGACGAAAGGCCTATCCGCCCAGCAGCCATCTCACCAGATCAATCCCGCCAATGACGCTCCCCAATGCTCCGCTGATCACGACGAACACCCGCCATATCTTCCTGATCTGTCGCCGAATTCGCTGCCATTCAGAAGGGGCAGCTTCGTTCGCAAGCTCCCTGCGCAACGCTGCAGCGCATACAGGGTCGTCCAGAGTGCTCACACGCGGATGTGATATGCAGTCTGTCGGTCGACCCCGGCCACTCGTCGTTTCCGACATTCATACCACCCCTGGTCGCGATTTCTCTGATGGCTCCAGCACAGCGCCCGGCTGTCGAGTTGTCACCGAGTGATGCGCGCGCGCCAGCGAGTCGGTGTCAAGTGGGGGTCCTTGCGTACGCGCAAGTCATTCGGTCAGCTGATAGTGGGGTTCCGTCGAAGTAGGTAGCCTATTGAGTGAACCCTCGTTCGGGGAGCACGACGATGAATGTGGCAGGAAAGCGCTCGCTTGCCGATATAGCGGAAATATCCGGATTCACCGCAACGGATCTCGCGTTTCTCGCCAAAGTTCAGGAGAGTACTGTCTGCCGGCTCTGGGACGACCCGAGCTGGTTGAACAGGGTTCGTGGTACGACTTTGCAGTCCCTGATCACCGTGCTGCCCGGGGTGGCGGAGTACGTCAGCGATTACACCCTCGGTACCCGGCGGCTCGGGCTTTTCGACAATCTCTCCCGGGAAGGGTTGGCCGTCAGGTTGGACCGCTACCGCCAACTCGTCTCGAACGGAATACCCGAGCAATATCTGGCGAACGCCCTGGATGCTGCTCTGCGTATCGTGAAAGGCGACGAGAGGCAGTCTGCTGCGCACCTGGCGAGGTTCTGGGGCCGTGAACAGGACGCCGCTCTGGGGCACATGTTCCTGGTTCGTGACGGCTTGTTCGAAGACGGTCAGCTCCTGCTGGAGACATCTGTCGAGATGGCGGAGCTGCTCGGAAGCAGGGCGAGCTCCTTTCATGCGATTCTGGCGCACTGCACGCTTGTTCATCACGTGGCGAAGGCGACGGGTGCCACTCTGCTGGATTCCGAGGGCACCAATTTCAACAAGAAGTCCGCGCTGTCGTATCGCAGTGGGGTCATGGGTCTGATCATCCAGACGAACGACCGCGAGGTCGCGGAGCAGTACGCCGCCAGAATCGAGTCCAACAGCCTGCTGGCCACGGTTGAGAGCTGGGCGCTACCCACCTACTCGAGCGACTCCCGTACGACGCCGGACTTTTCCCTCCCGCGCTCGATTCTGCTGAAGCGAACCGCAATCGAAATCATCCGCGAACTGGAGGAGTACAACGACGCCTATTTATCGTACCTGAGCGCGGTTGCCATTCCGTCTGCTTTGAGTCGAGACAATACCTTCGGCCTGAAACGTGACGAACTCGCGGCGGCACTGGCCGCGAGAATCGAAAGATGCGAGGACGGACGGACGAGAGCAGCCGCCGCAAAGCTGTTGAAAGATCTGTATTAAAACTTCAAGTAGGAGTGCGCCTTGACCGGACTGGGTACAGCGAGGAACGGGACCATGTCCTCGTACTCGGACAACTCGACATTCTGGATCACAATAATGCGCAGCGAACTGGATCGCTACCGCACGCAATTGACCAATCAGGCTGTTATTCGAGAAGTGGGCGCATGTGAGAACGCCAGGATAATAGATGCCGGGTGCGGCGAGGGGTACCTGTCCCGGTTGCTCGCCGAACAGGGAGCCGAGGTGACCGGCATCGACTCCTGCCTCGAACTGATCGAAGCGGCACGCGGCATCTCCGAACCGCGAGTGCAGTACCTGCACGGGAGCGTCGAATCGGTGCCGGACGACGACTCGTCATACGATGTGGTGGTTTGCAACCACTTGGTGAACGACCTGGAGTTTCCCGACAGATCATTCAACGAATTCTCGAGAATTCTTCGAGTCGGCGGCAGGATCATCATCCTCATGCTGCACCCGTGCTTCTACGGACCGCGCGCCGAATCCGTCGCACCGAAGCGCGGTGAGCTCGACGTCACTCAGTACTTCTCGACTCGCCCGATGAGTCATCCATTTCGGGTGGCAGGAATCTCTTCGCCGAGTGAGGTGAAGATCTGGCTTCGCCCATTGGAATCCTATATGAAGATGCTGTTCGCCGCGGGCTTCAGGCTGACCGGCCTTTCCGAGCCCCATCCACCCAGGGAACTCCTCGAGAGTGACGATTGGTGGGGCGACAACTTCCGCCGCCCGCTGTTCTTGCTGATCGCCGGTGAGAAAATATGACGAGAATCGAACAGCGCTACTTGGGCTCGATGTAGCGCGGGAAGACCGCTTCCGGCTCGGGCAACTGCACCCCTGCGGCGAGCGGATCCGCGATGTCGGCGAAGGTCCGGTCCGGCTGGGCGAGGAGATCGAGGATTCGCCCGGCCGAACCCGGGATCACCGGCTGCACCAGGATGGCGACGATCCGCACGACCTCCAGCGTGACGTAGAGAACCGTGCCCTCGCGAGCACTGTCGCCGGCCTTGGCCAGGGCCCACGGCTGCTGAGCCGAGAAGTACTTGTTCGCCTCGCCGAGCGCGAGCCAGAGCGCCTCCAGCGCGAGATGCGGCTGCTGCTGGTCGAATTCGGCCCGGACCTGATCCAACAGCCCGTTGGCGCGATCGAGCAGCGCCTGATCCTCCGCGGTGAACTCACCGGGAGTCGGGACGACGGAGGCGAAGTCGCGGGCGACCATCTTGAGGCTGCGCTGCACGAGGTTGCCGAACTCGTTGGCGAGGTCGGTGTTGATCCGGCCGACGATGGCCTCGTGGCTGTAGTTCCCGTCCTGCCCGTAGGAGATCTCGCGGAGCAGGAAGAAGCGCACGGCGTCCAGGCCGTAGGCGTCGACCAGGGCGAGCGGGTCGACCACGTTGCCGACCGACTTCGACATCTTCTCGCCCCTGTTGTACAGGAACCCGTGCACGAAAACGCGTTTCGGCAGCTCCAGCCCGGCGGAGAGCAGGAAGGCCGGCCAGTAGACGGTGTGGAAGCGGGTGATGTCCTTGCCGATGATGTGCACGTCGGCGGGCCAGAAGCGCCGATAGGAGTCGGATTCCGTGTCCGGGAAGCCGACGCCGGTGAGGTAGTTGGTGAGCGCGTCCACCCAGACGTACATGACGTGGTCCGGGTGGCCGGGAACGGGGACGCCCCAGTCGAAGGTGGTGCGCGAGATGGAGAGATCCTTCAGCCCGGCCTTGACGTAGCTGACGATCTCGTTGCGCCTGGTCGCGGGGGCGATGAACTCGGGGTGCTCCGCGTAGAGCGCGAGCAGCCGGTCCTGGTAGGCGGAGAGCCGGAAGAAGAAGTTGGACTCCTCGGTCCAGGTGACCGGGGTGTTGGTCTCGGTGGAGTGGCGGGTGCCGTCCTCCCGCAGCGTGGTCTCCTCCTCGGTGTAGAACGCTTCGTCGCGCACCGAGTACCAGCCCGAGTAGTTGCCGAGGTAGATGTCGCCGTTGGCGAGCATCCGCTCCCAGATGGCGACGCTGGCGGCGAGGTGGTCGGGGTCGGTGGTGCGGATGAAGCGGTCGTAGGAGATGTCGAGCGCCTTGTCCATGGCCTCGAAGACGTCGGAGTTCCGCGCGGCGAGCTCCTGCACCGGGACGCCCTCGGCCTGCGCGGTCTGCTGCATCTTCTGACCGTGCTCGTCGGTGCCGGTCATGAAGAAGACGTCGTATCCGTCGAGCCGCTTGAACCGGGCGAGCGCGTCGGACGAGATGTACTCGTACGCGTGCCCGATGTGCGGTGCGCCGTTCGGATAGGCGATGGCCGTGGTGAGGTAGAAGGCTTCGCTCATGGTGTGTCTACTCTAATGCGCGTGCCAGCCCCGCTTCCCCTCGATATCGCCCGGAGCCTCCGATGAGCCGCACGCGCCCCGCGCCGGAGCCGCCGGAGCCGCTCGCGCCGCTGGTGGACGCGCACACCCACATCGACGCGTGCGGAGCGACGGATCCCGCGGGCGTGGCCGCGCTCGCCGACCGGGCGGCCGCGGTCGGGGTGGGAACGATCGTCACCGTCGCCGACGATCTGGCCGCCGCGCGCTTCGCGGTCGAGGCCGCGCACTGGGACGACCGGATCTACGCCGCGGTCGCGCTGCACCCGACGCGGGCGAACGCGCTCGACGACGCCGCGAAGGCGGAGCTGGAACAGCTGGCCGCCGACCCGCGGGTGGTCGCGGTGGGGGAGACCGGGCTCGACTACTACTGGCCGGGCAAGCTGGAGGGCTGTGCGGACGTGGAGACCCAGGTCGACGGCTTCCGCTGGCACATCGACCTGGCCAAACGGCTCGGCAAGCCGCTGATGATCCACAACCGGGAGGCCGACCACGACCTGCTCGCCGTCCTGCTGGACGAGGGCGCCCCGGACACCGTGATCTTCCACTGCTTCTCCGGCGACACGACCATGGCGCAGGCCTGCGTGGCGGAGGGGTACGTGCTGAGCTTCTCCGGCACGGTGAGCTTCAAGAACGCGCACGAGCTGCGCGAGGCGGCCACGGTGGTGCCCGCCTCGCAGCTCCTGGTGGAGACCGACGCGCCCTACCTGACGCCGCACCCGTTCCGGGGTGCGCCGAACGAGTCCTACTGCCTGCCGTACACCGTGCGGGCGCTGGCCGAGGTGCGCGGCGACGACCCGGCGGAGCTGGCCGAGATCAGCACCGCCAACGCACGTCGGGTGTACCGGCTGCGGTAACTGCCGATCGTTCGGGTTTCCGGCGGTTCATGATCGAAAACAGAACTGTGTCCCTCGTCACTTTCATTGCGATCAGGGCGTTATCTACCTGCGGCTGCGATATCGCGCCGTGACCTGGAAGGATGCTGTTCACATCCGCACGGTTGCCCAGAGCGGCTCGCTTCGTTACCGTCTTGTGACCATGTCGCCCTTCACGCGGATCAACCGGTCGCGTTCGCCGCTGCTGTACAGCGCGGTGGCCGCCCTGTTGCTCACGTTGATCGTCGGCTCGGCGCTCGCGATCGTGAACCGGAAGACGGTGACCATCGTCGTCGACGGTGAGCAGACCATCTTCACCACCATGTCCACCGATGTCGGTGGCGTGCTGCGCGCGGCCGGGTTCGAGCTGAGCGACCGCGACCTGGTGCGCCCCGGCGTCGGCAACGGGCTCTCGGACGGCGCCACCATCACCGTGAACCGGGCCCGCCAGGTGGAGCTCTCCATCGACGGTAAGCCGGAGAAGGTGTGGACAACCGGGCTCACCGCGGGCGACGCGCTGGCCCAGCTGAACTTGCCCGGCGACATGTACGTCTGGCCCGCTCGCGGCGACCGTCTCCCGCTGGCAGGCGGCTCGCTGCAGATCGCGAGCCCGCGCGCGGTGTCGCTGGCCGACGGCGGCGTGCCCGCCGTCGATCTGCGGCTGGCCGCGCCGACCGTCGGCGAGCTGCTCCGGGTCGCGGGCGTCCCGCTGCAGCAGCGGGACACGGTCGAGCCCGCCGCGGAGACCCCGCTGGTCGACGGCATGCGGGTGACGGTGACCCGCACCAGGACCGAGCAGAAGATCGAGACGCTGCCGCTGCCGCCGCCGGAGAACGTCATCGAGGATCCGGAGCTGAACCAGAGCCGCACGGTGGTGGAGAGCAGGGGCGAGCCGGGCCTGCAGGATGTGACCTTCGCCGTGACCACCGTGAACGGCGTCGAGATCGGCCGCGAGCAGGTGGGGAGCACGGTCAGCGTGCCCGCCCAGCCGAAGACGGTGCGCAAGGGCGCCAAGCCGGGCACCGAGGTGCCGACGGTGCGCGACGGCGCGGTCTGGGACGCGCTCGCCAAGTGCGAGGCCAACGGCAACTGGTCGATCAACACCGGCAACGGCTACTACGGCGGCATCCAGTTCGACCAGAGCACCTGGGAGCGCCAGGGCGGCACCAAGTACGCGCCGCGCGCCGATCTGGCCACTCGCGAGGAGCAGATCGCCATCGCCGAGGTGACGCGGGCGCGGCAGGGCTGGGGAGCCTGGCCCGCCTGCACCGCCCGGCTCGGCATCGGCGATTGATAGGTTCCCCGGGTGCCCGAACCCGAATCGACCGCATCCGCCCCCACTGCGCGCGGTGTGGCCGCGCTGCTCGGCCCCGCCGAGGTGCGGGTGCTCGCCGAGCGGTTCGGCATCCGGCCGACCAAGCAGCTCGGGCAGAACTTCGTGCACGACGCCAACACCGTCCGGCGGATCGTCACCGCGGCGGGCGTCGGACCGGGTGACACCGTGCTCGAGGTGGGCCCCGGGCTCGGGTCGCTGACGCTGGCGCTGCTCGACGTGGTGCGCAGCGTGGTCGCGGTGGAGATCGATCCGGTGCTCGCCGACGCGTTGCCCGGCACTGTCGCGGACCGCGCGCCGGGGCTGGCCGAGCGGTTGCACGTGGTGCGGGCGGACGCGCTGCGGGTGAGCGCGGGCGAACTGCCCGCCGCGCCGACCGCGCTGGTGGCGAACCTGCCGTACAACGTCGCGGTGCCGGTGCTGCTGCATCTGCTCGCCGAGCTGCCCGGGCTGACGACGGCGCTGGTGATGGTGCAGGCCGAGGTGGCGGATCGGCTGGCGGCGCCGCCGGGGAACCGGGTGTACGGGGTGCCGTCGGTGAAGGCCGGGTTCTTCGGCACCGTGCGCCGGGCGGGTGCGGTCGGCACCCAGGTGTTCTGGCCGGTGCCGCGGGTGGAGTCCGGGCTGGTGCGGGTCGACCGCTACGCCGAGCCGCCGTGGGCCACCGACGCCGCGCACCGCGCGCGGGTCTTCCCGGTGATCGACGCCGCCTTCGCCCAGCGCCGCAAGACCCTGCGTGCCGCGCTCGCCGGCTGGGCCGGCTCCGCCGCCGAGGCGGAGCGCCGGTTGCGCGCGGCGGGGATCGACCCCGCCGCGCGCGGGGAGACGCTGGACACCGCCGCCTACGTCCGGCTGGCGGAGCAGGGCTGAATCAGTCGGCCGCCGCGGCGGCCCGCCCGGGGGTGCTCAACCGTGGCCGTGCTCGCCGGAATCGGAACCGGAATCGGTGCCGTGGTCGTGGCCGTGCCCGTCACCGGACGCCTGCTCCACCACCGACGCGGTGAACTCCGCGGTGTGCACCCGGCCTCCGTGCTTGAAATCCAGGTACAGCCGGTAGTCCCCGGCGCTCGGCGCCTCGGCGTGGAACGCCACCTCGGGACCGGGCGGCGTGCGCCCGACCTCGCCCTCCGGATGGACGTGCAGGTAGGCCAGGTCCGCGGCGCGCAGCGCGACCAGGTGGGCGTAGGCGCCGAGGTACGGCTCCAGGTCGGTGACCGGAACCCCGTCGCGCCGGACCGCGAAGCGCAGCTCGCTGCCCGCGGTGCTCAGATCGCCGGTCAGCGTGACCTCGTACCCGTCCACCCGCGCGACCGTGGCGGGCGGTGGCAGCGGCTGGAGCGCGACCGCCCCCGCGACCTCGACCGCGCGGCTGAGCACCAGCTCCTCCGCCCCCTCCGGGGCGAAGTCGGCGAAGACCCGGTAGCTGCCCGGCTCCGCCCAGCTCCAGTCGATGGACCACAGCCCGGCCGTGTCCATGACCGGATGCACGTGCCGGTACCCGGTGCCGTCGCTGCGCACCACGATCAGATGCAGCTTCTCGTCGTGCCTGGTCGCGAAGCGGGTGACCGCCGCGCCGTCGGGGCCGGTGATGCGGAAGCGGAGCGTGCCGGAGGTGTCCGGTGTGCCGGGCGCCTCGATCGGGGTGAGCGTGTACCCGCCCGCACTGTCCGCGAGACCGGCGGGGGTGGGCTCGTCCGGCGCCGAATCCGGCGCCGCCAGCTTGCCGATCCCGAGCGCCGCCGCGAAGACCACGACCAGCGCGACCCCGAATCCGGCGAGCTTCAGCCGGTCGGACATCAGCGCGCTACCTCGTACCCGGCCTCGTCCACGGCGGCGAGCACGGCGTCGTCGCTCAGCGCGGCGGCGCTCTCCACCCGCACCGCGCCGGAATCCAGGTCGACCTCCACCCCGGTGACGCCGTCGATCTTGCCGATCTCGGACTTCACCGAGGCCGCGCAGTGGCCGCAGGTCATCCCGGTGACGGTATAGGTGGTGCTCGACATCTCGGCTCCTGTGCTCGTCGGTCTCCCGGCCATACTGCCGGGGGGTATCTCGAATTCGACCATACCCCCGCCCGGTATAGACCGCAATGCGCGCGGGCCGGGCGTGCGGCCGTGGCACCCGTTAGGCTCGGCTACCGTGCTGTCTGTTGTGCCGAGCCCCCTCACCGTGCGCGCGCCGTCCAAGGTGAACCTGCACCTCGGCATCGGCGACCTACGCCCGGACGGCTACCACGATCTCACCACCGTCTTCCAGGCGCTCTCGCTCACCGACGACGTCCGGATCGCCCCGGCGGGCTCGCTCACCGTCAAGGTCACCGGCGAGGGCGCCGCCGACGTGCCGACCGACCGCACCAACCTGGTCTGGAAGGCCGCGGTCCGGCTGGCGCACCTGGCCGGGCGGGCGCCGCTGGTGGAGATCGCCATCGGCAAGGGCATCCCGGTGGCGGGCGGCATGGCGGGCGGCAGCGCCGACGCGGCGGCCGCACTGGTCGGGCTGGACGCGCTCTGGGAGCTCGGGCTCGGCCGCGACGAACTCGCGACCATCGCCGCCGAGCTCGGCAGCGACGTGCCGTTCGCGCTGCACGGCGGCACCGCGCTCGGCACCGGCCGCGGTGAGCGGCTGCTCCCGGTGCTGGCCAGGAATGCCTTCCACTGGGTGCTCGCGCTGGCCAAGGGCGGGCTCTCGACGCCCGCGGTCTTCGCCGAGCTGGACCGGCTGCGCGCGCAGGGCCAGCCGCCCCGGCTCGGCGAGCCGCAGCAGCTCATCCAGGCGCTCGCCGGCGGAGACGCCGCCGCGCTCGCCCCGCTGCTCGGCAACGACATGCAGGCGGCGGCGCTCTCGCTGAAGCCGGAGCTGCGCCGCACGCTGCGCGCCGGGGTCACCGCGGGGGCGCTGGCAGGCATCGTCTCCGGCTCCGGCCCGACCTGCGCCTTCCTCTGCGAGAGCGCGGACGCCGCGGTCAACGTCGCCGCCGAACTCGCCGGCGCGGGCGTCTGCCGCAGCGTGCGCACCGCCACCGGCCCCGTCCCCGGTGCCCGCATCGTCCCCGGCGAGGATGCGAAGCAGCACTGAGGCGGCCGCCGCCCGTGATCCGCGCCGCGACCGCACCAGGCACCCGCGATCCCGCCCGCTCCGGACTCGCCGCGGCCCGCGGCAACCCCGCGCCCACCGGCGCCGAGCGGCCGCTCGGTAATCTGGACCGTCGGTCTCCCGCATTCCCCGGAAGGATCCATGTCCAACCTGATCAACCTGGAGCAGGTCTCGAAGAGCTTCGGGATCACGCCGCTGCTCGACGGCGTCTCGCTCGGTGTGCACGCCGGGGAGCGGATCGGCGTCGTCGGCCTGAACGGCGGCGGCAAGACCACCCTGCTCGAGGTGCTGACCGGGCTGGAGCCGCCGGACGCGGGCCGGGTGAGCAGGGTGGGCGGGCTGCGGATCGCGGTGGTGACCCAGCGCGGCGTGCTTCCCCCCGGCGCGACGGTCGGGTCGGTGGTGCTCGCCGGGATCGCCGACGAGGCGGGCTTCGCGCACGCGGGCGAGCTGGCCGAGCACGAGTACGCCGCCAACCCGCGGATCCGCGGCGTGCTGGAGGGCATCGGCATCGCCGGGCTCGGCCTGGAGACCTCGGTCGACTCGCTCTCCGGCGGCGAACGCCGCCGGGTCGCGCTGGCCGCCGCGCTGGTGCGCGAGCTCGACCTGCTGGTCCTCGACGAGCCGACCAACCACCTCGACGTCGAGGGCGTGCAGTGGCTGGCCGAGCACCTGCTGTCCCGGCGCAGCGCGCTCGTCGTGGTCACCCACGATCGCTGGTTCCTCGACACCGTCGCCACCCGGACCTGGGAGGTCGTCGGCGGCAAGGTGGAGAGCTACGAGGGAGGCTACGGCGACTGGATCTTCGCCCGCGCGGAGCGCGCGCGGCAGGCCGACTCCACCGAGTCCCGCCGGCGCAACCTGGCCCGCAAGGAGCTGGCCTGGCTGCGCCGCGGCCCGCAGGCCCGCACCTCCAAGCCGCGCTACCGGGTGGAGGCCGCCGAGGCGCTGATCGCGGATGTGCCGGAGCCGAGGGACAGCGTCTCGCTGGCCAGCTTCGCGCGCAAGCGGCTCGGCCGGGTGGTGGTCGAGCTGGAGGAGGCCGCGCTGGCCACCCCGGACGGCCGCGAGCTGCTCCGCGACCTCACCTGGCGGCTCGCCCCCGGCGAGCGGGTCGGGCTGGTCGGGGTGAACGGCAGCGGCAAGACCACGCTGCTGCGCGCGCTCGCCGGCGACGCCGAGCTGGTGGCGGGCAAGCGCATCCAGGGCCAGACGGTCCGGATCGGCTGGCTGCGCCAGGAGCTCGACGACCTGCCGGTCGAGCTGCGGGTTCTGGAGGCGGTGCAGCAGGTGGCGCAGCGGATCGACCTGGGCGACGGCTACGAGCTCTCCGCCGGGCAGCTCGCCGAGCGGCTCGGCTTCAGCCCGGCCAGGCAGCGCACCCCGGTGCGCGACCTCTCCGGCGGCGAGCGGCGCAGGCTGCAGCTCACCCGCATCCTGATGGCCGAGCCGAACGTGCTGCTCCTCGACGAGCCCACCAACGACCTGGACATCGACACCCTGCAGCAGCTCGAGGACCTGCTCGACAACTGGGCCGGCACCCTGGTGGTGATCAGCCACGACCGCTACCTGATCGAGCGGATCTGCGACTCCACCTGGGCGCTCTTCGGCGACGGCGGGCTCACCAACCTGCCCGGCGGCATCGAGGAGTACCTGCGCAAGCGCGCCGCGGCCGGTGCCGCCCCCGGCCTCCGCGCGGCCGCCGCCACCGCGACCGACGAGCCGAAGTCCGCCGTCGACCCGGCCGCCTACCGGGCCGCGCGCAAGGAGCTGTCCAAGCTGGAGCGGGCCATGGACAAGCTCACCGAGCGGGAGCGGACGCTGCACGGCGCGCTGCTCGACGCCGCCACCGAGCCTGCCCGGCTGGCAGACCTGAACGCCGAGCTGCTCCGGGTGACCGCCGAGAAGGAGACCACCGAGGAGCGCTGGATGGAGCTGGCCGAGGAGTTCTAGCCGGACGCCGGCGGCCGGAGGCCGCTCGGCCGAGCCGTCAGCTCGACTCCGCGGTGCGCCCGTCGACGACGACCGGCAGGCAGGTGCGCACGAAGTCGGCGCCGAAGCCGCTGAGCAGCACGCTGCGGTACTGCAGCTTGGCCCCGCGCCCGGAGCGCTTGAGCAGGTCCCGCACCACGGCCTTGGCCTCGATGATCTGGTACCGGTTCGGGTTGCCCACCGGCTCCCGGTCGAACTCGATCAGCCCGAGTCTGCGCAGGTTGGTCTGGTACTGCTGGATCCGGTTCGGGAAGCGGAGGCCGGCGTGCTCGCCCAGCACGGTGATCCCGGTGATCTTACGGTCCGAGCCGAGCGTGCGCGGGCGCCCGAGCCGGATGTCGATGGCGGGCTGCGGGCCGTCCAGGTGCAGGAAGCGCAGGACGCGGGCCTCGTCCGGGGTGAGCTCGGCCAGGATGCGCGCGAAGGCCGGGTGCATCTCGGCGCTCTCGGCGTTGGTGCTCGCGGAGAGCCGGAGCAGCGCGGCGCCCTGCTCGCGCAGCGTCGGCACCCCGCCGTCGCGGCCCGCGTGCTCGGCGTCGACCCCGAGCGCCCGGCGCAGCCGCTCGCGCACCTCCGACTCGGCCTCGGCCAGCACCTCCCGCGGCGGCGTTCCCGCCATGCTGCCCCTGACAACGGTCGAGGTGACACCGAGCGCGGTGTCGACGGTCCAGGAGGTCACCTCGGAGGCGGCGGTCCAGGCCACCCTCGCCACCCCGGTGGCGGCGCGCACGGTCTCCCGCGGCGTCACCGGCACGATGCGCCGCGCCTGCCCGCGCACCGCGATCTCGCGGCGCGGCGGGGCCCCGAGCACCTCGGGTTCGGCGTCGTTCCGGGTGGGAACTCCGCCGGTCTCGGGCGCCTCGCCGCCCGGATCGCTCACAGCCATGTGGTTGCCACTCCCGTTCCGAAGACCAGAATATGAGCGTATCCGGCAATCAGCCCGAGCACGCCGCCATGGACGAAAAGCAACCATTCGTCCTGTTTGATCGCGGCGCGCAGCATGTCGACGAAGTCGGGTGGCGAGAGCGCCGACATCTGTTTGGCGATGTACTCGTTGACCTGCTTGCCCTGCTGCTGGTTGAAGTCCGGGTCGGCGAAGGCGATCGGCGCGATCGCCATCGCCTCGCTGGTGAAGGTGTTCTGCAGGGTGTCGTAGTCCCGGCTGCCGAGCATGAACTTGACCGCGGGCCGCGCCGGGCCGAGCGCGCGGTCGGCGGCCGGGCGCAGCGTGTCCTCCAGCATCTGCATGGTGCGGTCCGAGCGCGGGCCGTTCAGCAGCTCGTCGCCGATATTGGCGAGCGTGATCACCTGGGTGGAGACCAGCTCGGCGTAGCCGTCGGTGATCTCGTTCTGCCGCTTGATCAGCAGCCCCTGCCGCCACGGGCACCACCACTTGGGGTAGGCGGGGGCGAAGATCATGTTCAGCCCGACCCAGTTCACCACCCAGCCGATCACGATTCCGCCGATCGGAAGCACCACGAGGCTGGACCAGCCGGTCAGATGCAGAATCCCGACCAGCACCACGCCCATCGGGGCGCCGAAATAGAAGCCGAAATTCTGCATGAAGCGCAGTTCCTTGGCACCGAGTACCTGGAAGAGCTGGTTCAGCAGTTGCGGCCTGGCCTGGAAATAGCGGATGACCATCTGCTTCACATCGAGCAGCTGATCGATGTTCTCGCCCAATTCCAGGGTGAGCTCGTGCAGGATATCCGGCAACTGCTGCTTGACCCGCTCGTGCACCTTCTCGCGCACCTGCGCGGGCAGGTTGAACCAGAGCTGCGGATGCTCGCGGCGCAGAATTTCCTCGACGATGTCGCGGATCTGCGCGTCGGCCACCCTGGTGAGATGTTCGGCGAGCTTTTCCGGGTCCAGCTCGCGATAGAAGTCGGAGACGCTGCCCAGTTTGGAGAGCCCCTTGTCCACCGCGATACTGGCCATCTTGTCCGCGCGCGACGGCACGATGCCCTGCCAGCCGAGCCTGCCGTCGTAGCTGAGCAGCGGCAGGATCTGAATTCGCTTCGGCAGGTAGGGAAACAAAGCCTTGAGGCCGGGCAAACGGAAGCCGTGGAACGCGATCGGCCGAAACAGCATGAGGATGCCGGTCCAGTTGGTGATATAGCCGATGACGCCGGTGAAAAGCGGGATGGTCAACAACTCGAGGAGAATGGTCGGATGGACCCCGAAAGCACTCTCCAACACGACTTCCTCCTGCCGACACACCGGTGACCGCCGCCGCACCGGCCCTCAAACTAGCACCAGGGCGGTGGCGGAACGGCACTGTGCGCCCGAATGTGCGGGTCCGGCACACCGGCCGCGGCGGCAGGGCAATATTCTGGGGACGGTTTCCATCCGCGGGTCGAGAAGTTCGGAGTAGGACGTGGCAGACGACAGAACCGGACGGACCGCGACCGGGCAGTCCGGCCAAGGACAGAATCTGGCCAGGCCCGGCCCCCGGGCGGTGGAGCGCAGCGCGGACGTCGAGCAGCGGCAGATCAGCAACGAGGCGCGGTTGATCCGCGGCGTCTTCCGGGCCGCGGGGGTGGCGGCGGGCTCGGTGGTGCGCGGCGGGCAGTGGGCCGTCGGCACCGGCTACGAGGTGACCCGCGAGATCGCGCAGGCGGCGCTGGACGGCGAGTCCTCCGCCGATATCGCCGAGCGCACCAGCAATGCGCTGCGCTCCATCGCGCGCAGCGCGCTCGGCGTCACCGAGGGGTCGGTGCGCGAGATCGTCAGCTACGTGCCGACGACGAACGGCAGCGGGAGCAGCCAGCAGCAGCAGGCGCTGGTGATCGGGCAGAATCTGCGCTCGGCCAGCTCCCAGGAGCTGCGCCGCCGCGGCGACGCGCTGCTGGCCCGCTCGGCCGACGTCTACTTCACCGAGGACGTGCACCCGGCCTACGACCGGATCCTCGACGAGCTCGCCCCCGACGAGGCCCGCATCCTGCGCTTCATGGCGCTCAACGGCGCGCAGCCGGCGGTCGACGTGCGCACCAACCGCCCGCTCGGCATCGGCTCCGAGCTGGTCCAGGGCGACCTCACCTCGGTGCCGGAGCAGGCGGGCGTGCGCTACCCGGACCGGTCCCGCGCGTACCTGATCAACCTGAACCGGCTCGGCCTCACCCGGACCTCGGACGACCCGGTGGTGCTGAGCCGCTACATGGTGCTCGAGGTGCAGCCGTCGGTGGAGGCGGCGCTGAAGAAGGCGGGGCGGGCGCCGAAGATCGTGCGCAAGAGTCTGCGCCTCACCGAGTTCGGCGAGGACTTCTGCCGCACCTGTTTCACGATCGCGACCTGACCGTCGCGGTGCGTCGCCCGCTGCGGTGATAGCGATCTGATACAAATCTTCGCGATTCGGTCGAGCATGCCCGAGCGGATGGGATCGTGGAGTCATGGACCAGGAGCGCAGCGAAACGGCCGGTGGCGCGGCCGAGCCACGCGGGGCAGCCGCCCCGGGTGGTGCCCGCTCGCGCCCGGCCGCGGTGTCCGAACGGCCGCCCGACGCCGACGGGGTACCGCCGGAAGCGCGGATCTCGATGGGCGAGCGCCTGGCAGGCCAGGCCGCGGGCGGCCGGATCAGCGCGGATTCCGACCTCTCGCTGGTCGGGCTCGGCGGACCGGCCGGACCCCCGCGGGCCGACGGCGCCGCCGGCCACCGCGCGACCGACGACATCGCCGCGATCGAGCGGCTCAAGTTCCGCTACCTGCGCACCCTCGACACCAAGGACTGGGACGACTTCGCCGACACCATGATCCCGGAGGCCACCGCCACCTACAGCGAGTACCTGCAGTTCGAATCGCGCGAGGCCTTCCTCGCCTTCCTGCGCAACACGCTCGGCCCGCACGTCATCACCGAGCACCGCTGCGACCACCCGGAGATCGACGTGGACGGCGACACCGCCACCGGCACCTGGTACCTCGCCGACACCGTGCTGATCCCGGCGCACAACATGCTGCTGCGCGGCGCCGCCTTCTACACCGACCGATACCAGCGCTGTGACGACGGCCGCTGGCGCATCGCGCACACCGGCTACGAGCGCACCTACGAGGTGGTGCTCTCGCTCAGCGACCTGCCCAGCCTGCGGCTGACCTCCAGCCGCTGGGGACTGCTCGCCAACGAGGACGGCATCGCCCCGCTCCAGCGCGACCCCGGCGGCACCGCCTAGTCCGCGGCCGCCACCAGCGGCTCCAGCGTGAGCCCCGGGTGTTCCTTCTCGATGTACTGCAGCCGCCACTTGTCGCTGAAGAGCGCGAGGATCGCGCCGTCGCTGCGGGTGAAGACCTCGACCCCGCGCTGCCGATCCAGCTCCGCCGCGGAGGCGGCGTCGGTGCGCCGCGCGATCGAGTAGCCGAGGAAGTCGAGCTTGGTCTCCACGTTGTACTCGCCGAGCATCCGCGCGGTGACCACCTCGAACTGCATCGGCCCGACCGCGGCGAGCACCGGCGCGGCGTCACCGCGGGCGTCGTTGCGCAGCACCTGCACCACGCCCTCGGAATCGAGCTGGTCCATGGCCTTGCGGAACTGCTTGTACTTGCCCGCGCTCTCCGCGCGCAGCACCGCGAAGTGCTCCGGCGCGAACGACGGGATCGGCGGGAACTCCACCTTCCGGTCGACGAAGAGCGTGTGCCCCGGTGCCAGCGCGGTGGCGTTCACCAGGCCGACCACATCGCCCGGGTAGGCGGTGTCGACGGTGGTGCGCTCCCGGCCGAAGACGGTGAGCGCGTACTTGGTGGCGAACGGCCGCCCGGTCTGCGCGTGCGTCACCACCATGCCGCGCTCGAACTCTCCGGAGACGATGCGCATGAAGGCGAGCCGGTCGCGGTGCGCGGTGTCCATCCCGGCCTGCACCTTGAAGACCACCGCGCTGAACGGGTCGGTGGTCTCCCGCGGCGTGCCCGCGATGTCGGTCCGCCCGCGCGGGGGAGGGGCCAGCTCGATCAGCGTCTCCAGCAGCTGCCGGACGCCGAAGTTGAGCATGGCGGAGGCGTAGATCACCGGCGAGGTCTGCCCAGCGAGGAAGAGCTCCTGGTCGTGGTCCTGCCCGGTGGCGGAGAGCAGCTCGCTCTCCTCGGCGGCGGTGCTCCAGGACTCGCCCTCGCGCTCGGCGGCGTTCTCCGGGGCGATCGACTCCTCCGGCGCGATGGTGGCGCCGCCCGCGGTGCGGGTGAAGTGGATGTACTCGGCGGCGGCGCCGTCGGGGCCGCGGCGCAGCAGCCCGCGGAAGTCGCCCGCGATGCCGACCGGGAGGAAGAGCGGGGTGGGGGTGAGCCCGATCCGCTCCTCGATCTCGTCCAGCAGCTCCAGCGGGGCGCGGCCGGGGCGGTCCCACTTGTTGATGACGGTGATCACCGGGATCCCGCGATGCCTGCAGACCTGGAAGAGCTTGAGCGTCTGCGGCTCCAGCCCCTTGGCGGCGTCGATCAGCATGACCGCCGCGTCCACAGCGGTGAGCACGCGGTAGGTGTCCTCGGAGAAGTCGGAGTGGCCGGGGGTGTCGACCAGGTTGATCACGTTGTCGATGTCGGAGCCCGCGGTGCGGTAGTTGAACTGCAGCGCGGTGGAGCTGACCGAGATGCCGCGGGCCTTCTCCATCTCCATCCAGTCCGAGACGGTCGACTTGCGCCCGGCCTTGCCGTGGATCGCGCCCGCCTCGGAGATCACCCGCGCGTGCAGCGCCAGCGCCTCGGTCAGGGTCGACTTGCCCGCGTCCGGGTGCGAGATCACCGCGAAGGTGCGGCGGCGCGCGACCTCCGCGGGCAGCCCACGCGGGACGGAGACGACGGCGCCGTCGGGGGAGGCGGTCACGGTGATTCGGCCTTTCGGGAGCGGATCTGCAACCTGTCCAGCCTACGCGATTCGCGCGTGACCTCCCGATTCCAATGGTGCTGTGCAGCTGGGGTATGGTGGTCGGGTTGTCTCGGCGAGGGTGACCGCCCAGCGTGCACCGTGATCGACGCGGCTCGGCCTTCCGGCCGTCCGGTCGTTTCCATTCGCCCGACGAGCAGACCATCGCGCAGGACGTCCAGCGCGTAGCCCGTGTCCAGCCCGGAAGAGCCGTAGGAGTATTCCAGTCATGTCCGACGTCAACGTCCTCGAGGCCGTCGTACGCACCGAGTTCGGTAAAGGTGCCGCCCGTCGCACCCGCCGCGCGGGCAATGTCCCCGCCGTGCTGTACGGCCACCAGTCGGATCCCCAGCACCTGGCCGTGAACGCCCGGGATTTCGCCGCGATCCTGCGGCAGCACGGCACCAACGCCGTGCTGAATCTGGTGATCGACGGCACGCCGCAGCTCGCGCTCACCAAGTCCGTTGTCGTGCACCCGATCCGCCGCTACATCGAGCATGCCGACCTGCTCATCGTGAAGCGCGGCGAGAAGGTCACCGCCGACGTCAACATCGTCGTCACCGGTGAGGCCGCGGCAGGCACCCTGGTCACCCAGGACGCCACCACCGTCGCCATCGAGTCCGACGCGCTGAACATTCCCGAGTCCATCGAGGTCTCGGTCGACGGCGCCGAAGAGGGCACCCAGATCAACGCTTCCGACCTGTCGCTGCCCAAGGGCGTCACGCTGGCCGTCGATCCGGAGACCCTGATCGTCAACGTCATCACCGCGCCGGTGGCCCAGGACCTGGAGGCGGAGACCGACGCCGGTGAGTCCGCCGAGGCCGCCGAGGGCGACGAGGCCGACGAGGCCGCCGCCGAGAGCGCCGAGTAACACCGGGTCGTGTCCGAACCCGCCGCCGGGCCTGCGCTCGTCGCCGGCCTCGGCAACCCCGGGCCCGAGTACGAGCGGACCCGGCACAATGTGGGCTTCCTGGTCGCCGACGTGCTCGCCGAGCGCGTCGGCGGCCGGTTCGCCGTGCACAAGAAGTCCGGCGCCGATCTGCTGCAGGCCCGGCTGGACGGGCGGCAGGTGCTGGTCGCCAAGCCGCGCTCGTTCATGAACGTCTCCGGGCGGCCGGTCGCCGCGCTCGCCCGCTTCTTCTCCGTTCCGCCAACCGAGGTCGTCGTGGTGCACGATGAGCTCGATCTGCCCTTCGGCGCCATCCGGATCAAGCGCGGCGGCGGCGAGGGCGGCCACAACGGCCTGCGCAGCGTCTCCTCCGCGCTCACCACCAAGGAGTACCTGCGGGTGCGGATCGGCATCGGCCGCCCGCCGGGCAGGCAGGATCCGGCCGACTTCGTGCTGAAGCCCTTCGCCGCGCCGGAGCGCAAGGAGGTCCCGGTCATCGTCGAGCAGGCCGCCGACGCCGTCGAGCTGCTGCTCCGGGTCGGCCTCGAAGCCGCGCAGAACCAGCTGCACTGAGGGGTCATGGCTTCGAACGCACAGCGTGCCGCCGCGCACCGCATCGCGCCCTTCGTCCTCGGCCCCGTCGGCGGCACCCGCCGGGCGGACGCGGTCCGCCTCGACGGCACTCGAATCCTGCTGACCGGCGCCTCCTCCGGAATCGGCCGGGCCGCCGCGCTGCGCACCGCCGCCCGCGGCGCCGAGCTGCTGCTCGTCGCCCGCCGCGCCGACGAGCTGGAGCGGCTCACCGCGGAGATCGCCGCCGACGGCGGCAAGGCCGAGTACCGGGCCTGCGACATGGCCGACCAGGCGCAGGTCGCCGAGCTGGTCGAGAGCCTGGACGGCCCGGTCGACGTGCTGATCAACAATGCCGCGCGCTCGATCCGCCGCCCGCTCACCGAATCCTTCGACCGGCTGCACGACTTCCAGCGCACGATGGCGGTCAACTACTTCGGCGCGGTGCAGCTCACCCTCGGCGTCCTCCCCGGCATGCTGGCCCGGGGCGGCGGGCACGTGCTCGACGTCTGCACCTGGACCGTCGCCGCCGACAGCTCCCCGCGCTTCGCCGCCTACCACGCCTCCAAGGCCGCGCTGGCCGGCTTCAACCGCAGCGCCGGAGCTGAATTCGCCGACGCCGGAATCGCCTTCACCACCATCGGCTACCCGCTGGTGCACACCGCCATGAGCTCGCCGACCGAGCGGTACCGCCGGCTCCCCGGGCTCACCCCCGAGCAGGCCGCCGACTGGATCCTCACCGCGCTCCACACCCGCCCGGTGCGCCTGGTCCCCCGCTACGCCGCCCTGCTCAGGGCCGTCAACGTGGTCTCCCCGCGCACCGTCGACCGGCTGCTGGCCCGCCGCGCCTGACGCTCAGTCCAGGTGTGCCGCGGTGGCGGCGCGGCGCAGCTTCCCGGAGGAGGTCTTCGGCAGCGCGCCCGGCCCGAGCACGGTGACCGAGCGCGGCCGCACCCCGACCTCGGAGAAGACCGCGTGCACCACCTCGCGCTCGAGCCGCTTGACCTGCTCCTGGTCCTCGTGGTCGTTGCTCTCCACGACCACCGCGAAGCTCTCCCGCTTCTGCCCGGCGTCCAGCCGGACGGCGACGGCGTTGCCCGGCCGCACCCCCGGCACCCGGCCGGCGGCGCGCTCGATGTCGGTGGGGTAGATATTGCGGCCGCCCATGATGATGACGTCCTTGATCCGCCCGCAGACCACGATCAGGCCGCGCTCGGTGAAGTAGCCGATGTCGCCGGTGTCCAGCCAGCCGTCGGCGTCCTGCGCGGGGCGGAAGCCGTCGACCGTGACGTAGCCCGCGGTCACGGCCGGGCCACGCAGTTCGATGACGCCGACCGAGCGGGTCGGCAGCGGCTGCCGCTCGGCGTCGACTATCCGCCCCTCCAGCTGGTCGACCAGGTAGCCGAGGGTGGGCAGGGTGCGCACCGAGCCGTGGTGGCCGCGCTGATCGCGGATCGGGATCGCCTTGCCGATGGCCTCCAGCAGGTCGGCGTCGACCACGTCGACCACCTGGCCCAGCCCGGGGTCGGGGATGGAGACGGCGAGCGTGGTCTCGGCCATGCCGTAGACGGGGGTGAGCGCGGCCGGGTCGAGCCCGAAGCGCTCGCCCGCCACCGCGAGCGCGGCCATGGTGTCCGGGTCGACCGGCTCCGCGCCGTTCCACATGTAGCGCACGCTGCTCAGGTCGTAGGCGCCGTCCTCCGCGCGGGAGAGCCGCCGGGCCAGCAGCGAGTAGGCGAAGTTGGGAGCGGCGGTCACGGTGCCGCGGTACTTGCCGATCAGCTCGGCCCAGAGCAGCGGCTTGGCCAGGAAGTCGAGCGGGGTCACGCAGACCACCTCGGCGCCGAGCTGCATGGGCACGCTGAGGAAGCCGACCATGCCCATGTCGTGGAAGAGCGGCAGCCAGCTCACCATGACGTCCTGGTCCAGCTGGAACTTGACCCGGTCGAACATGGCGTAGGCATTGACGAAGAAGTTGCCGTGCGTGATCCGCACCGCCTTCGGCGACCCGGTCGAGCCGGAGGTCAACTGCTGCAGCGCGATGTCGTCCTCGTCGGTGGGCAGCGGGTCGGTGTCGGGGCCGTCGTGCAGCCGGTCGATCCGCACCACCGCGATGCCGCGCTCCAGCAGCAGCGGCTCGGCCGCCTCGAAGGGCGCGCCGAGCACGACCGCCTTCGCCTCGATCATGCGCAGCACGGTCTCGGTGTCCTGCGCCCAGACCATCAGGTCGGTGCGCGGCGTCGGCTGGTGCAGCATGGTGATGGAGGCGCCGCGCATCCAGACCGCCTGGCAGGCCGGTGCGATGTCGACCGGCATCCCGGCCAGCACCCCGACCGCGTCGCCGTGCCCGATCCCGGCCGCGGCGAGCCCGCCCGCCATCCGCCGCGCCTGCCCGTGGATCTCCCCCCAGGTCTGCCTGCGCGGCTCGTTCGGCTCGCCGGTGACCAGGCCGCGCGGACTGCCCGCGGCCGTCGCGTACATCTCCTCGGTGAACCTGCTCACGTTCCACTCCCTCGCCTCGGCCCTGCCCTGCTATCCCGCCGGAGCGGGCGGACGTTAACTCCCGGTGGTGATTCGCCCGGAGGTAGCGAGCGGACGAGTCAGCGCCGCGGTGGCAGCGGTACCCGCTGCAGATCGTGCGCAACCACGAGTTCCCCGTCGAAGTGCCGCGCGGCCTCCCTCCGATGCTCCTCCAGGGTGCGGTAGCGCTGCGAGAAATGGGTCAGAACCAGCGTCCGGACCCCGGACTCGGTGGCGACCCGGCCCGCCTGGGCCGCGGTGAGGTGCCCGTACTCGGCGGCCAGGTGCGCGTCGGCCGCCAGGAAGGTCGCCTCGATGACCAGCATGTCCACCCCCGCCGCCAGCTCGAATACGCCGGGGCAGAGCCGGGTGTCCATGACGAAGGCGAAGCTCTGCCCCGGCCGCGCCTCGCTCACCTCGGCCAGCGTGACCTCCCGGTCGCCGACTCGCAGCGCGCCGGCGCGCTGGAGCTCGCCGACCGCGGGCCCGCGCACCCCGAGCGCGGCCAGCCGCTCCGGCAGCAGCCTGCGGCCGTCCGGCTCGGTGAGCCGGTAGCCGAAGGCCTCCAACGGGTGGGAGAGCGCCGCCGTCGTCAGGGCGAACGGCGCCCCCGGCGCGGCCAGCGGGCCCGCCGCCGTGATCGGGTGCTCGGTGAGCTCGACGGTCCGGCGGAAGGCGCTGGCGTCGCAGAGGTTGCGGAACCAGTGCGCGCCGGAGGCCGGGTAGTAGGCGTGCACCGGGTGCGCCACCGCGTCCAGGCTGATCCGCTGCACGATGCCGGGCAGCCCGAGGCAGTGGTCGCCGTGGAAGTGCGTGAGCGCGATCCGGGTGATCGCCGACGCCGCGACCCCGGCGTGCGTGAGCTGGCGCTGGGTGCCGTCGCCCGGGTCGAAGAGCAGCCCCTCGCCGTCCCAGCGCAGCAGGTAGCCATTGTGGTTGCGCTGCCTGGTCGGCACCTGGCTGGCGGTGCCGAGCACGACGAGTTCGCGGGCCGACATCTACAGCGCGGCCACGGCGGCGACGAACCGGTCCAGCTCGGCGTAGGAGACGAAGCAGTGCGGCGAGGCGCGCACCACCGCGGCCAGCCCGCGCTCGGTCATGTCCAGCAGCGTCGAGCTGGCGCGGCTCACCGTCACGGTGATGTTCCGCTCGGCCAGCCGGTCCCGGATCGCCTCGGGCGCGATGCCGTCCTTGGTGAACGAGACGATGCCGCCGCGCGCGCCCGCCGCACCGCCGAGATCGCGCACCGTCACCCCGGCCAGCGCGCCGAGCGCGGCGCGCAGGTGCGAAGAGCGGTCCGCGACGGCCGCGTAGACGGCCTCGGGGCCGAGGTCGAGCAGGTAGCGCACGGCCGCACCGAGCCCGAGCCGGGCCGCGACATCGTGCTCCCAGAACTCGAAGCGCCGCGCGTCCGGGGCGAGCTCGTAGCTCTCAGGCCCGGTCCAGGTCGCGCTGTGCAGGTCGAGCCGCTGCGGCTCCATGGTCGCGGCCAGCTCCGGCCGAAGGTACAGGAAGCCGGTGCCGCGCGGGCCGCGCAGCCACTTGCGGCCGGTGGCGGAGACCGCGTCCACGTCGAGCTCGGTCACATCGAGGGGGAGCTGCCCGGCGGCCTGGCAGGCATCGAGCAGGACGAGCGCGCCGCTCGCGCGGGCCAGCCGTGCCGCCTCGGCCACCGGGTTCACCACCCCGCCGTTGGTCGGCACGTACACCAGCGAGACCAGCTTGACCCGCTCGTCCAGCATCCGGGCCAGCGCCGCCAGGTCGAGTAGCCCCGACTCGTCGCTGGGAATTCGCTCCACGCTCGCCCCCGCCGCCCGCGCACGCTGCAGCGTGGCGATGGCATTGGCCGCGTAGTCGATGCCGCAGATCAGCACCCGGTCGCCGGGGCCCAGTGGCACCGAGTAGAAGAAGTCGGTCCAGGCCCTGGTCGCGGAGTCGCTCAGCGCGATGGCCCCCGGCACCGTCCCGAGCAGCTCCGCGATCGAGCCCCGCACCCCGTCGAGCTCGTCGATCCGCTCGTTCGCCGCCCGGTAGCCACCGACCTCCGCCTCGCGCCGCAGGTGCGCGATCACGGTCTCGGTGACGACGCCGGGCGGCAGCGAGGAGCCCGCGCTGTCCAGGAATACGTGACCGGAGGCCGGGTCGGTGGGGTCGGGTCCGGAGCCGAGGCCCGGGGTGTCGGCGCGGAGCCTGGCGTCGTCCATGTCGCGACCCTATCGGTAGCGGCCGACGGAGTTTCGGCCCTTTTCTTGTCGGCGGACGCCGCTACCCTTGACGGTACGACGCGATCCGGCCTCCGTCCGCGAACACTCGACCTGCTTCCTCGAGCTCGAACGACAACCCGCCGACCCCGGCCCATCGCAGTGCCCCGCCGGATCGAACCCCCTTGCACAGCAGCAGTACGGATACGAACGACGCACCACGGTGGAGGTTGGCATGTCGGTCACGCTCGAGCACCCGGAACCGCCCGGTCAAACGGTCGATCAGGAGGTCATGTCGTCCCGCGTGGCGGCGGAGGCCTACGTCGGCGGGGTCTGCTTCAAGCTCGGTCCACCAGCACTGATCGGCGCCGAACTGGAGTGGCTCACCGTCCAGGGTGGGTCTTCGGCGTACTCGACGCAGGCACCCCGCCCCGCCCTGGACGATCTCGCGGCCGCGCTCGGGCCGCACGTCCCGCGCTCGCTCGCCCCCGGCTCGCCCGAGCTGGCCCTGCCCGGTGGCAGCCGGGTCACCGTCGAACCCGGTGGTCAGATCGAACTCTCCAGCTCCCCCTACCCCGATGCGCAGGCGCTCTCCGCCGCACTGCGCGCCGATGCCGCCGTGCTCCGCGACCTGCTCGCCACCCGGGGCATCCGCACCGTCTCGCTCGCCGCCGACGCCTCCCGTCCGCCGCGGCGGCTCCTCGAACTCCCGCGCTACCGGGCCATGGAACGGCACTTCGCCGGGATCGGCCCGTTCGGCAAGCTCATGATGTGCAACACCGCGGCCGGCCAGGTCAGCGTCGACGCGGGCGCCGATCCCGCCGAGGTCGCCGCGCGCTGGCACCTGCTGCACGTCGCGGGCCCCGCGCTGGTCGCCGCCTTCGCCTGCTCGCCGCGGTTGAAGGGCGCACCGGGCGGGGTCTGGGCCTCGCAGCGCATGCGCACCTGGCTGCGGCTCGACCACAGCCGCACCCGCCCGCCCGCCGAGCAGTGGGCCGACCCCGTCGCCGGCTACGCGAGCTGGGCGCTGGACGTCCCGCTGCTCTGCGTCCGGCCCTGCGGCCAGGCCCCGGCCGCCCCGAAGTGGACCGCCCCGCCCGGCGCCACCTTCGCCGACTGGCTCTCCGGCGCGCTCGACGACGAGATCGGCCGCCGCCCGGCCACCGCCGACCTCGACTACCACCTGACCACGCTCTTCCCACCGGTGCGCGCCTCCGGCTACCTGGAGATCCGCTACCTGGACGCGCAGCCCGGCGACACCTGGAGCACCCCGGTGCACGTCGTCGAGGCACTGCTCAGCGCCCCCGCGGTGGTCGCGGAGGCCACCGCGCTCGCCGCGCCGACCGCGGGCCGCTGGCAGGAGGCCGCGCACGCCGGGCTCGCCGACCCCGAGCTGCGCGCGGGCGCCGAGGCGCTGCTGCGGCTGGCCGCCGCGCACTCCGGGCAGGCGGCCGAGATCGAGTCCGCCGCCGAGCGATGTCGCGCCGGGCGCACCCCGCACGACGACGACCCGGGAGTGAAGGCATGACCATCCAGTTCTCCGACAACGCGACGACCGATCGGCTGCGCGGCGAGATCGCCGAGGTGCTCACCAGGGCCCGCGCCCGCACCCTCGCGCTCACCGACTGCCTGGACGATGCCGAGCTGGCCGCGCAGCACTCCCGGCTGATGAGCCCGCTGGTGTGGGATCTCGCGCACATCGGCAACCAGGAGGAGCTCTGGCTGGTGCGCGACGTCGGCGGCCGGGCCGCCGTGCGCGGCGACATCGACGAGCTCTACGACGCCTTCAAGCACGCCAGGGCCGATCGCCCCGAGCTGCCGCTGCTCGACCCGGCCCAGGCCCGCGGCTACGTCGGCTCGGTGCGCGAGGAGGTGCTCGACGTGCTCTCCGGCGCACCGCTGCACGGGAATCCGCTGGTCCAGGGCGGCTTCGCCTTCGGAATGGTCGCCCAGCACGAGCAGCAGCACGACGAGACCATGCTCGCCACGCACCAGCTGCGCACCGGCCCCGCCGTGCTCACCGCGCCGCCACCGCCCGCCGCGCGGGTCCCGGTGCGCGGCGAGGTGATCGTGCCCGCGGGCGAGTTCACCATGGGCACCTCCACCGATCCCTGGGCGCTGGACAACGAACGTCCGGCGCATCCGGTGCACGTCCCCGGCTTCGCCATCGGCGCGGCGCCGGTCACCAATTGGGAGTACCTGGCCTTCCTCGCCGACGGCGGGTACGAGCGGCCGGAGCTGTGGTCCGAGCGGGGATGGCGGCACCGGGTCGAGGCCGGGCTGGTGGCGCCGCAGTTCTGGGAGCGCGACGGCTCCGGCACCTGGTGGCGCCGTGCCTTCGGCGCGCTGACCCCGCTGCGGCCGCATCAGCCCGTCGTGCACGTCTGCTGGTACGAGGCCGAGGCATACGCGAACTGGGCGGGCAGACGGCTGCCGACCGAGGCCGAATGGGAGAAGGCCGCGCGCTTCGACCCGGCGACCGGGGTGACCCGCCGCTACCCGTGGGGCGACGCCGACCCCGGCGTGGCGCAGGCCAACCTGGGCCAGCGGCACCTGGAGCCGGCCGATGTCGGCGCCTACCCGGCCGGGGCATCGCCCGCCGGGGTGCACCAGCTCATCGGCGACGTCTGGGAGTGGACCTCGTCCGGGTTCGAGCCGTACCCGGGGTTCCGCGCCTTCCCGTACGCCGAGTACTCCGACGTCTTCTTCGGCGGCGACTACCGGATGCTGCGCGGCGGCTCCTTCGGCACCGACCCGGTCGCCTGCCGCGGCACCTTCCGGAACTGGGACCACCCCATCCGCAGGCAGATCTTCTCCGGCTTCCGGCTGGCGCGCGACCTGCGCGCCGGCGAGGGCCGGTGACCGGGACCGGGCGGCCCGCGCACTCCGGGGGGCGGCGCTGATGTGCCGTCACCTGGGCTACGTGGGCCCCGCCGTGCCCGTCGGCACTGTGCTGACCAGGGGCCCGCACTCGCTGCGGACCCAGGCGTGGGCGCCGCGGGACATGCGCGGCGGAGGGACGATCAACGCCGACGGGTTCGGCGTGGCGTGGTGGCGGGGGCCGGATTCCGTGCCCGCCGGGTCGGCGGAGCGGGGGGCCGACGCGCCCGTCGTCACCCGCTACCGCAACTCCGCGCCGATCTGGACCGACCCCGCGGTCGACGAGGTGCTCCCGCAACTCGGCTCCACCGCGGTCCTCGCGGCGGTGCGCTCGGCGACGGTCGGCACCCCGATCGAGCGCACCGCCTGCGCGCCGTTCACCGGCGGTCGCTGGGCCTTCAGCCACAACGGCGTCGTCCCGGACTGGCGGCTCGCGCTCTCCGCCGCCCTCTCGGACCTGGATATCGCGGCCACCACCGCGGGCGCCACCCGCCGCTTCCAGACCATCGATCTGCTCCACGCCGAGGCGCCGACCGACGCCGCCGCGCTCTGGGTGTTGCTGCGCGGCCTGCTCGGCGCCGTCGAACCCGGCGACCCCGACGGTCCGGCCACGGCGCTGCGCGACCTGGCGGCGGCGGTGCTCGGGCACGCGCCGGATTCCCGGCTCACCCTGCTGCTCGGCAATGGCGAGCGGCTCTGGGCCACCACCGTCCACCACGGGATGTCCGCGCTGGTCACCGCCGATTCCGCGGTGCTCGCCTCGGAGCCCTACGACGACGACCCCGGCTGGCAGGCCGTCGCCGACCACATGCTGGTGACCGCCGCCCCCGGCGACCTCACCGTCCAGCCCCTGCTGCACTCCAAGGAAGGCGCCCCGCGATGACCGCACCGACGCTGGAGATCCACCTGTCCGACGCCGACCTCACCGCCGCGCTCCGCTCCGACGCGACCACCGGCCTGACCTCGACGCCGAAGACGCTGCCCCCCAAGTGGTTCTACGACGCCCGCGGCAGCGAGCTCTTCGAGCGGATCACCGCGTTGCCCGAGTACTACCCGACCCGCACCGAGCGCGCCCTGCTGGAGCGCGTGGTCGACGAGATCGCCGCCGCCGCCGAGGCCGAGGTGCTCGTCGAACTCGGCGCGGGCTCCGCCGCCAAGACCCGGCTGCTGCTCACCGCCGCCCGCGCCGCCGGACCACTGAAAACGTATGTCCCGCAGGATGTCTCCGCCGCGGCGCTCCGGGAGTCGACCCGGGAGATCGCCGCCGAGTTCCCCGACCTCGCGGTGCACGGCGTGGTCAGCGACTTCACCGACACGCTGCACAACCTGCCCGGCGGTGGCAGGCGCATGGTGGTCTTCCTCGGCGGCACCATCGGCAACCTGGTCCCGGCCGAGCGCGCCGAGTTCCTGGCGAGCATCCACGACGTGCTCGAGCCGGGGGAGCGGCTGCTGCTCGGCGCCGGGCTCGTCATCGACCCCGCGATCCTCGTCCCCGCCTACGACGACGCCGCCGGGGTGACCGCGGAGTTCAACCGCAATGTCCTGCACGTGCTGAACAACCGCCTCGCCGCCGATTTCGAGCCGGAGAAGTTCGCGCACGTCGCGCTCTGGGACGCCGAGCGCGAGTGGATCGAGATGCGGCTGGCGGCCACCGAGGACATGACCGTCCGGGTCCGCGAACTCGACCTCGAGGTGCACTTCGCCCGCGGCGAGCAGATGCGCACCGAGATCTCGGCCAAGTTCCGCGTCGACGGCCTGCGCGCCGAGCTGGACGCCGCCGGATTCGACACCGAACACACCTGGACCGACCCGAAAAACCGCTTTGTCCTGGTGCTCGCCGGCCGTCGGTAGCTCAGTCGCCCGCGCCGCCGACGACGGCGGAGAGCCACTCGACCAGGGGGCGCACGCCCTCCCACGCGGCCCTGATCTCGTCGGCGGTGCGCGGCGTCTCCAGCCAGTCGGGGGCGCCGAACTGCCTGCCCGCGGTGATCGACTTGTGCCGGAGCAGGTCGATCCGCGGGTGGTCGGCGGCGAACCCCTTCGGCTTGGTCGCGAGCTTCTCGCCACCGATGGTGAAGCCCGCGGCGGCGGTGGCCTCCAGGATCGTGCGCAGCTCGGTGCCGCGCACCTCGTCGTCGACGGTGCTCCGCAGCTGCGCCAGCTGCCCGGGCGAGCCGTGGTAGAAGCCGCCGCCGACGAACAGCCCCGGCGCCCCGACCTGCACGTACCAGCCGACGCCGGGCGCGGTGTGCACCACCGCGCCCTGCGCCGTCTTGTACGGCGTCTTGTCCTTCGAGAATCGCACGTCCCGGTACGGCCGGAACAGCTTGGCCGCGCCGAAATCGGGCTCCAGCAATGCGGTCAGCGCGAGCATCGGTTCGCGCACGGCGCTTTCGTACACGTCCCGGTGCGCCGTCCAGAACGCTTTGGAATTGTCCGCCTCGAGATCTTCGTAGAAATCCAGGCCGGCCAGCGGGAAACCCGAGAAACCGCTCATACTCGCAAACTACGCCGCGCTCACGGCCAATTCACGCCGGGGATCACGTTGCGGCCGAAGGCCAGCTGCACCGCGAGCCCGACAATCATCGCGCACCCCGCCGTGACCGCCGCCCATTTCCCGCGTTCCTCCCTGCGGGTATGGCCGTTGATTCCCAGTGCGATTCCCGCGGGGCCGAAAACGACGGGGACCAGGAACAGTGCGGCGAAGGCGCAGACGAAACCGAGGATCGCGAAAAGCTGGATCTCCGTCTTCTGCCGTTCCAGGGGTTTGCCGGGCAGGTAGTCGGGGTCGTTCTGCTGCCAGTCGGCGGGGATGCGGACGGTCGCGCCCGCGTCGGGGGTCAGGGCGCCGCGCGGGATGCGCACGGTCTCGCCCGCGCCCTGCTCGAGCCAGTTCCGCGGCGCGGGCTGGGCGTTGCCGCGTGGAGCCGGGGCGCTCGGGCTGCCCAGTTTCCAGCCGCTCGCCGGGGCCGGCGGTGGAGAAGGGGGGTGGGGGCGGAACGCGGTCCGGGGGTCAAGGGCGGGCGGGGTTATCGCCGGGAAGCCGGTCGGTGGCCCCGCCGGTACCGGGCCCGGCCCCGGTGCCGGTGGGCCGATCGGCGGGGCGACCGATGCCGCCGGGGTACTCGGTCTGCCGGGCGCCGGGCGAATCGCAGGCGTGGGTGGGCCGCCCGCGGGTGCAGGCGGACCGCTCGGCGGAGCCGCGGGTGGGGGGACCGCGCGGGGTGGACGGGCCGTGGTGTCGTGGCCGATCGGGCCGCCGAAGACCGTGCTCGGGAGGAAGACGGTCGGCTCGGCGGCCGCAGTGGACTGCGCCTGCTCGGCCCTACCCAGCGGGAGGTCGTCATCGACGGCCCCCTGGGCGACAGTCGGCGCTTCGGCCACTTCCCCCGCGGAGAGTTCGACGGTGCCCGCAGCTTCGGCCGATTCGGTCGGCGTCCCGACCTCCGCCGCGGCACTCCCGGCTTCACCGGAAACGGGCGCGTCCTCCGACGTTTCCCCGGCCGCACTGTCGCCGGAATCGGCAGCGCTCGTATTCGGCACCAAAGCTGCGGCGATGGCTGTGGAATCCGCATCCGGTGGCGCGGTGGGCTGCGCGGCCCCTTCGACAGGGGGCCGGTCCTCGACGGTTTTCGAGGGTTCGTGGCCCGGTGCCTCGCCCGCAGCGAGCTCCTCCGGAGCCGGTTCAGCTCCCGAGACCTCCTCGACCGGCGCCTGATCATCGGCCGCCGTCGCAGCCCCGGCACTTGGTACTGCCTCGGCCGATTCCGAGACCTCCTCTACCGGCGTCGGTGCTGCACCGCCCGTCGGCTGCGTGGAGCCTGCTTCCGGGGCTTGGTCATCGGTCGGCTGCGCGTCACCCGTCTCCGGGGGTCGGTCGTCGGTCGGCGGCGCGTCGCCCGCTCGCGGTGCCTCGTCGTCGACGGGCTCCGCGGGTCCGTCGGCGGGAGCCTTACCAGCCGCGGGTGCTGCGGTGCCGTCGACCGGCGCCTCGGCGTCGGCGGGCTGCGCGGCGCTCGCCTCCGGGGATTCGTCCTCGGCGCCCTCACTGGGCGCATCTCCGGCCGGGGCTTGCGCGACCGCCGGGATATCAGCCGACTTCGCAGGCGCGGACTTGCCGCTCGACTCGTCGGCGTCGTCGGACTCCACGGCCCCCAGACCGGAATCTTCGCCGATGACCTTCGCCACACCTCCGGCGACAACCGCACCGCCGGCCGATTCCTCGGCGCTTCCTCCACCACCAGAGCCCCCCGCACCGGCCCCGGGCGACCCCGGCTCCGGCTCGTGCGGTCGCCGCTCCTGCGGTGTACTCATCAACGCCTCCGTTCGGTCGAGCTACCGGCGGGGTACCCACTCGGGCCGCCACTGTACGTGCGGTAGCTGAGAGCGACCTGGGGCGAAAAACGGGAACGGACCCGGGGTACGCAACCCCGGGCCCGTCGAAGAGAAAAACTCAGGCGTTGCCGTTGAACAACCCCGTCACCGAGCCGTTCTCGAACACCTCACGAATGGTCCTGGCCAGCAGCGGCGCGATGGAGAGCACCGTGAGCTGCGGGAACTTCTTGTCCTCGGTGATCGGCAGGGTGTTGGTCACCACCACCTCGCGGGCACCGCAGGCGGCGAGCCGCTCGGCGGCGGGTGCGGAGAGGACGCCGTGCGTGGCGGCGATCACGACGTCGACGGCGCCCGCTTCGCGCAGCACGCGCACGGCCTCGGCGATGGTGCCGCCGGTGTCGATCATGTCGTCGATCAGGATGCAGGTGCGGCCGTCGACGTCACCGACCGGGCGGTGCGACTTGACCTGGTTCGGCACCAGCGGGTCGCGGGTCTTGTGGATGAAGGCGACGGGCGCGCCGCCGAGCGCGTCGGCCCACTTCTCGGCGACCTTCACGCGGCCCGCGTCCGGCGAGACGACGGTGACGTCCTCCAGGCTGTAGTTGGCCCGCACGTGCTCGGAGAGCTGGAAGAGCGCGTGCATGTGGTCCACCGGGCCGTCGAAGAAGCCCTGGATCTGGTCGGTGTGCAGGTCGACGGTGATGATCCGGTGCGCACCGGCGGTCTTCAGCAGGTCGGCGACCAGGCGGGCGGAGATGGGCTCGCGGCCGCGGTGCTTCTTGTCCTGCCGGGCGTACGGGTAGAAGGGCAGCACCGCGGTGATCCGCTCGGCCGAGCCGCGCTTGAGCGCGTCGATCATGATGAGCTGCTCCATGAGCCACTGGTTCAGCGGCGCGGGGAAGCTCTGCATGACGAAGGCGTCCGAGCCGCGCACCGACTCCTCGAAGCGGACGAAGATCTCGCCGTTCGCGAATTCCCGCGCGGTCTGCGGGGTGACGTGGACGTCCAGCTCCTTCGCGACCTGTTCGGCCAGCTCAGGATGGCTGCGCCCCGCGAAGAGCATGAGATTCTTCTGGTTGTCGGTCGAGAACGCGGTCACTGCTGTTCGCCATCCTTTTGCTCTGTTGCCTGACTCGCTGTGTCGCTGGCCGCGATGGCCTCCGTCGCCGCATGCGCCGCCGCGGTTCCCGGCCGGTTGCGCGGCACCCAGTTGTCCAGATTGCGCTGCGCTCCGCCCGACACCGCGAGGGCGCCGGGTGGCACGCTTCTGCGCAGTACGGTACCCGCTGCCGTATAGGCGCCGTCACCCACGGTGATCGGCGCGACGAACATCGTGTCGCTGCCGGTGCGCACGTGCGAGCCGACAACGGTGTGGTGCTTGCGCACCCCGTCGTAGTTGACGAAAACACTCGACGCGCCGATGTTGCTGTGCTCGCCGATGGTGGCGTCGCCGACGTAGGTGAGGTGCGGGACCTTGGAGTGATCGCCGATGGTGGCGTTCTTGGTCTCCACGAATGCGCCGAGTTTGCCCGATTCGCCCAGTACCGTGCCCGGCCGCAGGTAGGCGAACGGCCCGACCGTCGCGCCCGCCCCGATGGTGGCGCCGGTGCCGTGCGTGCGCACCACCGACGCCCCGTCGCCGACCAGCACATCGGTGAGCGTGCTGTCCGGCCCGATCTCGGCATCCTCGCCGATCACGGTGGCACCGAAGAGCTGGGTCCCGGGCCGCAGCACCGCGTCCCTGCCGATCCGGACGCCCGCGTCCACCCAGGTGGTGGCCGGGTCGATCACGGTGACCCCGGCGCGCATGTGCCGCTCCAGCAGGTAGCGGTTCAGGGTGCGGGTGGCGGCGGCCAGCTGCACCCGGTCGTTGACCCCGGTGACCTTGGCCTCGTCCACCAGCCGGGCGCCCTGCACGGTGTGGCCGTCCTCGCGGGCGAGCCGGAGCACGTCGGTGAGGTACAGCTCGTGCTGGGCGTTCGCGGTGGAGAGCCGGGTGATCGTGCTGCGCAGCACCTGGGCGTCGAAGGCGTAGACGCCGGAGTTGACCTCGGTGATCGTGGCCTGCGCGGGGGTGGCGTCGGCGTGCTCGACGATCTCCAGCACCTGGCCGTCGGCGTCGCGCACGATCCGGCCGTAGCCGTTGGCGTCGTCCGGGACGAAGGTGAGCACCGTCACGGCGGGGCGCTCGGCGTAGCTGCGGTGCTCGTCGAGCAGCGCGGCCAGGGTGTGGCCGTCGAGCAGCGGGACGTCGGCGGAGGTGACGAGCAGGTCGCCGTCGAAGTCCTCCGGCACCGCGCGCAGCGCGCACTGCACCGCGTGCCCGGTGCCGAGCTGCTCCTCCTGCAGCGCGGGCAGGATCTCCCGCCCCTGCTCGGCGGCGACCGCCGCGACCGCGGCGCCGACCTGTTCGCGGTCGTGCCCGACCACGGTGATGAGGTATGCGGGGTCGATCTCGTTCGCCGCATGCAGCGCGTGCGCGAGCATGCTCCGGCCGGCCAGCGAATGCAGCACCTTGGGGGTCTTCGACCGCATTCGCGTTCCGGCGCCAGCGGCGAGAACGACGACGGCGGTCTGCTGTGGCATGGATCTCCCTCGGCTGCCTGTCATCGTGCTGGGCCAAACGCGGGGCCCACGATAGTCACATGTGCGTGCTCCGCCGCCAGGACTCGAACCTGAACTATCTGAACCAAAATCAGAGGTGCTGCCATTACACTACGGCGGATCGTCACACCGGCCGGCTGTGCCGTTTCGGCACGACCCGCCGCTGTGCCCACGGCACGGCATGAATCCTCGCATGCCGACCTCGCTTCCGTCGAACCCGCGCGGCCGCGAGGATGTGCCCCGCTGTCACGTCAGGCACGCTGTCTGGAACAGTTGAAACCTCGGAGGGCCCGGACCCGTGACCGCGGTACCACGACATCGCAGGAGGCGAAGCGATGCCATCGGGTGAGACCCAGCGGCCGCAACGGCCGCGCATGACGGGTACCCAGCGGCGCCAGCAGCTGATCGAGATCGGCCGCGCGCTGTTCGCCGAACGGGGGTACGACGGCACCTCGATCGAGGAGATCGCGCTCCGCGCCCAGGTCTCGAAACCCGTGGTGTACGAGCACTTCGGCGGCAAGGAGGGGCTCTACGCGGTCGTCGTCGACCGGGAGATGTCGATGCTGCTCGACATGATCACCTCCTCGCTCACCCGCAACCGCTCGCAGGAGCGGCTGGAGCAGGTCGCGCTGGCACTGCTGACCTACATCGAGGAGCGCACCGACGGGTTCCGCATCCTGGTCCGCGACCAGCCCGCGGCAACCGCCGACGGGCGCTACTCCAGCCTGCTCAACGAGGCGGTGAACCAGGTCGCGCACATCCTCGGCAACGACTTCGGGCGGCGCGGTTTCGACACCAGCCTCGCCACCCTCTACGCTCAGGCGCTGGTCGGGATGGTCTCCACCGCCGCGACCTGGTGGCTGGACGTGCGCGAACCGTCGAAGGAAGTGGTGGCCGCGCATCTGGTGAACCTGTGCTGGAACGGTCTGAGCCACCTGGAGGCGGAGCCACGGCTGACCTCGCAGCGCCGGGCCGAAGCGGGGGGCGCGGTCGAGTGTTAGCTCGCGAATTGCGCGGTGCGCCCGGGCGAATGCGCGAATTGCCGGGGGCGGTGCGGCCGGGTGGTACGGTTCACGCATCCTCTCAGTGCTGTTCGGGTGGTAAGTCGGTCTACTTCGGGATGTCGGTCTACTTCAGGATGGCTGGTTTTTGGATGACAGGCGGATCTGATGGCTAGGCAAGCGCGCGCGGAGATCACCCGCGATTCCGTTCTGGCAGGCGCTGCCGATGTCTTTCTGCGCTTGGGATATGCGAACGCGAGCCTGAGCGAGATCATCGCGCAGTCGAACGTCACCAAGGGCGCACTGTACTTTCATTTCGGCTCCAAGGAAGAACTGGCCCGTGCCGTCGTCGATCAGGGCAACGAGCGGCTGATCAGTTCCTGCCAGGGGTTCTTCGATTCCCGTGTGCCCGCGCTGGAGGCGTGCATCGGGATCACCTACGTCGTCGCCGACCTATCGATGAACGATCCGATGGTCGGGGCCATGCTCAAGCTGACCCACCAGATCGGCGACTACCGCGGCGCCCAGGGCGACAACATCGCCAAGACCTGGGGCGAGACCTACCGGGTTCTCTCCGAGCGCGCCATCGCCCAGGGCGACCTCGAGCCAGGCCTGGACGCCGAGGTGATCGGCCTGCTGCTGCAGGAGATGACGGCGGGCGTGCACATCACCGCCGTCGGCACCGAGTCGATCGACCAGATGGCGGTCCGCATGGAGCGCGCCTGGTACTTCCTGCTCCCCGCCATCGTGCCCGCCGAAAAGCTCTCCTACTTCCGCGAGTTCGCCGCCCGTAGGCTGCGGAGATATGTGCCGTAGGGGGTAGGTACCCCGCGCCGGGGGGCTGTCACCCAGCACCGATAGACTTTTTCCATGTCTGCCCAACCCCCACCCCTGGCGGGGCTGGCCGCGGCGGCCGGTGCCGATCAGGCGCTGCGCACCGTCGCCGATCTGGTCGGGAAGTCCTCGGTCGCGCTGGTCGCCCCCGGCCCGGCGCGCCCGTTCGTCGCCGCCGCGCTGGCGAACGGGGAGAGCCGGCCGCTGGTGGTGGTGACGGCGACCGGGCGCGAGGCCGACGACCTCACGGTCGAGCTCACCGAGATGCTCGGTCCGAGCGTCGCGCAGTTCCCGTCCTGGGAGACGCTGCCGCACGAGCGGCTCTCGCCGGGCGCGGACACGGTGGGCCGCAGGCTCTCGGTGCTGCGCAGGCTGGCGCACCCGGAGGACGCCGTCTCCGGCCCGCCGCTGCGCGTCGTCGTCACGACGGTGCGTTCGCTCATGCAGCCGATGGCGGCCGGGCTCGGCGATATCGAGCCGGTGGTGCTGCGCATCGGCGCCGAGTTCGATTTCGACGAATTGCTCACCCGGCTGGTCGAATTCGCCTACTCCCGGGTGGACATGGTCGGCAAGCGCGGCGAGTTCGCGGTGCGCGGCGGCATCCTCGATCTCTTCCCGCCGACCGCCGACCACCCGGTGCGCGTCGAGTTCTGGGGCGACGAGGTGAGCGAGCTGCGCGCCTTCTCGGTGGCCGATCAGCGCTCGCTGCCGGAGATCACGGTGGACACCGTGGTCGCTCCGCCCTGCCGGGAGCTGCTGCTCACCGAGGCGGTGCGGCTCCGCGCGGCCGAGGTCGCGATCGACAACGCCGCCGACGCGGCGCTCTCCGAGATGCTGGCCAAGCTCTCCGACGGCATCCCGGTGGAGGGCATGGAGGCGCTGCTCCCGATCCTGCAGCCGGGGGCGCTGCGGCTGCTCACCGAGGTGCTGCCGGAAGGTAGCCACGTCCTGCTCTGCGACCCGGAGAAGGTGCGCACCCGCGCCGCCGACCTGGTGCGCACCGGCGAGGAGTTCCTGGAGGCGTCCTGGACCGCGGCCTCGTTCGGCGGCACCGCGCCGCTCGGCGGCCACGGCCTCGACCTCGCCGCATCGGCCTACCGCCCGCTGCCGGCCGTCCGGGAGAGCGCGGACCGCAACGGCCTGCCCTGGTGGACGCTGAGCCCGCTGGCCTCCGGCGACCCGGCCGAGGTCGAGCTGCCGATCACCGCGGGCGCGACCGCGCGCGGCTCGGACGAACTGGTCGCCACGCTCTTCGCCGCGCTGCGCGCGCACCTCGCCACCGGCGGCCGTGCCGTCGTCGTCGTGGCCGGGCACGGCACCGCCCAGCGCGTGCTGGAGCGGCTCGCCGACGCCGAGGTGCCCGCCGCCGCACTGGATCCGGGCGCCGAGCCGGCACCCGACGTGGTCGGCGTGCTCTGCGGCTCGCTGCACGACGGCGTCGTCTTCGCCGGCGCCGGGCTGGTCGTCGTCGCCGAGTCCGACCTGACCGGCAACCGGGTGGCCGCCGCCGGTGAGGGCAGGCGGCTGCCCGCCAAGCGCCGCAACCAGGTCGACCCGCTGGCGCTCAGCGCGGGCGACATGGTGGTGCACGACCAGCACGGCATCGGCCGCTTCGTGGAGATGATCGAGCGCACCGTCGGCGGCGCCAGGCGCGAGTACCTGGTGATCGAGTACGCGCCGGGCAAGCGCGGCCAGCCCGGCGACCGGCTCTTCGTGCCGATGGAATCGCTGGACCAGCTCTCCCGCTACGTCGGCGGCGAGCTGCCGAGCCTCTCCAAGCTCGGCGGCTCGGACTGGGCGAACACCAAGCGCAAGGCGCGCAAGGCCGTTCGCGAGATCGCCGGTGAGCTGGTGCAGCTCTACGCGGCCCGCCAGGCCGCGCCCGGCCACGCCTTCGGCCCGGACACCCCGTGGCAGCAGGAGATGGAGGACGCCTTCGCCTTCACCGAGACCGTCGACCAGATGACCGCCATCGCCGACGTCAAGTCGGACATGGAGAAGGCGGTCCCGATGGACCGCGTGGTCTGCGGCGACGTCGGCTACGGCAAGACCGAGATCGCGGTGCGCGCCGCCTTCAAGGCGGTGCAGGACGGCAAGCAGGTGGTGGTGCTGGTCCCGACCACGCTGCTGGCCCAGCAGCACCTGCAGACCTTCACCGAGCGGGTCGCCGGGTTCCCGGTGAACGTCAAGGGGCTCTCCCGCTTCACCGACGCGGCCGACGCCAAGGAGGTGCTGCGGGGCATGGCCGACGGCGAGGTCGACATCGTGGTCGGCACGCACCGGCTGCTGCAGACCGGCGTCCGCTGGAAGGACCTCGGCCTGGTGGTGGTCGACGAGGAGCAGCGCTTCGGCGTCGAGCACAAGGAGCACATCAAGGCGCTGCGCACGCACGTCGACGTGCTCACCATGTCGGCGACGCCGATTCCGCGCACGCTGGAGATGAGCCTGGCCGGCATCCGCGAGATGTCGACCATCCTGACCCCGCCGGAGGAGCGCCACCCGGTGCTCACCTACGTCGGCAGCTACAACGACAAGCAGGTCACCGCCGCGATCCGGCGCGAGCTGCTCCGCGACGGCCAGGTGTTCTACGTGCACAACCGGGTCTCCTCGATCGACAAGGCCGCCAAGCACCTGCGCGACCTCGTCCCGGAGGCGCGGATCGCCATCGCGCACGGCCAGATGAACGAGGACACCCTGGAGCGCACCGTGCAGGGTTTCTGGGAGCGCGAGTTCGACGTGCTGGTCTGCACCACGATCATCGAGACCGGGCTGGACATCTCGAACGCCAACACCCTGATCGTGGAGCGCGCCGACGCCCTCGGCCTCTCCCAGCTGCACCAGCTGCGCGGCCGGGTCGGGCGCAGCAGGGACCGCGGCTACGCCTACTTCCTGTACCCGCCGGAGAAGCCGCTCACCGAGACCGCCTACGACCGGCTCGCCACCATCGCGCAGAACTCCGACCTGGGCGCGGGCATGGCGGTGGCGATGAAGGATCTGGAGATCCGCGGCGCGGGCAATGTGCTCGGTGCCGAGCAGTCCGGGCACGTCGCCGGGGTCGGCTTCGACCTGTACGTGCGGCTGGTCGGCGAGGCGGTGGAGGCGTACCGGGCCGCCGCCGACGGCAAGCCGATCACCACCGAGGAGGTCAGGGAGGTCCGGGTCGACCTGCCGGTGGACGCGCACATCCCGCCGGACTACGTCGCCAGTGACCGCCTCCGCCTCGAGGCCTACCGGAAACTCGCCGCCGCGCAGGACGACGCGACGCTGGCCGGGGTGATGGAGGAGCTGGTCGACCGGTACGGGCCGCTGCCGGAGGAGGTCGGGCGGCTGGTCTCGGTGGCGCGGCTGCGGCTGCTCGCGCGCGAGTACGGGGTGAGCGAGATCGCGGTCACCGGCACCACGATCAAGATCGCGCCGCTGACCCTGCCCGACTCCAAGCAGCTGCGGCTCAAGCGGCTGCACCCGAGCGCGAGTTACCGCGCCGCCTCCGGCGTCGTGCAGCTGCCCATCCCCCGGGTCGAGGACAGCGTCGGCGCCGACCGCATGCGCGACGTGCAGCTGCTCCAGCTGATCGCCGACCTGCTGCTCGCGCTGGACGGCAAGGCGGCGGGCGCGGTCGACCTGCGGGTGCGCGCCGAGGCCACCGCGCGGTGACCGCCGATCTCAGCGGCGCGGTCGAACTCATGGATCGGCTGTGGCGGTTCGGTGGGTGGGAGAGCACCCAGACGCACGATTCGCTGCGGCCGTACCTGCTGGAGGAGACCTACGAGCTGCTCGACGCCATCGGGCAGGGCGATACCGAGACGATCCGGGAGGAGCTCGGCGACCTGCTGCTGCAGGTGCTCTTCCACGCCAGGATCGCCGAGGCGGCGGGGGAGTTCACCGTCGCCGACGTGGCCGCGGTGCTGATCACCAAGCTGGAGCACCGCAGCCCGCACCTGGCCGCGCCCGAGGCGTTCGCCGGCGTCGCCGAGCGGATCGCCGCGCAGGAGCTGGCGTGGGAGGAGCGGAAGTCCGCGGAGAAGGCGCGGCGCTCCTGCCTGGACGGGATCGCGCTCGCGCAGCCCGCGCTCGCGCTCGCCGAGAAGGTGATCGCCCGGGCCGGGCGGGCCGGGCTCCCGGACGAGCTGATCCCCGAGGAGCTGCGGGTGGTCCGGCTCGGCGGGGACGAGAGCGCCGAGGAGCGGCTGCGCAAGGCCACGCTCCGCTTCGCGGACGTCATTCGCGCCACCGAGGACGCCGCCGAGCGCGCCCGCGGCGCCCGGCTGTCGCTCACCGCCGACGACTGGCGCGCCCACTGGCCGGTGTGAACACGAGCCGGCACCCGCACGACCCGGCGCGCCCCTCCCGACCGCCCGGCGCGTGACCTCGGTCGCCGGAGCGGGCCGCGTTCAGGCTCCTTCGCTATCCTGGCGTCAACCTCGAAGCGAGGGCGGGCGGAGTCCGCCGGGAGGGACGTTCGAGCCGGTGCGCATCGACAGGGTCGCGGAGTATCCGCGACCGGATCACGTGTTGTTCCACTTCAGCGATATCCATCTGGTCGCCGAGGGCGACCTCTACGGCGACGTCGACGCGGAGCGGCCGCTGCGCGCGTTGCTCGCGCACGCCGAGAGCACGGGCATCGTCCCCACCGCCATCGTCTTCACCGGCGACCTCACCGACCGCGGCGAAGCGAGCGCCTACGCCCGGCTGCGCGCCCTGGTCGAGCCGTTCGCCGCGCGGATCGGCGCCCCGGTGATCTGGGTGGCGGGTAACCACGACGACCGCGGCGCACTCCGCCGCGGCCTGCTGGACCGCCCCGGCTCCGCCGAGCCGCTGGACGAGGTGCACCTGATCGACGGCCTGCGCGTCATCGCCCTGGACACCACCGTCCCCGGCAAGCACCACGGCGAGCTCACCGCCGAGCAACTGACCTGGCTGCGCGACGTCCTCGCCGAACCGGCCCCCTTCGGCACCATCCTGACCATGCACCACCCGCCGGTGCCCTGTGTGCTCGACCTCGCCGTCACCGTCGAGCTGCGCGACCAGCGCCGCCTGGCCGCGGTGCTGGACGGCACCGACGTGCGCGCGATCCTCGCCGGCCACCTGCACTTCTCCACCAGCGCCACCTTCGCGGGCATCCCGGTGTCGGTGGCCTCGGCCACCTGCTACACCCAGGACCTCGCGGTCGAGCAGGGCGGGCTGCGCGGCCGGGACGGCGCGCAGGCCTTCAACTACGTGCACGTCTACCCGGACACCGTGGTGCACTCGGTGGTGCCGATCGACACCGGCCCGACGGTGGGCGAGCCCGCCACCCCGGCTCAGGCGGCGGCGCGGCTGGCCGCGGCGGGCATCGTGATCCCGCCCGCGGCCGGCATCCCGCACGTCATGCGGCGCCCGGCGCGGACTCCGGAATCGGGTGGCGAGGCGGTGCGCTGACCCGCTCCCACGGCGCGGGCTCGGGGAACCAGCCGTCCAGGAAGGCCGAGACCCGGCGCACCCGCTCGGCCTCGGCGACCTCGGGGAAGCTGCCGTCGTTCAGGCAGAAGAAGTCGACGTCCCTGGTCGCGCCGAGCTCGTCCAGCAGCGCGAGCCCCGACTCCGCTGTGGTGTCGACATAGCGCACCCGAGCCGCCTCCTGCGGCACCGCCCGCCCGCTGAGCAAGGCGTAGTAGTGGTACAGCGAGTTCGTCACCGAGATGTCGGTGGCGGAACGGAACCGGCTCGCCGCGGTGCGCGCGAAATCGGCGGCGAACTCGCGCTCCATCTCGTGCAGCACGCTGCGCCGCAGCGGCACCGGGGTGTGCTCCAGGTGCCGGGTGATGACGGTGCCGAACCGCTCCGCGAGCAGCGCCCGGTTCACCCTTGCCGCGTTCTCGAACCCGCTGCGCCGCTCGCTGTTGCGGCCGGGGCCGATCCGGGTGTCGGCCTCGATGAACCGGCTCACCCCGGCCGGGGTGAAGAACATGGACGGCCGCACCGGGCGGGCGAAGAACATGTCGTCGTTGGAGTACAGGAAGTGCTCGGCCAGCCCGTCGATGTGCTGCAGCTGGCTCTCCACGGCGTGCGAGTTGAAGGTCGGCAGCCCGGCGGTGTCGGCGAAGTGCGCGAGCGCGGGGACGACGGTGACCTTCGGGTGCTCGGCCAGCCAGGACGGCGGGGTGGAGTCGGTGCAGAGGAAGATCCGGCGGATCCAGGGCGCGTTCTTCGCCACCGCGCGCAGCGCGTAGCGCAGTTCATCGATCTGCCGGATGCGGGCGTCCGCGTCGTCGCCCTCGCCCACCACGACCTGCGCGAGCAGCCCGGCGCGGCGGGCGCGGAACTCCGGGTCGGAGCCGTCCACCCAGGAGAAGACCAGGTCGATGTCGAACTCCACGTCGGTGGTCTGCGGCGCGAACATCCCGGTGAGTGTCGGCCAGACCCGGTCGAAGAGCAGCACCTGGCCGAACTCGACGTCGGCGAGGTCGAAGACGGTGCGGGTGAGCGCGTTCGGCCGCGGGCAGGTGACGGTGTCGCCGTGGTAGCCCCACAGCTCCAGGTCGACGTGGTGCGCCGGGTCGGCGTCCCGGCCGAGCCGGAACACCGCGGTGTCCAGCGGCTCGACCCGGAAGCCGGAGGCGCTCGCCGAGCTCACCACCCGCGCGACCATGGCGCCGTGCGCCGCGTCGGCGGCCAGGATCAGCCGGTGGCCGCGATCCCGGACCAGCACGAACGGCACCTCGGCGGCGGCCAGCTCGGTGCGCAGGTGGATCAGATCGGTCAGCGTCGCGTCGGAGACGGCGAGGTTGCCCGCGGTGCGGTGCGCGGCGATCGGAATCGGCGTGATGTCGGGGGACACCTCGCGGGGCAGGTCGGACGAGAAGACCATGGCGCACTCACCTCACTCGGGACGGGACGCCCAGCGGCGTCGGCTTGCGTGACGTGGCCGCTGATATTCGCGCAGCCGAGCCTCCGGGGTTCTACCCGTGAGTGGCGCGTCGAATCAGGCGACCGTTGCCGGACGGTCATCGGCCGGTAACCAAGAAGCCCCCGCTGAGCAGGGAACTGTTCACGATGATGCAGGCGTTTCGGTGATCCGTCAATCGAACCGGCAATCCTGTTAGGATAGCCTCACCATATTTCCAGGTGAGAAGGAGTGCAGCTCGTGCGGATCGTGATCCTGTTCGGGTCGGAGATGGGGACGGCCGAGTCGGCGGCCGAGGTGATCGCGGGCGAGCTCACCGCCCACGACGTCTCGCTCCACGACATGAGCGAGTTCGCCGTCGACGATCTGGACCCCGGCGCGCTGCACATCATGGTCTGCTCCACCTACGGCGACGGCGAACTGCCTACCAACGCCGAGCCTTTCGCGGATGCGCTGGACAGCGGGCGCCGCGCGCTGGACGGGCTGCGCTTCGCCGTCTTCGGTCTGGGCGACAGCGTCTACGGCCCGACCTTCAACCGCGGCGGCGAGATCATCGCCGAGAAGCTGAGCGCGCGCGGCGCGATCCAGCTCGGCGAGCACGCGCGGCACGACGCCTCCACCGAGGTGAAGGTCAGGGAGCTGGCCGCGGCGTGGGCTCGGGAGCTGCGCGCGCTGCCGAGCTTCGAACTCGCCACGGCCTGAACGCATCTGCCGGGCTGGATCGCACCGGGCGCCAGCGGCGATGTCGGCCGTGGATTTAAACTGCTGGGGAAGCGCGGGAACAGCCCACCGCGCCGCAGCGATCCCCATGAGGTGACGAAAATGGCAGCAGGAGCGAGCCTGACCGAGCACGACCACACCGCCGACGAGCATCCGGAGCTCGAAGCCCTGCCCGTGTGGCCGACCGAGACCATCGCGGTGCTGGTGACGACCGACCCGTCCCCGCACGCCATCCCGGTCTCCTGGCCGGTGCGCGCGGGCGACCGGCGCATTCTGATCAGCCTGAAATTCGACCGGGGTTCGCTGGCGCGGCTCCGCGAGCAGCCGCAGGTCGCGCTGCTCATCCTCGGCGGCGGCGATGTCGCGCTCTGTGCGCGCGGCACGGCGACGGTGCTCGCCGACGGGATGCCGGGCGCGAGCGACTATGTTCCGGTACAGATCGACGTCGACACCATCGACGACCATCGGCAGTCGGCGTTCACCGTCGCGCAGGGCATTCAGCGCACGGTGCTCGACGAGGCCGAACTCGACGCGCTGCGCGGCCGGGTGGCCACGCTGCGCGAATGGGCGGAGCAGAACCCGAACACGGAAGGATGACATGAGCGTCACGCTGGCCAAAGGCGGCAACGTCTCGCTGTCCAAGCAGGCACCGAACCTGACCAAGGTCTCGGTCGGCCTCGGCTGGGACACCCGGACCACCACCGGAGCCGACTACGACCTGGACGCGAGCGCGCTCGCGACCGGACCGAACCTGAAGGTGCTCTCGGACCTGCACTTCGTCTTCTACAACAACCTGCGCTCGCCCGAGGGGACCATCGAGCACACCGGTGACAACCTCACCGGCGAGGGCGACGGCGACGACGAGACGATCAATATCGACCTCGCGGCGACGCCGCCCAGCATCACCAATATCTTCTTCCCGGTCTCGATCCACGACGCCGACGCGCGCGGGCAGTCCTTCGGCCAGATCCGCAACGCCTACATCCGCGTCACCGACGCCGTGACCGGTGCCGAGCTGGCCCGCTACGACCTCTCCGAGGACGCCTCCACCGAGACCGCCATGGTCTTCGGCGAGCTGTACCGGAACAACGCGGAGTGGAAGTTCCGCGCCATCGGCCAGGGGTACGCCTCAGGTCTGGCGGGGATCGCCCGCGACTACGGCGTAAAGATCTAGCAGCGAGCGGGTTCGTTCCCTGGTGCGAACCCGCTCAGCTGTTCCCCGCCGCCAGCCCGAGCGGCGGGGTGTGTGCGTGCAGGGAGACCGTGTCGCGCTCGCGCTGGTCGAGCAGGGCCAGGTAGCGGTGCAGCATGAGCCCGGCGGTGGCCGCGAGCCCGGCGGTGAGGCCCCACCAGATGCCCGCCGCGCCGAGGCCGAGCGGGAAGGCGAGCAGGAGCGCGGCGGGGAGCCCGACGCACCAGTAGCCGACCAGCGAGAGCCGGAACCCGGCCGAGGTCTCCTTGAGCCCGCGCAGCAGCCCGGTGCCGATGTTCTGCGCGGCGTCGAAGAACTGCAGCACGATGCCGATCAGCAGCAGCGTGTGAGCCAGTGCGACGGTCGACTCGTCACCGGTGTCGATGAACGGGGCGAGCACCAGGTCGGGGGCGAAGACGTAGCCGAGCCCGGTCACCACCGCGACCAGCGCGGCGCCCTGCAGCGCCAGCCGCGCCTGGGTGCGCGCCCGGTCGAACTCGTCCCTGGCCGCCGCGTGGCTGACCAGGATGGAGGCGCCGTGCGAGATGCCGATGGCGACCTGGAACACGATGTAGATGATCTGGTAGACGACATTGTGCGCGGCCAGCGCGGCGGGCCCGATGGTGCCCATGGCCAGCGCGAGCACCGAGAACATGCCCGCCTCGGAGCCGTAGGTGAGCGCGATCGGGAAGCCGAGCTTCAGCTCGGCGCGCACCGTGCCCGCCCGCACCGGCCACGGCCTGCGCGGTAGCGCGCCCGCCAGTCTCCGATCCCGCCGCACCAGCACGCCGAAGGCCAGGAACATGGCGAGGAAGACCAGCGAGGTGGCGATGCCGATCCCGGTCAGCCCGAGCGCGGGCAGCCCGAGCCAGCCGTGCGCGAGCGGAAGCGCGAGCCCGAGGTTCAGCGCCACCGAGCCGAGCGTCACCAGCAGCAGCGCCTGCGGCCGCCGCATACCGACGGTGTACTGCCGCAGCACCTGGAACCACAGGCAGGGCAGCAGCCCCGGCGCCAGCGCCACCATGAACGGCCGCGCCGCCGCGAGCACATCGGCGTCCTGCCCCAGCCACTGCAGCGAGTAGCCGAGCCCGACCAGCACCGCGCCGCCGAGCAGCCCGGCGACGGTGGCGATCAGGAAGCTGCCGCGCACGATGTCGCGCACCTCGGCGTCGGCGGAGACGCCGCGCTTGCCCGCCGCGCCGACCGCACCCGCGATCCGGTTGCCGCTCGCGGTGATCAGCCCGACGCACATGGTGCGGATCTGGTTGAAGAGCACCAGCGCCAGCCCGCCCGCCGCCACCGCGCCGACCCCGAGCGAGCCCATGACCGCGATATTCGTCGTGGAGACCGCGATCTGGGCCAGCTGGGTGGTGGCGATCGGCGTCGCGAGCGCGGCCAACTGCCCCGCGTCCGAGTTGCGCATCCGGTCGATCACCGCGCCGCCACGAGATTGGCGCCCGCGAGCGCGGGCGACCAGCGGTCGAGCATGGCGCCGACCGCGCGCTCGGCGGCGGGGTCGAGCAGGTCGCGCTCGGCCATCCAGGTGTCGTCGAAGACCGTGTCCAGGTACTTCTCGCCGCCGTCGCAGACCAGCGTCACCACCGTCGAGCCGGGCGGGAACTGCTCCAGCCGGACCAGCGCGGCGTGCACCGAGCCGCCCGCCGAGCCGCCGATCAGCAGCCCCAGCTTCGCGGCGACGGCGCGCGCCGTGGCGAAGGCGTCGGTGTCGGTGACCTTCACACCCTCGTCGAGCAGCGCGTAGTCGACCGCGGTGCCGATGCTGGCGCCGGGCGGGGTGCCGGTGCCGGACTGCCAGTACGGCCCGCCCTCGCCGCCGAAGGCGATCGAGCCCTCCGGCTCCACCCCCACCACGTACGGCACGTGGCCGAGCTGCCGCAGCCGGGTCGCGGTGCCGAAGAGCGACCCGCCGGTGCCGACCGCGGAGAGCAGGATGTCCACCCGCTCGACGTCGGCGAGCAGCTCGTCGGCGACCGGGTGGTAGCCGACGGCGTTGGCGTCGTTGTTGTGCTGCTCGGTGAAGTAGGCGCCGCCCTCGGCGGCCGCCATCGCCTCGGCGAGATCCTCTCGCGCCGAGGTGGCGAGGCTGTCGTCGCCGGCGTCGGCGACGTACACCAGTTCCGCTCCCATGGCTCGCATCGCGCGCAGTTTGTCCTTACAGGCGTGGTGGTCGACGACCGCGGTGAAGCGGTACCCACGTTCGGCGGCGACTACCGCGAGGCCGAGCCCGGTATTGCCGGACGTGGACTCGATGATATGCCCGCCAACTTCCAGCAAACCACGCCGCTCGGCGTCGAGCACCATCTCCCGCGCCATCCGGATCTTGGCTGTTCCGGTCGGGTTGAAAGTCTCCAGCTTGAGCAGCAGCCTGGTGCCGGTCGCGGTGCGGGCGAGCTCGAACAGCGGGGTACGGCCGATCAGGTCCGTCACGCGCGTGACGAGCGGCATGGGAATTTCTCCTCTTCGATCTCAGGCGGGGGCCGCGTCGAGGCGCCAGCGCAGCGCCTCCCCGTGCTCGGTGAGCACGATCTTCGGCGGCACGGGAAGGTCGTGGAAGGCGGACTCGTTCGAATCCATCTGGTACCCGGCGGTGTTCGGGTAGATCAGCAGGTCGCCGGGCTCGGCCCGGCGGGGCAGCGGCACCCGGCGGCGGCTGAGCATGTCGGAGTCGAGGCAGGTGGCCGCGCCGACGCTGGTCGGGGTGCGGACGCCGGGTCGCGGCGGCCACAGCACCGGGTCGGGCAGGTATTCGCTGTCGAACCACTGCTCGGAGAGGCTCAGGCTGGTGCCGTCGACGGTGAGCAGGTCGTAGGGCTCGCCGCCGGCCCGCCGCGTCTTCCGGCCCTGTACCCGGAACACGGTACAGCCGGCGCGGTCGAGCAGGGCGCGGCCCGGCTCGATGGCGAGCACGGTGTCGGCGGCGACGAGCCGCTCGGCCAGCCCGCGGTGCCGCAGGATCGCGGTGAGCATGGCCGCGCCGGGCACCGGGAAGTGGTACGGGTAGTAGGAGCCGGGCTCGGTGTCGCCGTGGAACCACTGCGGCCCGGCCGCGGCGGTGAACTCGGCCCACGCCTCGGCGGGGACGTAATCGACCCCGAAGCCGCCGCCGATGGAGAGCGTGCGGGCCGGGTGCCCGCTCGCCGCCGCGCTCGCCAGCCGATCCAGCAACTCGTGCGCGAACTCCGCGCGTTGCTCGGCGTCGTAACCGGAGAGGTGGAAGCTCAGCCCCTCCCAGCGGACCCGGCCCGCGAGCCCGTCCAGCCGGGCGTGCGCCTCGTCCAGCTCGGCATCGGTGAGCCCGAACCGGCTGGTCGAGCCGGTCGGCAGGGCGCGGAGCAGGATGCGCGGCGGCGGTGCGCCGTCGGTGGCGGCCGGCAGCCGGTCCAGCTCGTCCAGCGCGTCGACCGCGATCAGCGCGCCGTGCCTGGCGGCCAGCCAGAGCAGCTCGTCCGGCTTGGCCGGGCCGGTGACGACGAGCTCACCGCCGCGCACGCCCTGGGCCAGCGCACCGACCAACTCGCCGGTGCTGGCCACGTCGATCCCGGCGCCCGCCCGCGCGCAGGCCCGCGCCACGCAGGCCGCCTTGTTCGCCTTCTTGCCGTAGTAGATCGCGCCGGTGACGCCCGCGGCCTCGAAAGCCGCCCTGAACTCGTGCACCGCGCGCTCCACCCGCTCCGGGAAGAGCACGTGGAAGGGGCCGCCGACGATGCTCGCGAGCTCGCCGAGCAGCACGGGATCAACCAGCAGCCGCTGCTCCCACCGGTCGCGGTGGGCGGGCAGCGGCGCGGCGGCGATCCCGGTCAGTCCCACAGCGGCACCTCGACGCCGCGGCCGTCCGCGATCGCGCGCTCGGCCAGCGCGTGCGCCACCGCGACATCGGTGAGGACCAGCCCGCTGTTGTAGACGAAGACCTTCTCCTCGTCGCTGCGCCTGGCCACCGCGCGCCTGGTCAGGATGCGCGGCAGCTCCGCGTCCACCGCGCGCAGCACGCCGTCGGGGCCGGCCATGTCGATGCCGGTGAGCGCCATCTGCTCGGCGCTGGTGGCGATCACCCGGTCCGCCTGCACCAGCGCCGACGGCGCGAGCCCGTACCCGACCAGCACGGCGGTGCAGCCCGGCGCCAGATCGGATGCCTCCAGCGCGACCTCGGTACCGGGCCCCGCGGTCGCGAGCACCACGTCCGCACCGCTCGCGGCCGCCACCGGATCCTCGACCACCTCGAGCAGCGCGTGCGGCTGGTGCACCGCCAGGTTCTCCTTGACCGCGGCGAGCCCGTCGGGGTGCGTGCCGTAGACCATGAGCTTGCGCAGCTGCGGATTCGCCGCGAGCAGGTGCGGCAGCGCGTTGCGGCCCTGGGTGCCGGTGCCGATCAGCAGCACGCTCTCCGCGCCGCGGCGGATGGTCTCGCGGACCAGCAGCGCCGAGACCGCAGGCGTGCGCAGCGCGCCCACCCTGGCGCAGTCCATCATGGCGATCGGCGCGCCGGTGGTGTCGTCGTAGAGCGTGATGGTGGTGTAGTACCGCTTGGTGCTGCGGTCGTGCCCGGGATCGAACTTGTACGAGGTCTTCATGGCGACCACCCGGCGCCTGCCGTCCCGGCCGAGCATGGCGTAGGCGACCGACCAGCCGTCCGGGTTGGCGACGCTCAGCTTGCGCGGATTGTCCGATTCGCCCGCGGCCAGCGCGAGATACGCCTCCTCCACCGCGCGCACCACGTCGGCGGGGCTGATCGGCACATCGGCCAGATCGCTACGGCTCAGCACACGCAGGGGCGTGCTCCGGTCACGGTTGCTCATCGCTTCCTCGATCATCGGAGGTGTCCCGTTCTGTCACCGTGCGAAACGGGGCAACGATCTGCTGCCCGTAACCATTCTCACGGTTCTCGCCGGCGCGCCTGCGCCGCTCGGGAAGACGAATATTGACGCGTTTCAGCCACCGGTCGGTGCCGTCGTAGCGCGCGGTGAACGGCACCCGGCCGTGCACCGCCACGTCGTTGTCCACCAGCAGCAGCTCGCCCGGGGCGAGCGCGGCCACCCGGCAGACCCGCTCCAGCTCCGCGCTCAGCCGGGCGTAGGCGCGGCGGAACTCGGCGTCGGCGTCGTCCAGCGGGGTGTAGGCGGGGTCGTAGCGGGTGGTGAGTCCGGTTGCGGCGGTGTCGGATTCGATATCGACCTCGGACCAGAGCGTCGGCAGCGCCGGTGCGGTCGCGCGGTCGTGCGCGTCGCCGTAGGAGACGTCGGGCAGGATCGGCAGCACCGGTTCCGCGAGCACGCGGCGTTCGGCGGCGGTGAGCTCGACCTGCCGCACCGAGGAGACGGTGGTGCCGACCATGTCGTGGTTGCGCAGGCAGCCGAGCATGAGCAGGTGCGCGCGCTCGGGGTGGAAGGCGTCCTCGGTGTGCGGGGCGAGCAGCGTGCTGCTGCTCGCGCCGGACTGCTCGTGCTCGTGCCCGGCCGCCGGGACGATGTTGTTCACCAGCCGCCCGCCCTGCTGGCCCCGCCAGCCGAACGGCTCGCCCGCCACGGCGGCGAGCAGCAGCATGGAGATATCGAGGCGCAACGAGGCCGCGGTCGGCGCGGCGGCGCCGTCCCGCCCGGCGGCGGCGCGCCAATTCGCCGGGGTGCGGCCGATTTCCGTGTCGCGGACCGGCAGCCCGCCGACGATGGCGGCGCCCGCGGAGGTGCTCGGCGGGCGCACCGCGGCCGCGATCGAGCCGGGCAGCCCGGGGGCGTAGCGCCGCACCGCCGCGACCAGCCTCGGGTCGGTCAGCGTCTCGGCGGCGACTCGATCGCCATCCAGTCCGAGTGTGATGCAAATCGCATCCGCGGCGGCACGGATCGCGGCACCGGCGGCGGGTGGGATCTCGCGTCGTTCGACGGCCTGTGGGTGAAACGTCCGACGTTCGGAGAGAACGCTTTTCACCGATTGGGGTCCCTTCTTCGGATCGAGCCGGAGGCGGATGAGACGGTTCGGGTCCGAAGGTAGTGGTTGGGGCATTAATTAAGCAAGGCTTGCCTAATTCGCAAGGGCACACATAGCGGTATGACATGACCGGAACGGGCGCCGACGATACCCTTTCGGCAACTTTCGGGCGAATTCCGGCTGCGGCGAGTCGCGCACCCGCCGGGCGGCCGGGCACGCCGAGATCGCGCGACCCTTAGGCTAGCCTGGCCTTGCCGGTTCGTCGACGGCGCACGCGGCGAGGACGTTTGTGACGCACCGGATTACGCGACACCGGTTGTCCGGAGGCTGTGTGCCGTGCCGGAGCCGAACAGCCGCCTCCGGTCCGGTCGACGGCCCTCGCGGCACCTTCGGGTTCGACTGTTCGCAGCATGGCCGACCAAGGGGCGAACTGCCCTTCGGACAGCCATTTCCGATTCCATCGATCGCCGAAGTCTCATTCCCGCGACATCGTTCTCAGCGCCGCACCGTCGCCCAGACCATCGGCTGACCTGGAGATTCCCCCATACCCGGCACAATGGACCGCGTGGTGTGGAGAAGAGCGGGCGCGGCGACGGCCATCGTGGCGACCCTGGTGCTGGCCGGGTGCGGGTTCGGGCCGGAGCGGGAGCCGCTGCCGGAGGGGATTCCACCGGGCCCGGGGACCCCGCTGCCGGTGATCGACGTGCACGCCCCGGGGCGGGCGGCGCTCCAGCTCAGGGGCTGGGCGGAGGAGCAGGCGGAGCGGATGGCGATCCCGGTGCAGGCGCTGGAGGCGTACGGGTACGCCGCGGCGGTGCTGACGAACTCGCGCCCGGACTGCGGAATCGCCTGGACCACGCTGGCCGGGATCGCGAGCGTGGAGAGCAAGCACGGCACCTACCGCGGGTCGCAGGTGGGGGAGGACGGCGTGATCCGCCCGCCGATCATCGGTATCCCGCTGGACGGCGCGCCGGGCGTCGCCAGGATCGCCGACACCGACCGCGGCGCCCTCGACGGCGACCGCGAGTTCGACCGCGCGGTCGGCCCGCTGCAGTTCATCCCGGAGACCTGGAAGCGCTGGGGCGTCGACGCCAACGGCGACGATGTGGTCGACCCGCAGAACATCGACGACGCCGCGCTCACCGCGGCCCGGTACCTCTGCGCCAGCGGCGGTGACCTCACCTCCGAGCTGGGCTGGCAGCGCGCGCTCATGACCTACAACCAGTCCAACAGCTACCTGCTCACGGTCCGCGACCGCGCCGCCGCCTACAGCATCGGCCGCCGGGTGTAATCGCGTCGGAGTGCCGGTTATCGGCCGGGCCGCAGGAACGATAGGCTCGCAGCGCACGGGTCCGTCTCGTGTGATCATGCCTGTCAGCTGCCGAAGGAGTTCGTTTTCGTGGCCATCATCGAACAGGTCGGAGCACGCGAGATCCTGGATTCTCGCGGTAACCCCACCGTCGAGGTCGAGATCGCCCTCGACGACGGCACCCTGACCAGGGCGGCCGTGCCGTCCGGCGCCTCCACCGGCGAGCACGAGGCGGTGGAGCTGCGTGACGGCGGCGAGCGCTACCTCGGCAAGGGCGTCCAGAAGGCCGTCGAGGGCGTGCTGGACGAGATCGCCCCGGCCGTGATCGGCCTGGACGCGGTCGAGCAGCGCACCGTCGACCAGGTGCTGCTGGATCTGGACGGCACCCCGGACAAGTCGCGGCTCGGCGCGAACGCCCTGCTCGGCGTCTCGCTGGCGGTGGCGCGGGCGGCCGCGGAGTCCTCCGGGCTGGAGCTCTTCCGCTACCTGGGCGGCCCGAACGCGCACGTGCTCCCGGTGCCGATGATGAACATCCTGAACGGCGGCGCGCACGCCGACACCGGTGTCGACGTCCAGGAGTTCATGGTCGCCCCGCTCGGCGCGCCGACCTTCAAGGAGGCGCTGCGCTGGGGCACCGAGGTGTACCACGCGCTGAAGTCGGTGCTGAAGAGCAAGGGGCTGGCCACCGGTCTCGGCGACGAGGGCGGCTTCGCACCGGACGTCGCGGGCACCCGGGAGGCGCTCGACCTGATCGCCACCGCGATCGGCAAGACCGGGCTCACCCTCGGTCGTGACGTCGCGCTCGCGCTCGACGTCGCCGCCACCGAGTTCTACAACTCCGGCACCGGCTACACCTTCGAGGGCACCCCGCGCACCGCGGAGGAGATGGCGCAGTTCTACGCCGAGCTGCTCACCGCCTACCCGCTGGTCTCCATCGAGGACCCGCTCTCCGAGGACGACTGGGACGGCTGGGTCGCGCTCACCGACCTGATCGGCGAGAAGGTGCAGATCGTCGGCGACGACCTCTTCGTCACCAACCCGGAGCGGCTGGAGGAGGGCATCGTCAAGGGCGCCGCCAACGCGCTGCTGGTGAAGGTGAACCAGATCGGCACCCTGACCGAGACCCTGGACGCGGTCGAGCTGGCGCACCGCAACGGCTACAAGACCATGATGAGCCACCGCTCGGGCGAGACCGAGGACACCACCATCGCCGATCTCGCGGTGGCGGTGGGCAGCGGCCAGATCAAGACCGGTGCCCCGGCGCGCAGCGAGCGGGTCGCCAAGTACAACCAGCTGCTGCGGATCGAAGACGCGCTGGGCGATTCCGCCAGGTACGCGGGCGACGTCGCGTTCCCGCGGTTCGCCTTCGAGGGCTGACATCCGGTGATCGGCGGTAGGGGATGACGGAGCGGCGGGCGCGTGGCGCCGGCCCCGGTGGCCGGGGCGATCGCCGCACGTCGCGGTCCGCCCGCTCCCGCCCCGCCGCCGATCACGCCGCCGCGAGCCGGGCGCCGCGCAGGGGCGCGGGATCGGAGAAGAAGCGCGAGCGGAAGCTCGGCGGGGGAGGCCGCCGCTCCCGCCGCGCCGACCGGCCGGAGCGCACCTTCCTCGGCCTCTCCACCGGCCGGGCGGTGATCCTGGCGATGGTGGTCTTCGGGCTCGGGCTCACCCTCGCGGTGCCGATGCGCACCTATTTCTCCCAGCGCGCCGAGGCCGTGCAGCTGGCCGAGGACCGGAAGCTGCTGGAGGCCGACGTCGCGGAGCTGCGCGATCGCCGGGTGCAGCAGCAGGATCCGGCCTACATCCGCGCCGAGGCCAGGGACCGGCTGCGGCTCGTGCTGCCCGGCGAGACCCCCTACATCGTGCAGGTGCCGGGCATCGAGGCGCCGCCGGTCGCCGCCGCGCCGACCCGCTCACGCGAACCCGACCCCTGGTACACCGACCTCTGGCGCACCCTCGACCAGCCCGCCCCCACCCCGGAAGGACCTCGGTGACCGCCCCCACCCAGCACGACCTGGAGATCGTCGCCCGGCAGCTGGGCCGGGAGCCCCGCGGGGTGCTCGGCATCGCCTACCGCACCCCGGACGGGCTGCCCGCGGTCGTGCGCACCGCCCCCAAGCTCCCGGACGGCACTCCCTTCCCGACGCTCTACTACCTGACCGACCCCCGGCTCACCGCGGAGGCGAGCAGGCAGGAATCGGCGGGCGTCATGCGCGAGATGACCGAGCGGCTCACCGCCGACCCCGCGCTGGCCGCCGCCTACCGCGCCGCGCACGAGAGCTACCTCGCCGAGCGTGACGAGATCGAGCCGCTCGGCACCGATTTCACCGGTGGCGGCATGCCGGACCGGGTCAAGTGCCTGCACGTGCTGATCGCGCACGCGCTGGCCAAGGGGCCCGGTGTGAACCCGCTGGGCGACGAGTCGGTGGCGCTCGCCGCCGAGCACGGGCTGCGCGGCACCGCGGTCCCCGCCGACTGGCCCGAGTACCGGGTCCTGCGAGAGGAGAACGAGGCATGAGCAACCGGGTAGCGGCCGTGGACTGCGGCACCAACTCCATTCGCCTGCTGATCGCCGACGTGCAGCCGGACGGCACCCTCGCCGACGTGCACCGGGAGATGCGGATCGTCCGGCTCGGCCAGGGCGTCGACGCCACCGGGGCCTTCGCGCCCGAGGCCATCGAGCGCACCCGGGTCGCGCTGGCCGATTACGCCGCCGCCATGCGCGAGGCGAAGGTCGACAAGGTGCGCATGGTCGCCACCTCCGCCACCCGCGATGCCTCGAACCGCGAGGACTTCTTCGGTATGGCCCGCGAGCTGCTCGGCACCGTCGTGCCCGGCGCCGAGGCCGAGGTCATCACCGGCGACGAGGAGGCCAGGCTGTCGTTCTCCGGTGCCATCGGCGAGCTCGCCGCCGACGAGGCGCCGTACGTCGTGGTCGACCTGGGCGGCGGCTCCACCGAGCTGGTCTTCGGCGACGCCGACGGGGTGCGCGCCGCCTTCTCCGCCGACATCGGGTGCGTGCGGATCACCGAGCGGAGCATGCCGGGGAATCCGCCTACTCCCGACCAGCTCGCCGCTGCCCGTGAGTTCGCCGCCGAGCGGCTCGCCGCCGCCTTCGCCGCGGTGCCGGTGGAGCAGGCGCGGACCTGGGTCGGGGTGGCGGGGACCATGACCACCATCGCGGCGGTCGCGTTGGAACTTCCCGAGTACGACGCCTCCAAGGTGCATCTGAGCAGGCTTTCGCTGGAGCAGGTGCACGCGGTGTCGGATCGGCTCACCGCGCTCGACCACGATCAGCGGGCCGCGCTCGGGCCGGTGCATCCGGGGCGGGTGGATGTGATCGGCGGGGGTGCGCTCATCGTCCGGGTGCTGGCCGATGAGCTGTCCCGCCGGGCGGGGATCTCCGAGCTCGTGGTCAGTGAGCACGACATCCTCGACGGGATCGCCCTCTCCATCGCCTGACCGTGCTGCGCTACCTGGAAGCCGTCCGGCACGGCCAGACGCCGATCAACGCCGCCGGTCCCGCTGGGGCACGGCCCTATCTGCCCGACTCGGAGGTCTTCCTGACCGAGCTCGGCGAGCGGCAGGCCATCGACGTCGGACGCCGCTTCGCCGCGCTCCCCGCCGACGAGCTCCCGGACCTGGTGCTCTGCTCCCCGTACCCCCGCGCCCGCCGCACCTGGGAGATCGCCGTCGCGGAGCTTCGCTCACCTCCGGAGTTCCGCGTCGACGACCGCCTGCACGACCGCGACCGCGGGCAGTTCCGCGTGATGTCGCAGGCGCGAGCCCGGCTCCTGCACCCCGACGAGGCCGCCGCGGAGGACCGCGACCCACTCGGCTACCGCCCGCCCGATGGCGAGTCTTTTCGTGACGTGGCCGACCGGGTCGGCGCCGTCGTCACCGAACTGCTCGACCCCGGTCCGGCGCGCGTGCTGATCGTCGCCCACGACGCCGTCGTGCTCATGCTCCGTCAGGTACTGGAACATCTCCCGGACGCGGAAATCCTCGCGCTGGCCGAGCGCGGACTCGCGGGCAACGGCTCGATCACCTCCTGGCAGCGGGACCCCGACGGGAACCTCCGGCTGCTCGCCTACGACGTACGCACCCATCTGACCAGCTGAAACCCGCCTGGTTTCGAGCTGATCTTGCGAGGTATCCGCGCTTCGTGCGCCTCCTCCGACTCCCGGGCGTCTACCGCCCGCAGGCCGATACCTGGTTGCTGGCACGGGCCCTCGCCGATACCGCCCTGCCCCGGAACCCCCGGGTGGTCGACATCTGTACCGGAACCGGCGCGCTGGCCATGACGGCCGCCCGCGCCGGCGCCGCCGAGGTGACCGCCGTCGACATCTCCCGCCGAGCCGTCTCCACCGTCTGGCTCAACAGCCGGGCGCGCGGCCTCCCGATCGAGCTGCTCCGCGGCGACTTCCGCGAGGTCCTGCGCGACCGCACCTTCGACGTCGTCCTCTCCAACCCGCCCTACGTCCCCTGCGCCGACCCCGACCCGGCCCGCGGCCGCGACCGCGCCTGGGACGCCGGCTTCGACGGCCGCTCGGTGCTGGACGACCTCTGCACGACGCTGTCCACCCTGCTCGCCCCCAACGGCGTCGCGCTCCTGGTGCACTCCGAGTTGTGCGACGAGCAGCGCACTTTGCGCATGCTTCGGGAATCCGGGCTCAAGGCCTCCACCGTCGCCCGCTCGCTCACCCCCTTCGGCCCGGTCATGCGCGGCCGCGCGGAGTGGCTGGAGGAGGCCGGGCTCATCGCGCCCGGGCAGCGGGTGGAGGAGCTGGTGGTGATCCGTGCCGACCGCATCGAGCAGTGAACCGGAGCGGCGGCGGGTCACCCTGGAACAAGGGGGTCCGGCGCTGATCGAGGGGCCGGTGGAGATTGTGGGGGAAGACGGATCGATCGTGACCTCCGACCGCTTCCTCGTCGCCCTCTGCCGTTGCAAACGCAGCGACATCTACCCCCTCTGCGACACCAGCCACCGCCGGCGCGCGCGCCCTACCGAGGACTGAGTGCGCTCGCTGCCGGATGGTGCGCAGCAGCAGGCCCCGCAGTAGAGTTACGCAGCCGCGTGACGCACAGGCCTGGGCGACGAGTCTCGCCGAAGGGCGAATGGAGACTTCGGTTCCCCCGGGATTCCCGGGCCGGTGTCGCGCCGCCCGTGAATTGCAGAGGGGCAGGCTAATGACCGATTCGACGACCGAAGACCGGTTGTCCGAGGCGGGCAGCGGTACGGATCGGATGCTTCGCCGACAGCGGATCACCTGGATAGTGGCTGTCCTCGCGTTTTTCGTGGCAGGAATTGCGGCGGGGCCCGCGTGGTTCATGTCGGACCGCTTCTATCGATTCGACTGGATCCCCGGGTGGGCTCTGGCCGCGTGCTGGACGGCCGCCTCGGTCCTCCTTGTGCTGCCGTGGCTGGGTCGGCGCAGAACACGCGGGTGGTTTCGGCTTGCGCTCGCCCTGGGAGTGGTGATGGTGCAGGTCTGGCTGATTTCGATGTTCGTGGCCTCGCTTTTCGCCGAGGACAGCAGAGTCGTGGCGATCGAGGTGAGTCCTGACGGGGACCACGAAATCGTCACGGAGACGTACAAGATCTACAATAACCCTCCCGGCTGCCGCGTCTTGCTTCGCGAGCGCGGCGGGCTGTTCAGCAGACAGGCCCCTGTGTGGGACGAGAAAGAGTGCCCGCAGCGCGTGTCCTTCGCCGGCGAAGCGGCGATCACCCTCACCGAGCTGGGCTCTGTGACGCCGCAGACGACGGCCTTCGACGTCGAGCGAATGCAGGTCGCCCTGATCTACGGCCACTCCAGCTGATCGAGCAGGGAACTCTTCCCTGCCTTCCATGCCTTTAGCAACACCCGATCCACATGCTCCTCGAGCAGGTTCGTCACCTGAATGCCGAACACCACCGACTCGGTGAGCTCCGGCTCCTCGGCCACCAGCGGCGCGATCACCTGATGCCGCATGACCTGCTCGTGCACCGCATCCGCCTCGACATGCTCCGCATAGAACCGCACGCACTCCGGCGCGGCTTCCAGCCGCTCGAGCACGGACACCATCCGCCGCGACCCGGGCGACGACGTGATCTCCACCGTCGCGAAGTGCCCGACGAGCGCCCCGCGCAACTCCCGGTGCAGCCCGAACAGCGACATCATGTTCACCAGCGCCAGCATCGGCGCGGGCACCACGTCCAGGTAGTGCAGGTACCCGTCATCGAGCCCGGCAGCGGCCATCAGATCCGCGTAGAGCTTGGCGTGTACGCGGTCGGCGTGCCCGCCCCCGTACTCGTCGAACTCGACCGCCACCAGTGAAGCCTTCGACTGACCCCGCAGCCGCGGAATAGCCCAGGCGTACGGGTCCGCCTCCTTGTGGTGGTAGATCGACCGGTGCGTGAAGTACTCGCGCACATGCCACCACTCGGCCCGCTCCAGCAGGAAGGCGCCGACCCCGGCGGGCTCACCCGGCTGCACCAGCAGCGCGTTCAGCTCGGCATCCAGATCGGCACCGCCGGGCACGTCGGCGCGCATGGCGGCCAGGAAGCGCTGCTCCAGCTCCGCGCGGGCCGCGAGCAGCCCGGGATCCCACTCCCACCCCGGGGCCACCCCGTCGAAGCCCTGGTAGTGCAGCTCGTACAGGGTGTAGAGCGCGAGGTGCAGATCGTCCCCGTACGGATCGGCATCGGCCGCGGCGAGTGAAACGGGGGTGCCCGGCTCCGAGCGCAGCGCGGTGAGCACGGCATCGGAGAGCGCACCCCGGGCGCGCGGCAGGGCGAGACGGGTGCGAACGCTGGTCGTCATGGTGGACGATTACCCCGATACCACGGCTCTACCGCATCCCCGAGCCCTTGTCCGCCCGACCGTTCATCAGGTCGGCGAGGCGCTGCAGCGACTCCTTGTTCCGCGGCGTGAGCAGCAGCGCCTGGAGGCGGTCCGGCATAGCGACGCCGGGGCCCTTGACCGCCTTCTCCGCCATCTCGATGCGCGTGCGGTCCTGCCCCTCCTCGTGCAGCCGCAACCGGATGTAGGCGGAGCCCAACGGCCACAGCCGGGCCTCCAGCTCCAGCGAATAGGGCTGCTCGACAGCGCGGACGGTGGTGTAGTCCTGCATGGTGAGCGGCCACGGCCCCACGCTGTGGTGAATCCGCGACCCCACCGCGGGCCACTCCGGATCGACCGCGCGGATGTGCGAGGCGCCGACGACCCACGACGAGTACAGCCAACCATCGGTCAATGTGGCGAACGCCTCGTCGATGGGTACTTCCACGGTGATACCGATCTCGATCACGGGGGACGAATGCCCCCGCCCGACCGGGCGAAACCGGCCGGAGTGGCCTACCGGACCGAGTCGGGCGGTATGGGAAGGTGTGGCACATGGCCGAGACAGCGAACATCGAGCAAGCGGACGTTCCAGAGCGCACCTTCTTCGGGCATCCGATCGGCCTGACGAACCTCTTCGGCGTCGAGCTGTGGGAGCGCTTCTCCTTCTACGGCATGCTCACCATTCTCGGCTACTACCTGTACTACTCGGTGACCGACGGCGGGCTCGGGCTCTCGCAAGACACCGGCGTCGGCATCGTCGGGGCCTACGGCGGCCTCGTCTACCTGTCCACGGTGCTCGGTGGCTGGATCGCCGACCGGTTGCTGGGAATGGAGCGGACGGTCTTCTACGGCGGCGTCGTCGTGATGGCCGGGCACATCGCCCTCGCCGTGCTGCCGGGGTTGGCCGGGGTCGGCGTCGGGCTGGTGCTGGTCGCGCTCGGCAGCGGCGCGCTCAAGGCGAATGCCTCCTCGCTGCTCGGCACGCTCTACCCCAAGGGCGATGCCAGGGTGGACGGCGGCTTCACCCTCTTCTACCTGGGCATCAACCTCGGCGCCTTCGCCGGTCCACTGCTCACCGGGCTGCTGCAGCGCGAGTGGGGCTTCCACTACGGCTTCGGTGCGGCCGCGATCGGCATGGCGCTCGGCCTCACCCAGTACGTGATCTTCCGGCGCAACCTCGGCACCGCGGGGCGCGAGGTACCGAACCCGCTGCCGCGCGGACAGATCGGGCGGATCGCCGGGGTGCTGCTCGGGGTTGCCGCGCTGGTCGCGGTGGTCTGGGTGCTCGGCTGGGTGCGGCTGAGCAACCTGGCCGACGTCACCACCGGCGTGATCGCCGTCGCCTCGGTGCTCTACTTCGCGATCATCCTGCGCAGCCCTGAGGTGACCCCGGTGGAGCGCACCCGGGTGCGCGCCTTCATCCCGCTGTTCATCGCCAACGCGGTGTTCTGGTCGCTGTTCCAGCAGATCTTCACGGTGCTCGCGGTGTACTCGGACGAGCGGATGAACTGGTCCATCTTCGGCTGGACCGCCCCCTCCAGCTGGATCGGCTCGGTGGAGCCGGTGTGGATCATCGCGCTCTCCCCGCTCTTCGCCGCGCTCTGGACCCGGCTCGGCAGCCGCGCGCCGAGCACCCCGCGCAAGTTCGCGCTCGGCGTGCTCGGCATGGGGCTCTCGTTCTGGCTGTTCCTTCCCTTCGCCGGGGGCGAGGGGCGCAGCACCCCGGCGGTGTTCGTGCTGCTCATCATGGCCGGCTTCGCCGTCTCCGAGCTGCTGATCTCGCCGATCGGGCTGGCCGTCACCACCCAGCTGGCGCCGGAGGCGTTCCGCGCGCAGATGATGGCGCTCTACTTCTTCTCGGTCGGCTTCGGCACCTCGATGGCGGGCGTGCTGGCCGGGTACTACGAGACCGACCGCGAATTCGCGTACTTCGGGCTGATCGGCGCGGTCGCCGTCGTCGCGGGCCTGATCATGGCCGCCCTCGCACCGTGGGTGCGCAGGCACATGGAGGGCGTGCATTGATTCGAGGAACGGAGTCACCATGAGCACGACCCGCACCGGCGGATTGTTCCGGACCAAATCGGTCGAGCAGTCCATCCGCGACACCGACGATCCCGACGCCAAACTCCGCAAGGATCTGACCGCGTGGGATCTCACCGTCTTCGGCGTCGCCGTCGTTGTCGGCGCCGGCATCTTCACGCTGACCGCGCGCACCGCGGGCAATGTCGCCGGACCCTCGGTCTCGCTGGCCTTCGTCTTCGCCGCCGTCGCGTGCGGGCTGACCGCGCTCTGCTACGCCGAGTTCGCCTCCACCGTCCCGGTCGCGGGCAGCGCCTACACCTACTCCTACGCCACCTTCGGCGAGCTGGTCGCCTGGATCATCGGCTGGGACCTGATCCTGGAGTTCGCGCTCGCCGCCGCCGTCGTCGCCAAGGGGTGGTCGCAGTACCTGGGCGAGGTGTTCACCGGGGTCGAGCCGGTGATCCACCTCGGCTCGGTCGAATTCGACTGGGGCGCGGTGGTTCTGCTCGCCGTGCTGACCGTGCTGCTGGTGATCGGCACCAAGGTCTCGTCCCGGGTCTCGGCCATCGCGGTGGCCATCAAGCTCGGCGTGATCGCGCTGGTGGTCGTGGTCGGGCTGACCTACTTCGACAAGGACAACCTCTCGCCCTACATTCCGCCGTCGCAGCCGGGCGAGGGCGAGGGCGGCTTGCACCAGTCGCTCTTCTCCTGGGTCACCGGCGCCGGGAGCAGCAACTTCGGCTGGTACGGGCTGCTCGCCGCGGCCAGCCTGGTGTTCTTCGCCTTCATCGGCTTCGACGTCGTCGCCACCACCGCCGAGGAGACCAAGGACCCGCAGCGCGCCGTCCCGCGCGGCATCCTCGGCTCGCTGGCCATCGTGACCGTGCTGTACGTGGCGGTCTCGCTGGTGCTCACCGGCATGGTGCCCTACACCGAGCTGGCCGGCGACGACTCCACGCTCGCCACCGCCTTCGCGCTGAACGGCGCGGACTGGGCGCAGAAGGTGATCTCCATCGGCGCGCTCGCCGGGCTCACCACCGTGGTCATGGTGCTGTTCCTCGGCCAGACCCGGGTGCTCTTCGCCATGTCCCGCGACGGCCTCATGCCGCGCGGGCTCGCCAAGACCGGCCGCTTCGGCACCCCCGCGCGGCTCACCGTGCTGGTCGGCGTGGTGTGCATGGTGCTCGCCGGTTTCGTGCAGTTCGGCACGCTGGAGGAGATGGTGAACATCGGAACGCTCTTCGCGTTCGTGCTGGTCGCCATCGGGGTGCTGGTGCTGCGCCGCACCCGGCCGGAGCTGGAGCGCGGTTTCCGGGTGCCGCTGGTGCCGTTCGTCCCGATCCTCGGCGTGCTCGCCTGCCTGTGGCTGATGGTCAACCTCTCGGTGGAGACCTGGGTGCGCTTCCTGCTCTGGATGGTGATCGGCCTGCTGGTGTATTTTGCCTACGGACGACGGCATTCCCTGCTCAATCGCACGGCGACATCGAGTCCCGCTTCGGAATAGAGGCATCATGCGAAACCTGTGGAGACGGCGCTCTCGCGAACCGCAGCCCGTTCCGCGCCGCCTCCCCGGGGTCACGCAGGTCAACGACTGGATCGACGCCGTCGCCACCGGCCTCTGCGACCACCGCCGGGAGCCGGAGGCCGCGGCCGCCCGCGCCTGCGACGCGCTCTTCACCGCCGCCACCGTCGCCGCCGTCATGGTCGAGCGCGGCAAGCCGTGCCCCGAGTACCGCGCGGTGCACCAGCGCTGCCTCACCGGCGCCATCGAGTTCATGAAGGTGCTCGGCGAGGACACCCTGCGCAGGCACCGCGTGCAGACCCGCACCCCGCTCGGCTGGGACGAACTCGGCCCCGCCGACGCGGTGACCATCGCCGAGCACCTCACCGGCCTCGGCGAAGCACTCCAGATCGCTCTGTGCGCTCTGACCACCGACCCGCGGCTCGGCCCCGACCTCCGCGAGATCGCCGACGTGCACGGACTCCCCGCCGCCTCCGTCATCGTCGACTCCTGCTTCTTCATCCGCGCCGACCCGGCGGTGTGAGTTCGGTATCGGACCCAGCGGTCGAATTCCGGTACAGGCGTACGGGTCCGGTACTCTTCTCCGGGGCGCCCCCATAGCCCAATTGGCAGAGGCAGCGGACTTAAAATCCGCCAAGTGTCGGTTCGAGTCCGACTGGGGGCACCACCTCCCGACCAGGCTGTCGCGCTGTCGGGTCGCGCTGCGCGCAGGCTACTTCGATGCTCCCTCCTTGATGGCCGCTATGAAGTCTCGCACCAGGATGAGCCGGGTTGGTAAATTGCTGTCCAGGGCGGAGATCAGGACAATGGAAATCCAGGCCAAAGCGAAAACTACCATTCCGTTCGCAATAGTGCTGCCGCCGACATCGATGCCGAGAAATTTGACGCAGATTATGAGGGAAATCGGTATGAGTCCGCCGAGCAGGCTGCGTATCAGTGCAAATGCGGCTCGGAACTTCAGTGAGAGCGACGGTCTCTTGACCTTATCTACTGTGGGGAGATCATGATAGTGGCCTAGAGCAATGGCGACAATCGACTCCTGCAGAAGCTGACACAGATCCTCCTGTGTGCTTCGCCCGGGGAGTGCCACCCACAGCGTGTAGGATTTGAAGACCTCCGCGGCCTGATAGCACCTTCCGGAGATCACCGATCGGTCGAACGTGGCGAGGCGGCGATACTGGCGCGGAGTGCTGCGGTAGAGGCTTTCGGCGGCTTGGCGCAGGGTCCCGATGGCCTCCAATTTGATAGCGTCTGTTGCGAGTGCGCCCTCTTTTCGGAGGAGTGAGTAGGCGTGCAGCAGATGCCGATTTACGGAGTAGAGAGCCTCATCGGTGGCGACCCGGTCCAGCAGCAGCCAGCGGCCGAGCGACACGAACATTGCTGTAAAGATACCCGCCAATGCCGCTGTTCCGATGGCAGTCATGAAGACGAGTGGAATGTGTCTTGTGTTTTCGGTGAGTCCCTCGATGCCGCGGAGAGAAGCTTTGGCGGTCTTCGAGACGGAGTAATCGAACGAGCGTATCGGCAGGATCAGAAATATGATCACGGTGGCCAGAGCGAGAAATTTGGCGGACCTGGATCTGATGAGAGCCGGTCGGCGGGAACTCGCGAAGAAGCTCAGCGTGTAGGTCAGTGGATGTGCGATGCACAGACCGACGGCGACGAGCGCGGCCCACCACGTGTTGATCGCCGCGCTACCGCTCGGATATGTTCCGGACAATATCAATATCGCAAGGGGGGCGCCTGCATGGGCGAAAGCGATGAAGAATGTTATCGGCAAAATTATGGCGAAGAAGTACAGCGAAGAAAGTGTCCAGCGCCGGCACTGCTTTATGCTGCCGCGGCCGTAGTTTCGCGCGATCGCCCTGGAGATCGCCTCCGGCTCCACCTCGTTCAGCATCGCCAGTAGTAGCTTCTCGTTCTCTCTATCGGGTTTTCTCAAGCGCACGTAGTCGCTGCGGATGATTTTGAACAAGAAGCCGTGGAGCAGCCGTGCCGGCCCGGCGAATCTGCAGGGATCGTGCGTGTCGGTGTCGGTGTCGGTGTCGGTCGAGCGCGACTCGAGGTCGTCGTCGATCGACTGCCGGCGGTGTTCGTCGGTGCTGCTTTCGGTCATATTTCTACCCCCCCTTCGAGAATGATGCCGCAGAATATACGACATCGAGTAGCGGCCGGCTCGCCCCTCCGGCCCGGAGTTCGAAGTTCATTCGAACGATCGACAGAGCGCCAGGGGGTGCCGTGCTACTTTCTTTCGAAACGAGAGGGGTAAAGCGGTGGCGTGGGGTAACAAGGGCCGGACCGACGTGCAGGTGCCGGTCGAGTTCGATATCGCAGGGAGAACGTACCGAGTCGAGATGACCGAGGCTGAAGTCAGCCCGTATTACGTCGCCAATGCGTTGTTGAAAGAAGTATCTGTCAAGACGGATCTGCTCACCGGTCAGCAGGTGGTCATCAATTGGTCGCTGGTCGGAGTGATCCGTAAATTGTGACGCGTGCGGAGATTTCCGGAATCGCTTCATCGGCCGGCATGATGCCGGCGTCGATCGGACGGGCGGTCGAGACGCTGTGGGAGTACAACCGGCTGCGGCACGAGCGGCGAGTGACCGATTGGGGGGACCGGGCTCGGTAGCCACGATGCGAGCGTCGCGAGCCATGCTGCGGAGCTGTATCGCGGCGGACTGATTCCGCTGGTCGTCTTCAGCGGGCAACCATGCCGATCGCCGCGTTTCGATTGTAGGTGTCGAGATTCGGGAACGCAGGGAGCGGGTCGAGCAAGCCCGCGGTCAGGAGTAATCGGGTGGCGCGTGCCCCGGCGAGCGCGGAGGGCGGTGCGGGCGCCGAGGCTGTGCGCGATGATCACCGGCTCGATGGCGCGGCTCGCCGAACTGATCGACTGATCGACTCGAACATATGTTCGCCAGGGTGTAGCGTCGTGCCATGCCTGAGCTATCCCCACTCGATCGGGCCACCGAGACCCTGCGGCAGACGCAGCGGCAGTTGCTCGACGCGGCAGCCTTCGGCAAGCAGCTCTCGCCCGAGCAGCTCGAGCGCGCGGCCGGTCGGATCGGGGAGGCACTGCGGGCCTACGCGGGGGCCGCGGCGGAGCCTGCGCGGCACGTCTGCGACCGGCCGCGCAGGCACCGGTGATCAGCGGCCGCCGGTGACCTGCGCGTAGGAGTCGGCGACCAGGAAGCCGGTGTGCTCCATCACGACCAGGACCGGGAGGGGATGGTCGAGGAGCGGGCGGATGCCCTGCTCCAGGCGGTAGTGGAACGCTGCCGCGGCGGGGACGTCGTGCTCGGTGATCTCGCCGTTCTCGTCGCGGTACGAGCGGTGCGGGGTGAGCAGCACGGAATCCGGGCCGCTCGGTGTCCAGCGGAACAGGACGCAGTCGGAAGAGCCGGGCCTCGCGTACGCTACCGAACCCTCACCGTCCGGGCGGAACACGAGCTCTTCGTCCTGCAACGAGGAGTGGTACCCGTAGTCGGAACTCCAGGTACCGATCAATTCGTCAGCCCAGTCCTGGGTATCGACTGGCCTGCTCATTCCACCGACTTGGCGGTTTCGACGGCTTTGCGAGTCGCCGTGATCACGCTTCGCGCGAAGAGAACGTTTCCGCCCGCCCCGATTGCAGCACCGATTCCGAAGGGGGCAGCCTTCCCGATCACCAGAATTCCCTGCTTCGTGCCGTACTTGGTCACAAAGTTGCGACCCAGCACTTTGTTAACCGAGCGGATGGTGGTCATCGGCACCGATTCGGCCAGGAGTTTGCCCAGGTGAGAGCCGGTTCGTGCGGCGGCCTTGCCGGTCAAGGATGAACCGCTTCCACCGGCGAGCACGGTGAGAACCACGGCCTTCTGGTGCTCCAGATCATCAATCCGAACCCCATGCACATGGAGCACGGCCAGCACGTGGGCAGCGGAGGCGCTGAGAAACCAGGACGCATCGCCAGCTGTCATAGCTACAGCAGCGGCTGTACCTGCTCCAGGGACCGCAGCGGCTCCTCCTGTCGCAGCGCCCGTTGCAGCAACGGAAGAAAGCAGCATGGTCTCCAGCTTCTTCACGAGCTGCTCAGGGGTGGCGTCCGGATGCCGCTCGCGCAACCGCTGCACTCGCGTTCGCAGAACGTCGTTGGCCTTCATCAGAGCGCGATCGACGAGGGCGAGTTCTTTCGACTGCGTGCCCTCTTCCTTACTCCAGTCAAAGCTGTCGTTGTCCACTGCACACTCTCATTCGTGGAGCCAGGTACATGGATCGAGAGTTGTTGCCAGGGGAGAGAGTCACTCGACGAGGTGCTCCGCGGCTTTGGCGAAGTCGCTGCGCAGTTTGTCCTCGCGCTGGGCGCGGACCGCTTCGTCCTGGGTGAAGAGCGCCTGCTTGCTGGTGTGGTAGGTCGGGATGACGATGAGTTTGCTCGCGACCTCGGGGTGCTGGCGCTCGAAGCGGCGCCAGGCGGCTTGGGCGTCGAGGCCGTGGGCCAGGACGACCTTCAGCTTCGGGAGCAGGGCGATGACCTGTTCGAGGGGGGCGATGCCGCGGTCGATGTCGGCGGTGGAGGGCTTGCGGGTGGTGTACCAGGGGTAGGCGTTCCAGGTGATCAGGTCGCCGATGCGGAGGCCGGAGGTCTGGAAGAACTCCAGGTAGCGCTCGGCGGCCTGGTCGTCGTTCTCCAGGGAGAGGAGTCCGCTGCTCTGCTGGCCGGAGCGGGTTCTCGGGCCGGGGTCGCGGAAGAGGGAGAGGACGCGGGCTTCGGTGCCGCCGTAGACCGGGGCGAGGTAGGGGAGGGGTTCGCCACTCTCCTCGGTGAGACGGTCGACGAGGTGGTTGAAGGGGGCGATGGAGCCTTCGTAGCGGGCGGCGAACTGTTCGTCGCGGTAGGTGCTGTCCGCCAGGCGGCGGGGGGTGAGGGGGCGCTCCTCGACCTGGGGGGCGGCGGCCTTGCGCGCTGTCTTACGCGGGGTGGTCGACTTCGCTGCCGCGGTCTTCTTCGCCGGTGCCTTGCTCGCCGACTTCGCCGGGACGGGTTCGCTCGGCGCCGCAGCCGGATCGGTCGCCTCGGGTGCGGTCACCACGTCCTGCACCGCCGCCGCCTTCGCTGCCGTGGTCTTCCTGGCTGCGGTTTTCTTGGCCGGGGTGCTCGGGTCAACCGTCTTCGCCGCCGCCTTCTTGCGCGGAGCGGTCTTCTTGGCCGGAGCGGGCGCGGCGGATTCGACCGCGGAGGGCTGGGTCGGGTCGACCTGCTCTGCCGGAGGTGTCGCGGCAGTGGCCGGGGCGGTTGTGTCCGAAGGCGCGGTGCCGGCTTCGGTCGCCGTAGCCGCCGGAGTGCTCGGCGCATCCGCGTCGGGGGCCTCACCCGTGCGCTCGGCAACCCCGACAGAGCCGTTGGTCGACGCGACCCCGTCCGCCGTGGCGTTCTCGTCGGAATTCGTCGGCGCGACCTCGGTCCGCGCGCCGTCGGCAGGCGCGGCGTGAGTCGCTTCGGCGCCAGTGGCGGCAATCGGCGCCGAGGACGGAGCGGCAGCCGCAGCATCAGCGTGCTCGGCCGTGGTCTCGGGCGCTTCGGCGGCGGCGGGACTGGCCTGCTCGGCCACTGGAGCGACTGGCTCGTCCGCGGAAGTGGTCGGCTTGTCCGCGAGCGCGGTCGGCTCGTCCGCGGGAGCGCTCTCGGCCGCGGAACTCGTCGGTTCGGTCACCGGTGCGTCGGCGGCAGCCGCGGTATCAGCGGGCGCGGCGGTCACCGCGGCGGCCTCGGCCTGCCCCGAGCTCGCCGACGTAGCGGATGCGATATCAGCGGAATCGGCGACACCATCCGCCGAAGAATCCTTCTTCCAGAACATCAAGGCCGCGATAGCGCGCTTGGTCACCCCGCGGGGCGCGTTCCTGCCGGTGGACATCGAGTGGGACTCCGTTTCAATTCGGCGGTTCGCGGTCGGTGACACCGACGGAATATCCGTCGCGGTCAGGTAAGAAACCTGGTCGGTACGGACTACGAGGGTATCCCTGCCGGGGCCGGAATGAACCCCGACGCCAGGAATTCCCGGACATACGCGGCCAGAACTTCCCGGTCGACCGGTCGGCGGCGCACGCCGGTGCCTGACAGCATCGCCCGTGTGTGCTCGTCGCGCCAGTCGAGATGCACCGGCAGCCCGGCGAAATCGGTGGTGAGCAGGGCGGCGCGGGTGAGGGTGTCGTCACCCGCGGCCTCGCGGAGCCGCGATTCCCGCTCCAGGGCGTCCCGCACGCGCTCCAGGGAGACGATCTCGACCGGGACTCCCTGCTCCCGCAGAATGTCGTAGATCGCCGACACCGCAACGGGTTCCGGGTTCACCAAGTGGTAGACGGTCTCGGTGCCCGCTCGGCCCGCCATGGTGACGACGGCGTCGGCGACGTAGTCCACCGGCACCAGCGAGACGGCGGCGTCCCCGAGGTCGGGAGCCATGCCGAGGACGGCGGTGGCGCGCAACAGGTTCCACAGCGCGTCGGAGGTGCTGTTGACCCCGGCCGATGCGGTGCCGCTGATGGTGCCCGGCCGGTAGATACGGGCGGGCAGCCCGCGCTCGGCGGCCTTGCGGACCAGCTCCTCCGCGGTCCACTTGGACGCGATGTATCCGCTCGCGGGCAGCTCGTCGGCGGTGAGCCTGGTGTCCTCGGTGATCGGCCGGTCGGCGGCGCGGACGGCGGTGTTGATGGTGGAGACGAAGTGCAGCGGCTTGATCCGGCCGGTCCGGGCGAAGCGCAGCACCTCGCGGGTGCCGTCGACGTTCGCCGCGCGCAGCCGCGCGTACGGCTCGATGTGGTTCACCCGAGCGCCGTTGTGGTGCACCACGTCGATCTCGGCGGCGAGCCGCTCGTAGTCGGCGGGGGCGAGGCCGAGCCGCGGCGCGGCGAGGTCGCCCGGCACCGGCCGGACCCGCTCGAAGCCGTCCTCGCGCAGCCGGTACCGACGCAGCGCGGCCAGCACCCGCTCCACGGCCTGCGCCTCGGAACCGGCTCGGACCAGGCAGTACACCGTGGCGGGGGTGCGGTCGAGCAGCGCGCGCAGCAGGTGCGCGCCGAGGAAGCCGGTGGCGCCGGTGAGCAGCACCGCGCGCGGGGTCATGGTGAACGGTGAGATGTCGTCGTCGAGCACGGCGTCGTCGGCGGGGTTCGCGGCGGCCGCGGTCTCGGCGCCGGTGATGTAGCCGGCCACGCCCGCCGCGGTCGGGTCGCCGAGCAGCGCCGCCATCGGCACCCGCCGCCCGAGATCCCTGGTCAGCCGTTGGTGCAGGGAGAAGGCGAGCAGCGAGGAGCCGCCGAGGTCGTAGAAGTCGTCGGTCACCCCGACCTCGGGCAGCCCGAGCACGTCGGCGAAGGCGGCGGCGACGGTGGCCTCCAGCGGGGTGCGCGGGGCGACGAGGGCGCGGGAGGCGAAGACCGGGCTCGGCAGCGCCGCGCGGTCCAGCTTGCCGCTGGTGTTCACCGGCAGCTCGGCCAGCACGACCACCGCCGCAGGCACCATGTACGAGGGCAGCGCGGCGCCGACGGCGCTGCGCAGCGCGTCCGGGTCGAGCGCGGCGCCCGGCGCCGGGACGACGTAGCCGACCAGGTGGTCGCCGGTGTCGCCGGTCTTCACCACCACCGCGGCCTGGCCGACCCCGGCCTGCGCGAGCAGCGCGGCCTCGATCTCGCCCAGCTCGATGCGGTGCCCGCGCAGCTTGACCTGGAAGTCGGTGCGGCCGAGGTAGTCGAGCGTGCCCTGCGGGCTCCAGCGCACCAGGTCGCCGGTGCGGTACATCCTGGTCCCGGCGTGGTCGTACGGGTTCGCGACGAAGCGGTCCGCGCTGAGCGCCGCCCTGCCGTGGTAGCCGCGGGCCAGCTGCACGCCTGCCAGATACAGCTCGCCGACGGCACCGACCGGCACCGGGCAGAGCCGCGAATCGAGCACGAGCACCCGGGAATTCCACTCCGGGACGCCGATCGGCACCCGCGGCGCGGCATCGTCGGCCGGGCCGACCCGGTGCTCGGTGATGCTCACCGCGGCCTCGGTCGGGCCGTAGACATTGTGGATCCGGGCGGCGCAGCGCTGCGCGAAGGCGCGGGCGGTCTCCGGGGGCAGCGCCTCGCCGATGACGAAGATGTCGCGCAGCGTGCTCAGCTCGGCCGGCTCGCAGTGCGCGGCGAAGGCGGCCAGCATGGACGGGACGAAATCGGTGAGCGTGCAGCGGTATTCGGCGATCAGGCGGGAGAGCGCGCCGGGGTCGCGATGCTCGTCCGGCCCGGCGAGCACCAGCGTCGCGCCGGAGCGCAGCGGCAGGAAGTGCCCCCAGAGCGAGACGTCGAAGGTGCCCGGCGTCTTCTGCAGGTACACGTCGGCGGCGGTTACCCGGTACTCGTGCCGCATCCACTCGATCTGGTTGACGATGGCGCGGTGCGTGATCACCACGCCCTTGGGCTTGCCGGTCGAGCCCGAGGTGTAGATGAGGTAGGCGGGGTTGTCCGGGTGCAGCGGGGCGGTGCGCTCGGCGTCGGTGACCGGGCTTCCGGCGAAGCCGGCGAGATCGAGGGTGTCGATCAGCTCGGCCGGCGCCGCGGTGAAGGCGTCGGAGCCGGTGGAGAGGATGCAGACCGGCTGCGCGGAGTCCAGCACGTAGCCGATCCGCTCGGCCGGATGGCCGGGGTCGATCGGCACCCACGCCGCACCGGCCTCGACCACCGCGCAGAGCGCGATGTACTGGGCGAGCGAGCGCCGCATGGCCACCGCCACCACCGTCTCCGGCCCGACCCCGCGCCCGATCAGCCAGCGCGCCAGCCTGCTCACCGCGCCGGAGAGCTCCGCGTAGGTGAGCGACCCGCCGGCACCCGTCACCGCGACGGCGGCCGGGCTGCTCGCGGCGAACCGGTGCAGCGGCGCGAGCAGCGACTCCGCGGGCACCGGCCGCACCGGCCCGGTCGACCAGGCGCGCAGCAGCCGCAGCTCGCCCGGCTCGATGACGTCGAGCTCGCCGACCACCCGGCCCGGCTCGGCGGCGATCTGCTCCAGCAGCCGCAGGTAGCCGCCGAGGAAACGCTCGACCGTGGCGGCGTCGAAGAGATCGGTGGCGTAGGTGAAGCGGACCACGATCGGCCCCGGCGAGCCGTCGTCGGTGCGCGATTCGACCACGGCGATGTGCAGGTCGGTCTTGGCGGTCTTGGTCTCCAGGTCGAACCCGGAGAACGTCACCCCCGCCATCGCCATGCGCGCCTCGGAGAAGTTCTGGAAGGCGAAGCCGACCTGATAGAGCGGGTGCCTGCCGGGTGAGCGGAGCGGGTCGACGGCATCGACCACGTGCTCGAACGGCACCTCGGAGTGCGCGAAGTTGACCAGGTCGCGCGCCCTGGTGCGGCCGAGCAGCGCGCCGAAGCTCTCGCCGGGATCGACCCTGGTGCGCGAGACGGTGGTGTTGACGAACATGCCCACCACGTCGTCGAGCGCCGCCTCGGCCCGATTGGTCATCGGCACCCCGATGGTCACGTCGGTGACGCCGGAGAGCCGGGCCATCAGCACCGCGAGCGCCGTGCGCATGACCATGAAGACGGTCGCGCCGTGGTGCCGCGCCACCGTGCGCAGCGCGCCGTGCAGCGCGGCCGATGCCTCGCGCTGCACCGCGGCGCCGCGCAGTGAGGCCACGGGGGGACGCGGGCGGTCGGCGGGCAGCTCGAGATCGTCCGGGATGCCTGCGAGCTCCCGCTTCCAGTAGGCGAGCTGGCGGGCGAGCGGGGACTCCGGGTCGTCGCGGGAGCCGAGCACGTCGCGCTGCCACAGCGCGTAGTCGGCGTACTGCACGGCGGGCGGCTTCCAGGCCGGCGGGGTGCCCGCGCTGCGCGCCGCGTAGGCCGCCGCGATGTCGCGGGCGAGCGGCGCCAGCGACGACCCGTCGGCGCAGATGTGGTGCATGGCACAGACCAGCACGTGCCGGTCGCCGGTGCGGAGCAACCCGACCCGCAGCGGCACCTCGCGCGCGACATCGAAACCACGCCAGAGGATTTCGTCGACCCAGGCGGCAACGGCGGGGGAGTCCGGCTCGGCGGTGGCCTCGTGCACCCGGAGCGCGGAGAGCGCCGCGTCGGGGTCGAGCACCACCTGGTGCGGGCCGTCGGCGTCGGCCGGGTACCTGGTGCGCAGCGATTCGTGCCGGATCACCGCGTCGGCGAAGGCGGCGTGCAGCGCGGGGACGTCGAGCGCGCCGGTCAGGGTGAGCGCGAAGCCGAGGTTGTCCACCGCGGAGGCGGTGTCGAACTGGTTGCGCAGCCAGAACCGCAGCTGCGCGGGGGAGAGCGGGATCCGGTCCGGCCGCGCCCGTGCCAGCAGCGGCGGGCGGGCCGGGTCGAAGAGTTCGGTGCGCACCGCGACCGCGAGCCCGGAGACGGTCGGGTGGTCGAAGACCAGCCGCGGCGGCACCTGCGCGTTCAGCGCGTCGCCGAGCCGGGCCGCGACCTGGGTGGCGAGCAGCGAATTGCCGCCGACCACGAAGAAGTCGTCGTCGGCGCCGACCCGCGGCCGGTCGAGCACCGTGCGGAAGGCCTGCGCGACCAGCTCCTCGCCTGCCCCTGATGGCGGGCGGTAGGGCGATTCGTCCACCGGGCGGGCGCGCAGCGCGGTGCGGTCCGCCTTGCCGGAGGTGGTCAGCGGGATGCGGTCGAGCAGCGTGATCGCGTTCGGCACCATGTAGCGCGGCAGCACCCTTGCCACCGCGTCGGCCAGCGCCGCCGGGTCGGGGGCGCTGCCCGGCTCCGGCTCGAGGTACGCGACCAGCGCGGTGTCGCCGCCGGGCGAGCGCCGGTCGACGACGACCGCCGCGCGCACGCCGGGCTGCGCGCCGAGCGCGGACTCGATCTCGCCGAGCTCGATCCGGAACCCGCGCACCTGGACCTGCCGGTCCAGCCGCCCCAGGTACTCGAAATCCCCGGTCCCGTTGCGCCGCACCAGATCTCCGGTCCGGTAGAGCAGCGCGCCGTTCGAGTCGGCGACGAAGCGCTGCGCGGTGAGCGCGGGCCGCCCGCGGTAGCCGCGGGCCAACCCGGGGCCGCCGAGGTAGAGCTCGCCCGCCACGCCGACGCCGACCGGGCGCAGCTTGGTGTCGAGCACCCGGCAGTGCACGCCGGGCAGCGCGGCGCCGATGGTCACCGGGGAGCCCGGCGTCATCGGGCCTGCGAGCGTCGCGGCGACGGTGGCCTCGGTCGGGCCGTAGGCATTGAACAGGGCGGTGTGCGCCGCCCAGCGGTCGGCGAGCACCGGCGGGCACGGCTCGCCGCCGACCACGAGCACCCGCAGCGCGGGCACGCCCGCGGGGTCGAGGGTGGCCAGCGTGGACGGGGTGAGGAAGGCGTGCGTGACCTCGTGCCCGGCCAGCAGGGCGGCCAGGTCGCCGCCGCCGAGCACGGTGGGCGGCGCGATCACCATGGTCGCGGCGGCGCCGACGGCGAGCAGCAGCTCCAGGATCGAGGCGTCGAAGCTCGGCGAGGCGAAGTGCAGCGTGCGGGCCTCCGGGGTGAGGCCGAAACGAGTGACCTGTTCCACACAGAGCCCGGCGAGCCCGGCGTGCGTGACGGCGACGCCCTTGGGCTGCCCGGTGGATCCGGAGGTGTAGATCACATAGGCGGTATCGGAGGCCCGGAGCACGGTCGGGCGGTCCAGGTAGGAGATCGGGTCGGCGGGCGCGGCGGCGATCAGGGCCGCCGTCTCCGCGGTGTCGACGGTGAGCCAGGGGAGCCGATCCGGCAGGGCCCCCGCGTGTGCCCGGTCGGTGACGCCGAGCAGCGCGCCGCAGTCCCGCACCTGGTAGTCGAGGCGCGCGGCGGGCAGCGCCGGGTCGATCGGGACGTAGGCGGCGCCGGTCTTCGCCACCGCCCAGAGCGTGACGACGGCATCGATCGAGCGCGGCAGTGCCACCGCGACGGCGGCCTCCGGGGCCGCGCCCTCGGCCAGCAGCACCCGGCCCAGCCGGGTGGAGCGGTCGTCGAGGGCGCGGTAGGTGAGCGAATCGTCCCCGCAGACCACCGCGGTACCGTCCGGATTGCGCTCGGCGGCAGCGGCGAGCAGGGCGGCGAGCGTGGCCGCGCGAGCGGCGGGCGCCCGCCTGTTGCGGGCGCGGCGCGAGGACGGTGGCGTGTGCCGGGTACTGCTGGTCACGATGAACGTCCTGTCGAGCGAGGCCTAAACGGGCCGAATACTACGGCCGTCGACTCGAGCCCGCTACCGCGCGCTTCCCGGTGCGAAGATTTCCGCGGTGCCGATAGTTTGCCGAGGCAAGAACGCATTTCATAGCCATTCGGTATGTAGCCATGAATTCGCGGCGACAATCGAGCCCTTCCGAATGGATGCGCCGGGCACTGTTCGGGCGCATTCGTCGAAGGGTGGGCCGCTGTTTCGCGGTGCCGGGCGCGGGCATCCGCCGAATACGGCTCGACGAACGAAGGTGTGTGTAATGCGCGAAGCGCAATGGGAGATCCCGCCGCTCGACGGCGCCGCCGACATCGCCCGCAGCCGTGGCCGCGGCGCCGGTTCGACGCTCGCGGACTCCAGGAACTGGGCGGGCTTCGGGCTGCTCGGCATCGGCGGCCTCGCCGCCGTGATCGCCGCGATCACCTCGCTCGGCGGCTGGTCGGAGGGCGCGCTGTTCCTCGTCGTGATCGCGGTGGTCGCGGTGCTGACCGGCGCCGCCCTGGTTTTCGAGCAGCGCAGGAAGCAGCAGCAGCGCGAGCGGAGCCGGGAGCTCAACGGTGAGGTGTGGCGGCAGACGGTGCCGCCGCGGGTCTGATCCTCAGCCCCGCAGCGCCTGCGCGGCGGTGATCCCGGCCTGCCGCGCGGCGACGATGTCCCTCGCCAGCGCCTGGGTCTCCGCGTCGATCCCCGCGGCCAGCTCGGATTGCGCGAGGGCGACCGCGCGGCCGTGGTGCTCGATCACCAGATCCAGCCACTGTCCGTCGAATTCCGGACCTGCCGCCGAGGCCACCCCGGCGATCCGTCCCGGACCGAGCAGCGCGAGCTGCCCCGACCCCGCGACCGTCGTATCCGCCCGCTCGCCGAACCGGTCGAGCAGCGCGGTGATCCGATCCGTCTCCGGACCGCGGTCCGCGCGCAGGGCGACGGCGAGTTCGCGAACCCGCTGATCCGTCGCCCGCTCCGCGGCCAGCCCGGCGATCTCCGCCGACTGCTCCTGCTGCGCGGCCATGCCGTGCAGGAACTCGACATCCCCGCGCTCCAGGCCGTTCCGCACGGTGGTCGGGGCGGGGGGAGGGCCGGAGTCGCCGCCACCGCAGCCGGTGGCGAGCAGCGCGGCCGCCGCGACGAGCGCGGCCGAGAGCAGGCGGACGATGATCTTCACCCGGGGTACTGTGCTGCCTCCCCCGGCAGGGGGGAACGGATCGGCGCGGCTCCGGCGGTGAAGATCAATGCCGGTCAGGGGGTCGCGATATCCACGATCAGCCGCGTCGGATTGTTCGCCGTGCGCACCTCGAAGGGCGGCCGGTCACCGCGCACCCCGATGAAGGACTGGGTCTCACCCTCGAACACGATGGTCCGGTACACCCCGGTCACCCCCGGTGCCTGCGGGTCGCGCACCGGCTCGGAGTTGTCGAACGGAATCACGCCGGTGTCGAAGGGGTAGGCGGAGCCCAGGATTCGCACCTCGAGGACCGAATCCGCGTCCAGGTCGAGGACCGTTCCGCTGCCGTCCTGCACCGCCCGGTCGGTGTACTCCACCACCCAGCCGGGCGTTCCGGTGCCGCCGAGGTCGTAGACCACCCGCTCGAACCCGGGGTGGTGGCCGATCCGGACACCGGTGACGGTGAGCATCGCGCCGCGGCTCTTGTCGCCCCGCTTCGGCTGCGCGTCGGCGGGGACCGGCTCGGGGGCCGCGGTGGGCGCGGGGGCGTCGAGCGCGGTGCTGACCGAACCGGGCGAGGGGGCGAGCTCCGCCGAGCCGCTGTCGTCACAACCGGTGAGCACGGCGGCCACGGCGAGAACCGTCAGCAGCATCGGGGTCCGCATCGGCCGATGATAGGCCCGCGAGCGGGCCATTTCCGGGATGTGGGCGCGCGCCGCGGTTCGCGGGGGCGGGGTCGGTGCGACGCGGGGGCAACGATCCAGCACACTTGAGAGCCGTGGGCGATGTGGACGACGTGCTGGGCCGGTTGCGCCGGTATCCGGATGTGGAGGCGGCGAACCTCTATGCCGTCGACGCCGCCGACCGCCTGCTGCTCGACGTGGCGGCGGATGCGCTCGCCGGGGCGGGCGCGGGCCGGGTCGCGGTGATCGACGACGGCTACGGCGCGCTCACCCTCGGCGCCGCCGTCTCGCACGACCTGCACGGCATCCGGGTGCACCAGGACGTGCTCACCGGGGAGCTCGCGCTCGCCGCCAACGCCCGCGCGCTCGAGCTCTCCGGGCGCTACCGGGGCCACCCGCTCGGCGCCTCGCTGCTCACCGGCGCCACCGTCGTGCTGCTCCGGCTGCCGCGCGGGCTGGCCGGGCTCGCCGAGATCGCCGACGCCGTCGCCAGGTACGCCGACCCCGGTGTCCTCGTCTTCGCCGCGGGCCGGGACAAGTACCTCACCCCCGCCATGAACGAGGTGCTCGGCGAGAGCTTCACCGAGGTGCGCGCCAGCCGGGGGCGGCAGAAATCCCGCGCGCTGCTGGTGTCGGGGCCGAGGCCGGTGGGCGAGCCGCGCTTCCCGGTGCGCGAGCACCTGGCCGAACTCGGGCTGGACGTGGTCGCGCACGGCGCCGCCTTCTCCGGCCCCAAGCTCGATATCGGCACCCGCTTCCTGCTGCGGCACCTGGACCGGATGAAGCCGGACGCCCGCAACGCGATCGACCTGGGCTGCGGCACCGGCATCCTGGCGGTCGCGCTGGCCCGCTCGCGGCCGCGGATCACCGTCACCGGCACCGACCAGTCCGCCGCCGCGGTGGCCTCGGCCGTGGCGACGGCGGCGGCGAACGGGGTGGCCGAGCGGGTGCGCGTCGTCCGTGACGACGCCATGGCCTCGCTGCCGCCGCAGAGCGCCGATCTGGTGCTCTGCAACCCGCCCTTCCACATCGGCGCGGCCGTGCACACCGGCTCCGCGATCAAGATGTTCACCGCGGCGGGCCGGGTGCTCCGGCCCGGCGGTGAGCTGTGGACCGTCTACAACAGCCACCTGAACCACCGCGGCGTGACGGCGCGGCTGGTCGGCCACACCGAGGTCATCGCCCGCAACCAGAAATTCACGGTGACAAGATCGGTACGTGGTTTACGGGACGTAGAACGGTAGAGTCCGAATTGTCCGCTGACCGGGAACTGTTTCCGGGGGGCGGGCGTTGTACGGACCAGCAGTAGACGCGATCCGGACTCGAGAAAGGGATCCCTTGCGTACCTCCTCCAATCCAGTCTTCCGGCGCCTGCCTCGGCAGGAGGGAGTGGGCGGTTACGCGAACTTCGGTTCCGGCGTAGCCGGTGCCGGCCAGTTCGGCCAGCAGCAGCCGCACGGCCAGTACCCGCCGCAGCAGTACGGTGAGGCGCCGCAGTACCAGGCGCCGCCGGCCACCAGGTCGATGACGATCGACGACGTGGTGACCAAGACCGGCATCACCCTCGCGGTGCTCGCCGTCTCCGCCGTCATCTCCTACGCGCTGACCAACGCCAACACCTCGCTGGCGCCCGCCTTCGTGATCGGTGGCGGTCTCATCGGGCTGGTCCTGGTGCTGGTGGCGACCTTCGGCAACAAGATGGACAACCCGGCCATCGTGCTGTCCTACGCCGTGGCGGAGGGCTTCTTCCTCGGCGCGCTGTCCTTCATGTTCACCAATATCGAGTTCGGCGGCGCGGGCGGCAGTGCGCTGATCGGGCAGGCGGTACTCGGCACCTTCGGCGTCTTCGCCGGCATGCTGGTGGTCTACAAGACCGGCGCCATCCGCGTCACGCCGCGCTTCACCCGCATGATCGTCGGCGCCCTGATCGGCGTCGTGGTGCTGGCGCTGGGCAACCTGGTCGCGAGCTTCTTCATCGACGGCGGCCTCGGCCTGCGGGACGGCGGCCCGATCGCCATCATCTTCAGCCTGGTCTGCATCGCGATCGCCGCGTTCAGCTTCCTGCTCGACTTCGACGCCGCGGATCAGCTGATCCGCGCGCAGGCGCCGGAGAAGGCGGCCTGGGGCGTGGCCTTCGGCCTGACCATCACCCTGGTCTGGCTCTACGTCGAGATCCTGCGGCTGCTGAGCTACTTCCAGAACGACTAGTCACCGACGCGAAGCGGGGCGGTCACCGATCGGTGACCGCCCCGCTTCGCGTGCTAGCTCAGCTGAGCCGCTCGATGATGAGTGCCATGCCCTGGCCGCCGCCGACGCACATGGTCTCCAGACCGAACTGCTTGTCGTGGGTCTGCAGGTTGTTGATCAGCGTGGTGGTGATCCGGGCGCCGGTCGAGCCGAAGGGGTGGCCGAGCGCGATGGCGCCGCCGGAGACGTTCAGCCGGTCCTCGTCGATCTTCAGCTCGCGGGCGGAGCCGAGGACCTGGACGGCGAAGGCCTCGTTGATCTCGACCAGGTCGATGTCGTCGATGGTCTTGCCCGCCAGTGCCAGCGCGCGCTTGACCGCCTCGATCGGGCCCAGCCCCATGATCTCCGGGGAGAGCCCGGAGACGCCGGTGGAGACGATCCGGGCCAGCGGGGTCAGCCCGAGCTCCTTGGCCTTGGTGTCGCTCATGATCACCAGGGCCGCGGCGCCGTCGTTGAGCGGGCAGCAGTTGCCCGCGGTGACGGTGCCGTCGGGGCGGAAGACCGGCTTGAGCCCGGAGACCGCTTCGTAGGTGACCCCGGCGCGCGGGCCGTCGTCCTTGGTGACGACGGTGCCGTCGGGCAGGGTGACCGGGGTGATCTCGCGCTCGAAGAACCCCGACGCGATGGCGGCCTCGGCGCGGTTCTGCGAGCGCACGCCCCAGCGGTCCTGCTCCTCGCGGGTGATCCCGGTGGAGGTGGCGACGTTCTCCGCGGTCTGGCCCATGGCGATGTAGACGTCGGGGATCAGCCCGTCCTCGCGCGGGTCGTGCCAGATGCCGGAGCCGCCCTCGGCGGTCTTTGCCGTGCGGGCCTGAGCCTCGGCGAAGACCCCGTTCTGGGTGTTCGGCCAGGAATCGGCCGAGCCGTTCACATACCGGGAGACGGTCTCCACCCCGGCGGAGATGAACACGTCGCCCTCGCCGGCCTTGATGGCGTGGAACGCCATCCGGGTGGACTGCAGCGAGGAGGCGCAGTAGCGGTGCACGGTGGTGCCGGGCAGGGTGTCGTAGCCCAGCTGGACCGCGACCACGCGGCCGATGTTGAAGCCCTGCTCGCCGCCGGGGGAGCCGCAGCCGACGATCAGGTCGTCGATCGTGGCCGGGTCGAGGGCGGGCACCTTGTCGAGCGCGGCGCGCACGACCTGGGTCGTGAGGTCGTCCGGCCGCAGCTCCGCCAGCGAGCCCTTGCGGGCCCGGCCGATCGGGGAGCGCGCGGTCGAAACGATGACGGCCTCTGGCATGAGGACTCCTTTGTCGTGGTGCGAATTCGGTTACTCGCCAGTAGAAATCTACGTGGCGCGGGCTCGGTCCGAAAGGCGTCGCGCGCCGGGCGCCGGCGCGTCCGGTGCCTCGGCCTGGTGCAGCAGCCCGGCCTCGACGCCGAGCGCCGCCAGCAGCGCGGGCAGCAGGTGCTCGGCGGCCAGCGCGTAGCCGGCGGCGGACGGGTGGAAGCCGTCGGCGGCGAAGAGCAGCTCGGGGGCCTCGCGGAACCGCGGCGCCAGCAGGTTGCCCATCGGGACCGGGTGGCCGCCCGCGGCGCGGGTGGCCGCGGTCTGCGCCCTGGCCAGGCGGACGCTCCAGTTCTCCACCACCGCGCGCAGCGGCTGCGCGATGGCGGTGACGATGCCGAGGTCCGGGCAGGTGCCGACCACGACGACGCTGTCCGCGGCGCGCAGCCGGGTCACCGCGGTGCCGAGCCGGGCGGCCGACAGGCGGATCGAGTGCTTCTTGGTGACGTCGTTCGCGCCGACCAGGATGACGGCGGCGTCCGGCGGGGGGCCGGCCACGAACATGGCGTCCACCTGGCCGGCCAGCCCCTTGGAGGTGGCGCCGGAGATGGCCTTCGTGCTCAGCCGGATGCGGTTGCCGGTGGCCTCGGCCAGGCCGCGGGCCAGCCGGACGCCGGGCACCTCCTCGGCGCTCAGCGCGCCGAGCCCGGCCGCGGTGGAGTCGCCGAAGATCATCAGGTGCAGGTCGAACTCGCGGCCGGCGCGCCAGCGCTGCGGCGGCTCGCCGCCGGGGGCGTAGATGCCGTCGGCCTCGGGCGGCTTGGAGCTGTCCCTGCCGATCACGCCGCGCGCCGCGCCCGCCTGCTCCATGAGCTTGCGGTACCCGAACCACCAGGCCGTGCCCGCGCCGGAACCGGCGAGCACCGCGCCCGCTCCCGCCGCGGCGGCGGCACGCCAACCCATGCGAGGAACACCCACGTTTGCGCATTCTACAAACCGGGCGGCCCGAGCGGCGGCGCCGATGCCGTTCCGTGGGACGGTCAGCCCGCGACGTCGAAGGTGCCGCGGGCGGGGACGCTCGCGTTGTCGGTGGTCACGGTGACCTCGATCCGCCCCGGCCCGGTGTCCTGGAACAGCGCGTACTGGATGCTGCCGTAGATCCCGGTGACCACCAGGTTCTCGTAGACCCCCGTCGCGCCGGTGTTCAGGTTGCGCCACGCGATCGTGGTGCGGACCTCGCAGAGCGGGGCGAACGGGTAGATGCCTGGCCCGACGCCGGCGACCGGCTCGGCCCGCATGTTCAGGATCGCCCGGCCCGGATACTGCGGGCCGGTATCGGCCCAGGTGCGCACGCTGGTCCAGCACAGCCCGCCGCGCGCCAGCGTCGGCACCTGCGGGAATTCGACGGTGGCCGCGGCGGCCTGCGCCCCGGCCCCGAGCGTCGTCGCCACGGCCGCCCCGGCCAGGACGGTGGCTGCGCGGGCGATGGTGAGCTTCCTCATGCCCTCCGATCCTAGGGGCTCGTACGGGGGTGCGGGGGGCGGCGAGTCCGGCGTGCCTACAACGGGGTACGAGCCACTCGAGCGAGGAGCGGACAGATGCACCCCGACACCCCGAAACCGTCCGGCGACGGCAGACGCCCCGGCGCCACCGCCGTCCCGGTCCTGGTCTTCCTGACCTCGGCCGCGCTCGCCGCCGCGAGCGCCGCGCACGGCGACTTCGGCGCCGCGGTCACCGTGTTCAGCGGCGGGTGCGCGCTCGCCGGCCAGCTCGCCAGGAGCGGGCGGGGAGATCCGGAGGCGTGAGCGCCTACAACAACGCATACTCCGAGAAGGGGGAGTCCCATGACCACAGAACCGGTCGGCAGGAGCGCCTACGGTCCCGGCCCGCCGGGCGACGGCGCGCTCTTCGAGCTGCTGCGCGCCGAGAACTTCGCCGGGCCCGCTTGGGATCGCTTCGCCACCGAGGTCTGCCGCTACGGCATCGCCGTGCTCGGTGCCTGGCTGGCCACCGGCGAGATCGGCCGCCGGGCCGCGGCGGCAGGCGTGCCGCTCACGCTCGGCGCCGAGGAGCGCGCCCGGTTCCTGCGCGATCGCGAATTCCGCGCGGAGTTCGTCGACGTCGCCGTTGCGGAGGCGCTCTTCGCCTTCCGCGCGGAATCGCGGGCCGGCACCGGTTGGCGTTCCGACCGGGGTGCGAGCCTGACGACCTGGTTCGCCGCGAAGTGCGCGATCGCGTTCGTCAACGAGTTCAAGAAGTACCGGCGTGCGGAGGTCAGACACCACCTGACCCTCTCCGCCGTCCGCCGGGAGACCGAGCAGGCCGCCGATCCGGCCCGCCTGGTCACCGACCGTGCGGTACTGCGCGAACACCTGCTCCGGCTGCCCCAGCGCGACCGGAACATTGTCTGGGGGAAGGCCTGCGGGCACACGCACGCGGAGGTCGCCGAGCTGTTCGGCGAGCCGTCGGCCCGCGCCGTCGAGCGCCGGTGGGCGGTGCTCAGAGCACGGGAGCCGTGGATCGGCCGTCTCCTGGAGAGGAGTGGACATGACGAAGAAGACGGAGAACGACCACCCGCGGGCTGCCGCGGCGCCGGACAGCACGGAGACGCTGCTCGCGGCATCGTCTTTCGGGACCGCACCGGCGCGGGCCGTGATCACCCGGGTCCCGCCGGGGCGGGCGGCGGAGGTGCGGGACCGCGCGCACCGGATGGTGGATGAGTCGGCGCGGGCGGCGGTGCTGGCGCAGCGGCTGGCCGGGATCCTCGGCCCTGAGTTCGCGGCGCTGGTGGCGGCGACCTCGCCGCGGCACGCCATCGGCACCCTGCTCGCCGCGCGCGGCGCCGAGCCGGTGGCGCGGGAGCTGGGGATGTCGGTGGACGACCTGATCAACCAGGTGCCCGGGCGCTGAGCGGAACGCGAAGCGGCACGTCCGGGCGGCTTCTGCAACGATGGAGCTATGCGCATCGCGGAGCACGTCGTCGACCTCATCGGCAATACCCCGCTGGTCCGGCTGAACTCGGTGGTGGGGCCGAACGCCGGGCTGGTGGCGGCCAAGATCGAGTACCTGAACCCGGGCGGCAGCTCGAAGGACCGGATCGCGGTCAGGATGATCGAGGCCGCCGAGCAGTCCGGCGAGTTGCGCCCCGGCGGCACCATCGTGGAGCCGACGTCGGGGAACACCGGGGTCGGGCTGGCGCTGGTGGCGCAGCAGCGCGGCTACAAGTGCGTCTTCGTCTGCCCGGACAAGGTGAGCGAGGACAAGCGCAACGTGCTGCGCGCCTACGGCGCCGAGGTCGTGGTCTGCCCGACCGCCGTCGCGCCGGAGCACCCGGACAGCTACTACAGCGTCTCCGATCGGCTCGTCCGCGAGATCGACGGGGCCTGGAAACCGGACCAGTACTCCAATCCCGGTGGGCCGCGGAGCCACTACGAGACCACCGGCCCGGAGATCTGGGCCGACACCGAGGGCAGGATCACGCACTTCGTCGCCGGTGTCGGCACCGGCGGCACCATCACCGGCGCCGGCCGCTACCTCAAGGAGGTCTCCGAGGGGCGGGTGCGGGTGATCGGCGCCGACCCGGAGGGGTCGGTGTACTCCGGCGGCACCGGCAGGCCGTACCTGGTCGAGGGCGTCGGCGAGGACTTCTGGCCGTCGGCCTACGACCCGAAGGTCGCGGACGAGATCATCGCGGTCTCCGACGCCGACTCCTTCGACATGACGCGGCGGCTGGCCCGCGAGGAGGGGCTGCTGGTCGGCGGCTCCTGCGGCATGGCCGTCGTCGCCGCCATCGAGGTGGCCCGGCGTGACCCCGACGCCGTCGTGGTGGTGCTGCTGCCGGACGGCGGCCGCGGCTACCTCTCCAAGATCTTCAACGACCGGTGGATGAGCTCCTACGGCTTCCTGCGCGAGCGGCTGGACGGCGCGGCCGAGCCGCTCGTCGGCGACGTGCTGCGCGGCAAGTCCGGCGAGCTGCCCGACCTGGTGCACACGCACCCGTCGGAGACCCTGCGCGACGCCATCGAGATCCTGCGCGAGTACGGCGTCTCCCAGATGCCGGTGGTCGGCGCCGAGCCGCCGGTGATGGCGGGCGAGGTGGCGGGCAGCGTCTCCGAGCGCGACCTGCTCTCCGCGGTGTTCGAGGGGCGGGCGCACCTCACCGACTCGGTGGCCAAGCACATGAGCGCCTCGTTCCCGCTGATCGGCGCGGGCGAGCCGATCTCGGCCGCCACCAAGGCGCTGTCCGAGACCGACGCGCTCATGGTGGTGGAGGAGGGCAAGCCGGTCGGCGTCATCACCAGGCACGACCTGCTCGGGTTCCTCAGCGTCGGCGCGATCGGCAAGTAGTTCGGACGCTCCCCGCGTGGGGCCGCCCCGGTCAGCGGCTGGTGGCGGTGCCGCGCTCGGGCAGGTAGCCCGCGACGAGATCGCTCCATTCGTCGGCCAGGATGGCCAGCCGGTACCAGGCGGCGTGCACCCTGGTCTCGGCGACCTTGTCGCAGCTGTGCAGGAGGTGTCCGGCGTGCACGTGCGCCGCTGCCATCCGATCCAGCAGCGCGCCGAGCGAGACGCCGCGCACCCGCGCGGGCCGGGCGGCATCGGTCCAGAGGTCGACGGCGGCGACGAGTTCGGCTCGGCGGCAGTCGATTCCGGCTGCCGCCAGCGGGTCGAGGTGCCGCTGCCGGTGCAGTTCGGCGAGCAGTGCGGCCGATCGGATCACCGGGTCGTCGCCCGCTTCGGCCGGAGCGGCGAAGGCGGCCAGTAGTTCTCGGCGGTCCGGGAGTTCAGCATCGCGCATCGGAGTCTCCCGGCGTAGCGGGAAGAGCGAACGGCAGTGTGCACACGGTGCACCTCCTGGAACGACCGGTGGAGCATGGTCGTTCCAGGATGCGGGACATTTCGGGCTATCGGGTGACCGCGGGGTGACCCCCCGATGACGCTTCGTGACACGGTGCTCAGCGGAAGGCATTGCTCCCGGTGAGGGCTTTGCCGAGGGTGAGCTGGTGCACCTCGGCGGTGCCCTCGTAGGTGAGCACCGACTCCAGGTTGTTGGCGTGCCGCAACACCGGGTAGTCCAGCGTGATCCCGTTGGCGCCCAGGATGGTCCGGCACTCGCGGGCGATCGCGATCGCCTCCCGCGTGCTGTTCAGCTTGCCCGCGCTCACCTGCTCCGCGGTGAGCTCGCCGCGGTCCTTGAGCCGCCCAAGGTGGATGGCGAGCAGCTGCCCCTTGCCGTACTCCAGCGCCAGGTCGGCGAGCTTCGCCTGGGTGAGCTGGTAGGCGGCCAGCGGCTTGTCGAAGACCTCGCGGCTGCGCGAGTACTCGATCGCCGCGGCGAGGCAGTCGCGGGCCGCGCCGAGCGCGCCGAAGACGATGCCGAAGCGCGCCTCGCCGAGGCAGGCCAGCGGCGAGGAGAGCCCGCGCGAGCCGGGCAGCACCGCGTCGGCGGGCAGCCGGACCCCGTCGAAGTTCAGCTCGGCGGTGATCGAGGCGCGCAGCGAGAGCTTGCGGTGCATCTCCCGCGCCACGAAGCCGGGGGCGTCGGTCGGGACGAGGAAGCCGCGCACCACCGGGCGGCCGCCCTCCTCGTCGGGGTCGGTGTAGGCCCAGATCACCGCGATGTCGGCGACCGAGCCGTTGGTGATCCACATCTTGGCGCCGTCCAGCACCCAGTCGTCGCCGTCCCGCTTCGCGCGGGTGCGCATGCCGCCGGGGTTGGAGCCGAAGTCCGGCTCGGTCAGCCCGAAGCAGCCGAGCAGCTCGCCCGCGGCCATCCCGGGTAGCCACTGCTGCTTCTGCTCCTCGGAGCCGTAGCGGTGGATGGCGGTCATGGCCAGCGAGCCCTGCACCGAGACCATGCTGCGGATGCCGGAGTCGACCGCCTCCAGCTCCTGGCAGGCGAGGCCGTACGCGGTGGCGGAGAGCCCGGCGCAGCCGTAGCCGTCCAGGTGCATGCCGAGCAGCCCGAGTTCACCCAGCTCAGGGGCGAGTTCGCGGGCCGGGAAGGTGCCCGCCTCGAACCAGTCGGCGACGTGCGGGCGCAGCCGCCGGGCGGCGAAGGCGGCGACGGTGTCGCGGATCTCCCGCTCCTCCGGCTGCAGCAGGGCATCGGTCGCGAACAATTCGTCGAGGGTGCGGGGTGTGTCGGGCGCCATCCGGTCAGCGTAACCAGGCGGGCACACGCACCCCCCGGGAATGGGACGCCGGTGCCCGGTTCTAGGCTGGGGCCATGAGCGAGCTGGGATTCTCCACCCGCGCCGTGCACGCCGGGTTCGAACCGGACCCGCAGACCGGCGCGGTGAACGTACCCATCTACGCGAGTTCGACCTTCGCCCAGGACGGCGTGGGAGGGTTGCGCGGCGGGTACGAGTACGCCCGCACCGGTAACCCGACCCGCACGGCGCTGGAGGCAAACCTCGCGGCCCTGGAGCTCGGCCGGTACGGCCGCGCCTTCGCCTCCGGGATGGCCGCGACCGACTGTGTGCTGCGGGCGCTGCTGCGCCCGGGCGATCACATCGTCATCCCCGACGACGCCTACGGCGGCACCTTCCGGCTGATCGACAAGGTGTTCACCCAGTGGGGCATCGAGCACTCGCCCGCGCACATCGCCGACCTGGACGCGGTCCGGGCCGCCGTCCGGCCCGACACCAAGCTGATCTGGGTCGAGACCCCGACCAATCCGCTGCTCACCATCGGTGACATCGCGGCGCTGGCCGACGTGGCGCACACCGCGGGCGCCCTGCTCGTGGTCGACAACACCTTCGCCACCCCCTACCTGCAGACCCCGCTGACCCTCGGCGCCGACGTCGTGCTGCACTCCACCACCAAGTATCTGGGCGGGCACTCGGATGTGATCGGCGGCGCGCTGGTCACCGACGACGCCGAGATCGACCAGAAATTCGCCTTCCTGCAGAACGGCGCGGGCGCGGTGCCGGGCCCGTTCGACGCCTACCTGACGCTGCGCGGCGCCAAGACGCTGGCGCTGCGGATGGAGCGGCACTGCGACAACGCCGAGCTGATCGCCGAGTTCCTCGCCAGGCACCCGGCCATCTCGACCGTCATCTACCCGGGGCTGCCCGAGCATGCCGGGCACGGCGTCGCGGCCAAGCAGATGCGGCGCTTCGGCGGCATGCTCTCGGTGCGGCTGCACGGCGGCGAGGAGGCCGCCCGCCGCTTCTGCGCCGGGACGAAGGTCTTCACGCTGGCGGAGTCGCTGGGCGGGATCGAGTCGCTGATCGAGCACCCGGGCGCCATGACGCACGCCTCCACCGCGGGTTCACAGCTGGAGGTCCCCGCCGACCTGGTGCGGATCTCGGTCGGTATCGAGGACGCGGCCGACCTGCTGGCCGATGTCGAGCAGGCGCTCGCGCAGTAGGGGAACACGAACATGAACCAGCGGCCGCACTCGAGTATCGGGTGCGGCCGCTGCTGTTCAGGTGGCCCCGGACTCCGGCCTCGGCCGGGAAGCCGGCGCGGTAGCGCGGGGCCGCGGCACTCCGCGCCCCCGCGGAGCGGCTCAGCTGTGGTAGGGCTCCGCGCTGACCAGCGTCACCTTCATGGTGTTGCCGTTGGGCAGGTTGTACTCCCTGGTCTCGCCGACCTTGGCGTCGATCAGCGCGCCGCCGAGCGGCGAGTTCGGCGAGTAGGTCTCCAGGTCGGAGTGGCCGAGCCCCTCCTCGCGGGTGGCGATCAGGAAGGTCTCGGTGTCGCCCTCGTCGCCGTCGTAGTAGACCTTGACGACCGAGCCGGGCAGCGCGACGCCCGACTTGGTCGGCGCGACGCCGACCTTGGCGGTGTTCAACAGTTCCTGCAGCTGCCGGATGCGGGCTTCCTGCTGGCCCTGCTCGTCCCGCGCCGCGTGGTAGCCGCCGTTCTCCTTGAGGTCGCCCTCCTCGCGGCGCTCGTTGATCTCGGCGGCGATGACCGGACGGTTGGCGATGAGCGCGTCGAGTTCGCTCTTGAGCCTGTCGTGCGACTCCTGGGTCAGCCAGGTCACATTCTCGGTCATCTCGATCACTCCCTAGTAGTTGTTCCCGGCGCGCCGGGATTCCCTGAACACCGCTGCTGTACCCACCGGGGCAGGCGGGCACGCATCGGCCGACGGCTGGACGCGATCGGAGGGTGTCGTGCTTTCCGGAATGCCTCGCGCTGGCCGCCAATGCAGCAAACACGGCTCCGGGTTCCGGAACCGTGTGTCAGGCCATTCTAGCATGACTCACAAATATGCAGGTCAAGTCGATTTTGTGCGGCCGGATCGGGTCAGTCCGCGCGCAGGTACCCCGGAACGGTGGTAGAGCAGGCGTAGACGCTGCCCGAGGCGGGCCGCTCCGAGGAGCGGATCACGGTGGCGACCTCGACGGTGCCGTGGACCGAGGGAGTGACCAGCACTTCGCGCCTCCCGGTCTCCTCGCCGTCGCGCGACATCACCCGGACGATGCAGACCACCGGCTGCGCCGGATCGTCCCTGGTGACCTTGATCCGCAGGTCGAGCGTGGAATCGTCGACGACGACGTAGCCGAGCTGCTCGGCCTCGACGTCCGTCGGGCCGAACTTCTGGTAGCCGAGGAAGCCGACGCCGACCCCGGCGGCGACCACCAGCACCCCGAGCCCGGCCGCGATGGCGCGGCGGCGCCGCGGCTCGGTGCGGCCCGCCCCGCCGTAGCGCTCGGCCCTGCGGCTCGCGCGGCGCCGCTCGGCCTCGGCGATCTCCGCCTGCGTCGCGGGTTCAGGCGCAGCACCTGCTCGCGAGCTCGAGTCGGTCATCGTCGGACGCTCCCGGGGGTGGTCGGAATACAGCGGGGTTTGGATGGAACTATAGGTAAGCGAGGATCGGGTGCCTCACGGCACCGAGACGAGACGGCGGAGAGCGCGAGGTAGACGGTGAGCGACGGAGTGAACAGGACGTGAGCGGGCTCCGGCTGATGGCGGTGCACGCGCACCCCGACGACGAGTCATCCAAGGGCGCCGCGACGACGGCCAAGTACGCCGCCGAGGGCAACGAGGTACTCGTGGTCACGCTGACCGGCGGCGAGGCGGGCAGCATCCTCAACCCGGCCATGGACACCCCCGGCGTGCTGGAGCGGATCCACGAGATCCGGCGCGAGGAGATGGCCGCCGCCGCGGCCGCGCTCGGGGTGCGCCAGACCTGGCTCGGCTTCGTGGATTCCGGTCTGCCGGAGGGGGATCCGCCGCCGCCGCTGCCGGAGGGCAGCTTCGCGCTCGTCCCGCTGGAGGAGGCGACCGAGGCGCTGGTGCGGGTGGTCAGGGAGTTCCGGCCGCACGTGATGACGACCTACGACGAGACCGGCGGCTACCCGCACCCGGACCACATCCGCTGCTACGAGGTCTCGGTGGCCGCGTTCGAGGCGGCGGGCGACCCGGCGCGGTTCCCGGGCGCGGGCGAGCCGTGGACCCCGCTCAAGCTGTACTACAACCACGGGTTCAGCCTGCGCAGGCTGGAGCGCTTCGCCGAGGAGTACGACCGGCTCGGCGAGCCCTTCCCGCTGCAGGAGTGGCTGGACCGCTCGCGCAAGTACGCGGTGGAGCGCGGGGACGTGATGTCGCGGGTGACCACCCAGATCGAGTGCTCGGAGTACTTCCCGCAGCGCGACGGCGCGCTGCTCGCGCACGCCACCCAGATCGACCCGAACGGCGCCTTCTTCGCGATCCCGCTCGACCTGCAGAAGCGGGTCTGGCCGACCGAGGAGTTCGAGCTCGCGCAGACCAGGGTCAAGACCGCGCTCCCGGAGCACGACCTGTTCGCCGGGATCGGGGACGAGCACCGGTGATGTCCGCGCTACCGCTGCTCACCGAGGTGCTCGCGCAGACGCCAGGCACCCCGACCGGGCCCGAGTTCGGCAAGGCGTCGCCGCTCGGGCTGATCATCGTGCTCGTGCTGCTCGCCGGGACGTTCCTGCTGATCCGGTCGATGAACCGGCACATCAGGGGGCTGCCCGCGACCTTCGAGCCGGAGCATCCGGAGCCGGACCAGGATGCCGACGACGGCACCGAGCACGGCATCGCCCGCACCGAGCCGGATCCGGACGGAAAGCGGCGCGAAGGGTCGGGCTGACCGACAATCCCGGCCTGCCTTGTCAACCCGGGCGGCTGTGCGGTGCGCGCCGCACAATTTCGGGTTTCCATTGGTGAGCGGTGTGTATTCGGGCCAGCATCGCCTCGATCGACCAGAAGGATTCCCATGAACCGTGTGCAGGACCCCGCGATCGGCCGTATCGAGACGGAGACGGTGGTCGCCGCGATCGACCGCGCACTGGACACCGCGGGTGCCGCGGTCGCCGCGCTGGAACCCGGATCGCTCGGCGCGGCCACGCTCTGCGCCGAATGGGACGTGCACACCCTGCTCGACCACCTGGTCACCGTCATGTACGGGTCGGTCGCGGCGCTCAGCGACATCACCGGCGACGCGGAGCTGCCGGAGGACGTGCTCGGCTCCGACCCGCACGGCGCCTTCGCCACCGCCGCCGAGCTGGACCGCGCGGCCTGGAGTCGTCCGGACGCGCTGGAGCGCGCGGTGCCGACGCCGCTCGGCGAGCTGCCGGGGCCGAGCGCGGCGCTGGCGCACCTGCTCGAGCTCACGGTGCACGGGACCGATCTCGCGCTGGCGATCGGCAGGCCGGACCTCGCGGACGACGCGCTCTGTGCCGCGCTGCTGGAGGCCGTCGTCGGTGCCGGTGGGCTCGATCCCTACCGGCAGCCGGGCTGGTTCGACCCGGCGGTCCCGGTCGCCGACGACGCACCGGACCATCTGCGGCTGCTCGCCTACACCGGCCGCCGGGTCTGACGCGCGCGGTCGGCCGCCGGTTTCCCACACACCGCGACCCCGCGTCGGCTCGGCCGGCGCGGGGTCGCGAATTGTCGTGAGCTACGAGACCAGCTCCATGGTCCCGCGCGGATCCCACGGCATGGGCCCGGTGGGGAACCCGAAGCGGATCATCCGGTGCGGCGCCGCCACCTCGATGTGCGCCACCGCGGGCGGAAGGAACCCGCTGAGCATCTTCTCCAGCAGCGCGTTCAACCCGGAGAGCCGCGGCCGCAGCCGCACCTGCCAGCACTCCACCTCCCCGGCGGGCACCTCGATCACCGCGCGCTGCTCCACCCTGGCGCTCACCGGAATGTGCACCGAGAAGGCCAGCCAGAGCGCCAGGTCCGCTTCCAGACCATCGGCGAAGTCGAGCCCGCGCAGCAGGGTGAGCCCGCCGGCCAGCGGCATGAGATCGGCCGGGAAGGGCGCGACGCCGCCACCGAACTGCAGGTGCGTCGTCCCGACGAAGTTCGCCTCCTCCCGGCTCACCACGGCCCCGCCGGACCTGGTCTCGGCCCGGTAGCTCGCCGCCCTGAGCCGCTCGCCGACGCGCTGGAAGCGCTGCTCGACGGTCACCGCGAAGTCCCCGGAGCCGACCTGGATGATCGACCGGTACCCGTCGGTGTCGTGCCCGATCGCGCTGACCAGCTCCAGCGCGGAGGATTGGTTCGCCACCCGCACGGCGTAGACCGACTTCTCCCCGTCCGGGATGCCGGGATCGCGGAACACGGTGTCTATCACGGCTTCCCCTCCGCCGCCGCCGCGAAGACCCGCCGCAGCACCGCGACGTAGCGCTCGACCGATTCGTGCGCCACCGGCGTGTCCGGGTAGATGACGCTCAGCGTGGTCTCGGCCGCCAGCCGGTTGATCCAGATCAGCACCTGTTCGGAGGCGGCCCGATTGGCGTAGAGCCCGGCCGAGGCCGCGTCGAAGAACTCGTTGCCGAGCAGCTCCCTGGCATCGACGAAGGAGATCATCGGGCAGGACCAGCCCGGTTTCAGGTCCAGGTCGGAGTCGGCGGGCAGCAGCTCGACCACCCGCTGGAACGAGGTGGGCGCCAGCCGGAGCCCGTTCTCGTAGGCGTGCTGGGCCAGCTTCACCACCCGGTCGAACGAGGTCGCGCCGAGCGGGAAGGCGACCGGGAGCAGCGTCACGTACCAGCCGACCGATGCCCGCTCGGCAAGGCTGCCGCGGGTGCTCACCGGGGTCATGCCGAAGTAGTAGTCGCTGTCGATCAGCTCCCGCTCCACCAGCGCGGCGGCGGCGAAGATGCCGCCGACGAACTCGGCCCCGTTCGCCCGGCAGCGCTCCTCGAAACGGGACGCCGTGTCCTCGTCGAAGAGCGTGACCGTGCGGTGCGCGCTGCGGTTGTAGCCGTCGGTTCGCTTCCCGAGATCGAGCGGGAACGACGGCAGCCTGCCCTCGTTCCCGCGGATCAGCTCCAGCCACTTGCGCACGCCGGGCGAGGTCAGCGACATCTGCCCGGTGTAGGCGCGCTCGGCGGTGCAATAGGCCAGGTAGCTGGCGGCCGGTTCCAGCATGTCGGGGGCGTCCGGCCAGACCTCGCGGGTGTAGAGCATGGCGAGGTCGAAGCCGGAGAGGTACTGCCCGAAGCCGTCGGTGTGCAGGTGGTCGACGGCGAGGTAGACGGTGGTCGACTCCTCCCGCTCGATCGCGCCGAAGGTGAAGCAGTCCCACTCGAACGGGCCGGGTGTCGTCTTCTGCACGTGCTCCCGGACGGCGGCCGGGTCGTCGACCCGGCCGTGCTCGACCGGGACGAACTCGACGTCGTCGGCGGGCACCAGGTGCCGCCGGACGGCGCCGCCCTCGATCCGGAACCAGGTCCGGAAGGTGTCGTGCCGCTGCAGGAAGGCGTTGACCGCGGTGGTCATGGCCACCCGGTTCAGCTCGCCGGTCGGGATCTCCGCGGTCACCAGGCAGAGCCCGGAGTAGCGGAACTCCGCCGCGGCGTGCTGGGCGGCCGCCTTCAGGTACTGCTCCTGCTGGTGCGAGGGCGGGGCCGGGTGGGCCGGTGCCAGCCTGGCCCGCGCCACCGACTCCGGTGCCGCGGTCCAAGTGGTCAACCGGCCCGGCGCCGGTGCCCAGTCGTCGATCAGGCCGAATTCGACCATGCTGCAACCTCGTTTCGACGGGTGCCGGTCACGATGGCGCGCCCACCGGCACCGGCTCGGCCGCGGCCTCGGCGATCAGCTTGGACGGGTCGAGCCCGCCGCCGCTCGCCGACTCCGCGGCCAGGATCAGCTCGGCCACCTTCGGCCCGGCCTGCTCCAGGCTGAACGAGCGGCCCATCTGCAGCGACATCAGGTCGATGCCGAGAGTCTTGGTGACCCTGGCGCCGAGCTCCACCGCCATCAGCGAGTCCAGCCCCAGCTCGGGGACGGGAACCGTCATGTCGATGGACTCCACCGGCACCCCCATGACGACCGCGAGCTCCTCGGCCATCTTGCGGGCGACGAAGGCGCCGCGCTTGCCCTCCTCGATGGCGGCCACCTCGGCGCGCAGCTGGGCCAGCTCCGAGGTGTCCTTCGCCGAGACCTGGGCCAGCGCGACGGTCCGGCCGGTCCGGGTGAGCTGCGGGAAGGTGCCGGTGAGCTTGGACCAGTCGGTCGGGATGATCCCGGCCCTCGGGTCGCCGAGGCGCAGCGTCTGCTCCAGGTAGGCGGTGGCGTCGGCCATGTCGAGCGGGTCGAAGCCGACCAGGTCGAGGTACTTGACCGCGGTCTCGTCGGCCGCCATGCCGCCGGTGGCGCCGGAGAGGTGGCCCCAGCCGATGCAGAGCGCCCGCTCGCCGCCCCGCGCCCACTCCTGTGCCATGGTCTCCACCGCGACATTGGCGGCGCAGTAGTTGTACTGGCCGTAGATGCCGTACATGGAGCCGCCGGAGGAGCAGAGCACGAACATGTCGAGGGTGATCCCGGCGTCCGCGACCGCCTGGTGCAGCACCCGGGCGCCGTGCACCTTGGGCCGGTACACGATGTCCAGCTCGCGGTAGGTCATGGCGGCCAGACGGTTGTCCGCCACCGAGCCCGCCGCGTGGAACACGCCGCGCAGCGGGTGCTCGGCGGTGTGCGCCCTGGCCACGACGGCCGCGACCGCGGCGGCGTCGGTGATGTCGGCCCGCTCGTCGATCACCTCGACCCCCGCCGCGTGCCAGGCCTCCAGCTGCCGGTGCGCCTCGTCGGTGGCCGGGCCGCTGCGGCTGATCAGGACCAGCCGCCGCACGCCGCGCAGCGCGAGCCAGCGCCCGATCGCCATGCCGAAGCCGCCGAAGCCACCGGTCACCAGATACGTTCCGGCGGCGTCGAACTCGACCTCGGGCAGGTACGGCCGGACGGCGGGCAGCGGCGAGTCGACGCGCAGCGCGATCCGGCGCAGCCCGGTGGAGCGGATGGTCTCCTCGAAGGCGCTCGCCACCTCGTCGGTCTCGAAGAGCCGGTAGGGGAGCGGCGTGTAGGTGCCCGCCAGCACCTTCTCGTAGACCCGCTGCAGCAGTGAGATGAGCCGCTGCGCGTCCACCGCGACCAGGCGGTCCAGGTCCATGGAGAAGTAGGCCACGTTCTTGTCGAAGTTGGCCAGCTCCAGCAGGCCGCCGGTGTAGATGTCGGCCTTGCCCACCTCGACGATGCGGCCGAACTCGGCCACCGCGTTGAAGTTCTGCCGCAGGATCTCGCCGGGCGCGCTGCTCAGCACCACCTCGACGCCCTTGCCGCCGGTGATCTCCAGCACGTCGTCCACGAAGTTCAGCGAGCGGGAGTCGATGGCGTGCTCGGCGCCGAGCGCGAGCACGTGCGCCCGGCGCTCGTCGGTGCTCGCGGTGCCGATGATCCGCGCCCCGCGGTCCTTGGCGACCTGGATGGCCGCCGTGCCGACGCCGCCCGCCGCGCCGTGGATCAGCACCCACTCGCCCGGCTCGATCCGGGCCAGGTCGTGCAGCGCGTACTCGGCGGTGCCGAAGGCGATGGTGCTGGTGCAGTAGCCGGGGTCGGCGTCGGGGGGAAGCGGGATGGCCCGGTTCCGGTCGACCAGCACGTAGCGTTGCATCATGCCCTTGGTGGCGATGGCGACCTGGTCGCCGACGGCGATGTCGGTGATGCCCGAGCCGACCCGGACCACCTCGCCGACGCCCTCCATGCCCGGCACGGTGCCGAAGTAGGTGGGGGCCAGTTCGCGCTCGCCGAGCAGCCCGATCACCTTGAGCGGGTCCTTGTAGTTCAGCCCGATGACCTTCATCCTGACCTCGACCTGGTCGGCCGCGGGGTCGGGGCGGGGGCACTCGCGCCAGGCCAGCGCGGAGAGCACCCTGGTCCGCGGCATCTCCAGGGCGAAATTGGCCTCCGGGTCGGTGAGCGGGGCCGGGGTGTCCAGCGCCTCCAGCCGGTCCGGGAGCGGCTTGGTGATCAGCGGGGCCCAGCGGGTGCCCGAGCGCAACGCGACCTCGTCCAGGTTGTCGTTCCAGAAGGCGCCGGGGACCGCGAGCTCGGTGACGAGATCGGCGGTTTCGGTGCTCGGTTCGACGTCGACGAGCCGCCAGCGCAGCGTGGTCTGCTCGTTGAGCAACACGCGGCGGGCGCCCGCCAGCGCGGCCTGCTTGGTGTCCGGCAGCGCCGGGTTGTCCGGGATGGCGAAGGCGCGCTCGGTGACCAGGGTGACGTGGCACTCGCCGTCGCCGAAGACATCGCCGATGCCGCGCTGCTCGGTCTCGGCCGGGTGTGCGAAGGCGTCGATCGCGACCGCGACCTGCTCCAGCGTCCAGAGCTGGGCGACGTCGTCCTCGGCGGCGCCCGCGACGACGACCACGTGCAGCCGCTCGGTGCCGTCCGCGCGGGTGGCGGCGAGGGTGTCGGCCAGCCCGGCGGCCGGGTCCTCGCCGGTCAGCCCGGCCAGGTGCAGCCGGGCGCCGGGGATCGTCTCGGCCAGCGCCTCGGCCCGGCTGTTGCTGCCGCCGAGCGCGACCACCACCGTGCTGACCGAGTCCTGCGGCAGCGCGGTGGGGTCGAGCGGGTCGCGCTGCTCCATGGTCTCGACGTAGAAGAAGTCGGCCATCCGGCGCAGGGGGTCCTGGCCGGGGGTGAGCGCGCCGATCTGCAGCCCGCTCAGCCGCATGACCAGGTTGTGGTCATCGTCGAGCAGGTCGACGTCGGCGCGCAGCCTGGCGTTGGGGTCGCGCCTGGCGACCACGGTGACCCGCTCCGGCAGCGGCGCGACCATGCGCGCCGCCGCCACCCCGACCGGCACCAGCGTGCCCTCGTCGATGCGGGATTCGGCGAAGAGCAGCGCCGCGGTCTGCATGGCGGCGTCCACCACGGCGGGGTGCGCGAGGTGGCCGGAGCCCGCCGCGATCGAGCCGTCGACGGTGGCGACCACCGCGTCCTGCCCGACGCGGGCGGTGAGTACTCGCCGGAACGCGGGGCCGTACTGCAGCCCGGCCGCGGCCAGCCCGGTGTAGAACATGGCCGGGTCGACGTCGACGCCGACCGCGATCTCCGGCACCTCGACCGTGGTCTGCCGGTGGCTGCCGGTCAGCGTGCGGCCGGTGGCGTGCAGGGTCCACGCGGTGCCGGTGGCCGAGCGGGAGCGGATCACGAAGCGGCCGCTGGCCTCCTCGATGGTCAGCGCGAGCAGCGGGGTGTCCGGCTGGCCCATGATGAGCGGCGCGACGAAGCGCACCTGCTCCAGCGCGACCCGGTCGACGCCGAGCCGCTTGGCGGTGGCGCTGAGCGCGGCGTCGAGGTAGGCCGCGCCCGGCATGATCTTGATGTTGTTGACCACGTGGTCGGCCAGCCAGGGCAGCAGCTCGGTGCCGACCTGCAGCAGGTAGTCCGGCCGCCCCTCGACGTCCGGGTCGCCGAGCATGGCGTAACCGCCCGGCGTGCCGAGCCTGGCCTGCTCGAAGAGCGGGAGCGCGGAGTGCAGCCGGGTGCGCTGCCACGGGTAGCGCGGCAGCGGCGTGTGCGGGACCGTGCCGTCCTCGGCCGGGAACAGCGCGTCCAGGTCGAGCACGCCCGCGCCGTACAGCCCGATCAGGGTGCGGCGCAGGCTGTCCGAGTCGGGTTGCTTGCGGTCCAGCGTCGGCACCGTGGTGCCGTTCACGTCCGCGCCGAGCAGGATCTCCCGGATATTGCCGGACAGCACCGGGTGCGGCCCGACCTCGAGGAAGACCCGCCGCTCGGCGATCAGCTTCGCGATGGCGTCGGCGAAGCGCACCGGCTCGCGGACATTGGCGCACCAGTACTCGGCGCCCCAGTCCGGGCCGGTCACTTCGTCGCCGGTGACCGAGGAGTACAGCGGGATCGTCGGCGACTGCGGGTCGAGCTGAGCGAGCACGGTCCGCAGCTCGTCCAGGATCGGGTCCATGAGCCGGCTGTGGTAGGGCACCTCGACCCGCAGGCGGCGCGCGAAAACGCCGTCCTCGGTGAGCTTCTCGGCGATCTCGTCCAGCCGGTCGATGTCGCCGGAGAGGGTGAGCGAGGTCGCGCTGTTGATCGCGGCGATATCGACCCGCGGGTCGTTCTCGACCAGTTCACGGGCCTGGTCGGCGCTGAGCCCGACGGCGAGCATGCCGCCGGTGCCCGCCGTCGTGGCCTGCAGCCGGGCGCGGTGGTAGGCGACCAGCACGGCGTCGCGCAGCGAGAGCACCCCGCTGACGTAGGCCGCGGAGACCTCGCCCACGCTGTGCCCGACGATGGCGGCCGGCGCGATGCCGTACCGCTCCAGCTCGCGGACCAGCGCCACCTGCACCAGGAAGTTCGCGGGCTGCGCGACCTCGGTGCTGGTGACCCGCGACTCCTCCTCCGGCTTGCGCAGCTCCTCGATGATCGACCAGCCCGCGAGCGTGCGGAACTCGTCGTCGATCTCCTTCGCGGCCTCGGCGAAAGCGCCTTCCGTGCTGAGCAGTTCGCGCGCCATGCCCCACCACTGCGGGCCCATGCCGGAGAAGACGAAGACCGGCTCGGTGGTGCGGGCCACGATGGTGCGCACCGCGTCCCTGCCCTCGCCGCCCGCGAAGGCGCGCAGCTCGCGGACCAGGTCGTCGGTGTCGCCGAGCAGCATGCCGGTGCGGTGCTGGTGGTGCGCCATCCTGGTCCAGGCGGCCTCGGCCAGCCGGGCCGGGTCGGCGCCGCCGGTGATCAGGTCGGCGAAGCGGCCTGCCAGCGCGCGGGCCGCCGCGGTGCCGCGGGCCGAGATCGGCAGCACGCCGTAGTGCTTGGGCTCGCGGGCGGGTTCGACCACGGTGGCGGGGCGGTACTCCTGCAGGATGGCGTGCGCGTTGGTGCCGCCGTAGCCGAAGCCGTTGACCGCGACCGACATCGGCGGGGCGTCGGCGGGCAGCGGCTCGGCCTCGGTCTGGACGTGCAGCCCGAGCTCGTCGAAGGGGATGTCCGGGTTGGGCTTGTCGATCCAGCCCTGCGGCGGGATGGTCCTGTGCCTGATGGCCAGCGCGGCCTTGATCACGCTGGCGACGCCCGCGGCCGCCTCGGTGTGCCCGATCGTCGACTTCACCGAGCCGACGCCGAGCGATTCGGTGCGCCCGGACGGCGAGCCGAAGACCCGGCCCAGCGCGCGCAGCTCCACCGGGTCGCCGACCAGGGTGCCGGTGCCGTGCGCCTCCACGTAGGTGATCGACTCCGGAGCCAGCCCCGAGCGCACGCACACCGAACGGGCAAGCGACTCCTGCGAATCCACGTTCGGCACGGTGATGGCGGTGGTGCGGCCGTCCTGGTTCGAGCCGGTGGCCTTGACCACGGCGTAGATCCGGTCACCGTCGCGGACCGCGTCGTCCAGCTTCTTCAGCGCCACCATGCCCGCGCCCTCGCCGCGGCCGTAGCCGTCGGCGGAGGCGTCGAAGGACTTGCAGCGGCCGTCGGTCGCGAGGAACCCGCCCTTGCACATGAGGACGAAGGTCTCCGGCTGCAGCATGACGTTCACGCCGCCGGCCAGCGCCACCTCGCAGTCGCCGTTCGCCAGCGCCTGGCAGGCCAGGTGGAAGGCGACCAGCGACGACGAGCAGGCCGTGTCCACGGTGATCGCGGGCCCGACCAGGTTGAGCGCGTAGGCGATTCGGTTGGAGAGCATGGTGTACGAGGCACTCGCCGGGGTGTGCATGTCGGTGTGGAACAGCGCCGGGCCGACCACGCCGATCACCGACTGGTCGACCACGAAACCGCCGACGTAGACGCCGACCGGGCCGCCTGCCGCGTGCCGCGCGATCCCGGCGTCGTCCAGCGCCTCCCAGGTGACCTCGAGCATGAGCCGCTGCTGCGGGTCGAGCACGGTGGCCTCGCGCGGCGAGATGCCGAAGAAGTCCGGGTCGAACTCCCACGGATCGGTGGTCATGAAGGCGCCGTGCCTGGTGTAGCTGCGACCGGGCGTGCGCGGCTCCGGGTCGTAGTAGCGGCGGTAGTCCCATCGGTCCGCGGGCATCTCGACGACACCGTCACGCTTGTCGAGGACGAAATCCCAGAACGTGTCCGGTGAGTCGATTCCTCCGGCGAAACGGCAACCGATGCCGACAATCGCGATATCCGACATGCATATCCTCCCGAGCCGGACTTGATTCGAGCGCCACCGATTTCCGGGCGACTCGTGAATGTGGCCGATGCAGCTGGCGACCGGGGTCAGCGTAACCACGCTCACAGGTACCGCTCGATGTTTCAGGGACAGTTCACAACACGGTCCCGAATCAGTTGTGGGATTTCGAGCCGGTCGAATCCGGGGGCTGTGGAAGCCGTTGCCGGTGCCTATGTTTCACGTGTCGGTGAGTGCGGTTCGAGGGTCGGGAGGTGGCTGTGTCCGGTGGATTCGGCCGGTGGATCGGGCTGCTCGTCCGGCGTCGGTTCCTGGTGCTCACGGTGGTGGTCGGCGGGCTGCTCGCGCTCGGCGGGTACGGCATCGGGCTGCACCCGCACCTCAGCGTGAGCGGCTGGGACGACCCCGGTTCGGAGTCGGCGCGGGCGCTGCGGGTGAAGGACGAGGCGTTCGGCCACAACCACGTCGCCGACGTGCTGCTGGTCTTCCACGCCCCGGCCGGGAAGGCCGTGGACGACCCGGAGTTCACGGCCACCGTCACCGGCTTCCTGAACGGGCTGCCCGAGCGCTTCCCCGACCGGATCGAGAAGATCAACGGCAGCTACTGGGAGACGAACACCGGGCTCGCGGTCCCCGACGTCTTCGGCACGCCGGACGGCGAGCACGCCTTCGCCTCGGTCGCGGTGCGCGGCCGCGACGACACCGAGGTGCTGAACAACTACCGGCAGATCGCGGAGGAGTTCGTGCTGCCGGGGGTGGAGCTGGAGGTGGCGGGCGCGCAGCCGGTCGCGCTCGCGCTCAACGACACGATGGCGCACGACCAGCGGCGGATGGAACTGGTCGCCATCCCGGCGGTGGCGGTGCTGCTGTTCTTCCTGTTCGGCGGGGTGGTGGCCGCGGCGCTGCCGCTCATCGTCGGCGGGCTCACCGTACTCGGGGCGTGGGGCGTCGTCCGGCTGCTGACCCACGTCATGGAGGTGAACTCGTTCGTCTCGCCGGTGGTGTCGATGATCGGGCTCGGCCTCGCCATCGACTACGGGCTCTTCATCGTCAGCCGGTTCCGCGAGGAGCTGGCCGCCGGCCGCCCGGTGCCGGACGCCGTCGCTCGCGCGGTGGCGACGGCGGGCCGGACCGTCGCCTTCTCCGCCACCGTCGTGGTGCTCGCCTCCGGTGCGATCCTGCTGTTCCCGCACGGTTTCCTGCGCTCCTTCGCGCTCGGCGCCATGATCACGGTGACGCTGGCCGCCGCGGTCTCGGTGACCGTGCTGCCCGCCATGCTCGCGATCCTCGGGCACCGGGTGGACCGGCTCGGCTGCAACCGCTTCCACGCCCGCCGGGCCGATATCGAGCAGCGGAACAATCCGTGGGGCCGGATCGCGGGCCGGGTGATGCGCCGGCCCTGGTTGGTCGCGGTGCCGGTGGTGGCGCTGCTGCTGATCCTCATCGCCCCGGTGCGGGACGTCGCGTTCGGCGGAATCTCCGAGCGCTTCCTGCCCCCCGACCACCCGACCCGCACCGCCCAGCAGCACTTCGACGAGCTCTTCCCGCTGCGCCAGATCAACCCGGTCGACCTGGTGGTGATCACCTTCGACACCTCGGTGATCGGCGAGGTGGTGGAGCGCGCGAACGGCGCGCCCGGGCTGCAGGCGCCGTTCCCGGCCGCGCTGCAGGCGCAGTCCGACCTCGGCGTCTTCACGACGAACACCGTGGTGCGGGACTCGTACGACGCGAACGAGACCATCGACTACCTGCGCGCCATGCCCACCCCGCCGGGCACCATCGTGCTGGTCGGCGGGCAACCGGCGAGCGAGCGGGACAGCGTGGCCGCGCTGCTCGACCGGCTGCCGCTCATGGTGGTGCTGGTCTTCCTGATCACCACGGTGCTCATGATGGTCGCCTTCGGCTCGATCGTGCTCCCGCTGCAGGCCGGATTCCTGAACCTGCTCGGCCTCGGCTCCACGCTCGGCGTGCTGACCTGGATCTTCGTCCAGGGCAACGGCGCGGGGGTGCTCGGCTTCACGCCGCAGCCGATCATGGCGCTGGTCCTGGTGCTGATCGTCTCGGTGATCTACGGCCTCTCCACCGACTACCAGGTGTTCCTGCTGGCCCGGATCGTGGAGGCGCGGGCCGAGGGCGCCTCCACCACCGAGGCGGTGCGCGCCGGCATCGCCCGCACCGGCTGGATCATCACCGCCGCCGCGCTCGTCCTGCTCGTCGTCTGCGGCGCCTTCGCCCTCTCCGACCTGGTGATGATGCAGTACATCGCGGTCGGCATGGTGACCGCGCTCTTCATCGACGCCGCAATTCTGCGGGTGCTGCTCGTCCCCGCGGTCATGCGGATCTTCGGCGATGCCTCGTGGTGGGGAATTGGGAAACGTATCGAAATGCCGCGCGCCGGAATTGGTAGCGATCACAAAAGTCCGCGAATTCCGGTAGCGGCCGGCCGCGAATAACGTCGACTATGGTCCGGGAGTGGAAATGCCGAAGAATCTGCAACGAACGATATTCGAGAAGGCGCCGCGGTGACCCGGCAGGAAGCGACCGTCGCGATCGGGGCGTTCAGCGCCTGCCTGCTCTCGGTCTTCATGCAGATGATCGACGTCACCATCGTCAACACCGCGCTCCCGGTGATCACCACCGAACTCGGAGCCTCGCGCGCGCAGCAGCTGTGGGTGGTAGCAGGGTATTCGCTGGCCTTCGCCTGCGCGCTGCTCACCGGGGCCAGGCTGGGCGCGATCACCGGCCGCCGCCGGATGTTCCTCTGGTCGGCGGCAGCCTTCACCGCCGCCTCGGTGTGGTGCGGAATCTCCGGCAGCGCAATGGAACTCGTGCTCGCCCGGATCGTGCAGGGCGTGGCCGGGGCCGGGATGGCGGCGCAGACCATCGCGGTGATCACCGCGACCTTCCGCCGCGATCACCAGCCCTACGCCTTCGCCGTCTACGGCGCGGTCGCCGGGTTCGCGGGCATGCTCGGCCCGATCCTCGGCGGGGTGCTGATCACCGTCGACCCGTTCGGGCTCGGCTGGCCCGTCATCTTCCTGATGAACCTGCCGCTCGGCATCATCGCCATCGGGCTCGCGCTGAAGTACCTGAAGATCGGCCCCGCGCCGGAGCGGCCCCCGCTCGACCTGCGTGGCTCGGTGCTCGCCACCGCCGCGCTCTTCCTGCTGCTCTTCGCCCTGGCCGACAGTCAGCAGGCGGGGTGGCGGATCGGGCACGCCTGCGGTGTCGTGGCGGCGCTGGCGCTCGGGGCGGGCTTCGTCGCCTACGAGCGCGCCACCCGGCGGCGCGGCGGGATCGCGCTCGTCCGGCTCGACCTCTTCGGCGACCGCGGCTTCGCCGTGGGCTCGGTGCTGGTGACGGTGTTCTTCGGGCTCTTCACCGCCTTCGTCTTCACCGTCTCCATCCTGCTGCAGGAGGTGCTCGACTTCTCCGCGCTGCGCACCGGCATCGCCATGACGCCATTCGCCGTCGGCGCGGGCGCGGGCGCCGTCGTCTCGCCGATCCTGGTGCACCGCTTCGGTATCCGCGCGCTGGCCGCCGGGATCGCCTCGTTCGGGTTCTGGGTCGTCGTCGGCGTCTGCTACCTGCACATCACCGACGGCACGGTGAACCTGCTGCTCGTCACCGGCCCGGTCTTCCTCGCCGGATTCGGCGTCGGGGTGTTCGGGATCCCGCTGCAGCCGATCATGCTGGCCGGGCTCGACGACCGCGACATGGGCGAGGCCTCCGGGCTGCTGCCGACCGTCGAGCAGATCGGCAACTCGGTCGGGCTCGCCGTGCTCGCCGCGCTCTTCTTCCGCGCGCACACGCTCGGCGGCAGCATGGTCATGCTCACCGCCATCGCCCTGGTCGCGCTGGTGCTCGCCGGGGTCACGCTGGCGCTGCCGGACCGCAGGGCCACCCTCGGCGCCGCGCCGTGGGTGCTATCGTCGAGACGATGACTACCTCTTCCGAGTACGGAACGGAGGTTTCGTTCGCACACGGGGTGTGCTGATGAACGAAGCCCGAATCTCCCTCTGGCTGCGCGTCCGCGAATTCGCGGTTCCGGCAGCGATGATCGAAACCTGTACCGCCCGGCGGCTCGCCGGCGACTGGGCCGGGGCGTGTGCCGCCGCCGGATTCGATCTCGACCTCGATCCGCGAGCGTTGCCCCCGCCGGTGCGCGCCGATCTCCGCTGTCTGGCGCCCGATCTGCTGCGCTGGCACCTGCCCCGGATTGCCCCGGACGGGCTGCTGCGTCCGGGGCTGACCATGACGTTGGCCCGGTACGGGCCGGTGCATCTCGTGGTGCGCACCGCGCCCGCCTGGGCCGATGCCGGGCAGCGGGTGAGTCTCGCGCTGTGGGACGGGGGTGCGGCCGGGGCGCATCCGCACCCGCGGCCCGACCGGCGGTTCCGGCTCGATCTGCACCGGCACCTGTGGGATGTACGCCGGGTCGGTGAACTCGGATTGCGATGCGGGGCAACGGACGCGGCACCCGGTGATCGCGCGGAAGCCGGGTGCCGCGGCCGGGCGGGAGCATCCGGCGATCACGCGGCCCCCGTGCCGCCGCCGGACTTCGAGCCTTCCGGGATCGAGATACTCGGCGGCGCCGGGGAATCGCGCCTCCCGCCGTGGTGCGCGGCCGCCCGATGGCCCGCGGAGGCGGCGCTCCTGCTGCGCGCGGAGGGGCGTCCGCCCGGACCCGTGCTGGTACGGTTCGGCGCTCGACGTCGCGCGGTCGTGCACCCCTGCTCGTGGACGTCGCACCTCTGCCCGGAAGTGCCGCGGCGCTGCTCGGCGACATCGAACGTCCACCGAGCCCCGTCGCGTCACCGGCCGGGAGGGCCGGGGGCGCTGTCGGCGCTCCCGGTCCTCCCGGACGCCGCCACCTGGACACTTCCCGACCTCGAGCTACTCCGCGCCGACGCCATCACCCCCGATCGCCTGCACCCCCTCGTCGCCGCGGCGCTCGCCCCGGGACACGCACCGGCTTCCGAGCCGGGCGGCCGGGAACAACTGCTCGTCGAGTGCCGCGGCGAACAGCACCGCCTCGGCCTGGTCGACGGGGTACTGACCGCCATCGACCACACCGCGGCCGAACTCCGCCGCGAGGAACTCCTGGTCGCCCTCTCCGGAACCCCCCTGCCCTGCCTGCGCGTGATCGACCGGGCACACCGCGACCCGGATACCATCGCCGCCATCGGTGAACGCCTGCGCCACGGCGATATTCGCGGTGCGCTCGCCGCCGTCGACGGGCTGCTCGGCCCCGGCGCCCTGCTACGTGACGGCCCGCTCCGCGAAGAACTGGAAACCGCCGCCGAGCGGCGAATCACCCACGGCCTCTACCGCGCCGGGCTCACCCCGGCCGGCCCGCCACCCCGGCGCACGCCGCGCCGGACCACGCGCGCCCACCCGCGGCACGCCACCCAGCGCTGACCCCATCCCTACGCTCCCCACGGTGATGCCTCCATGCCTGAAATGTCCCAGTTGAACGCTGCCCGCGACCTCCTCACCCTGCTCAACGCCACCACCACCGAACCCCGCCCCGACACCCAGCTCGACGCCCTGACCCTCGCCGTCGCCGCCGACCTCCCGGTCCTGCTCTGGGGCGAGCCCGGTATCGGCAAGACCGCCGCCCTCACCCAGCTCGCCGCGACCCTCGATCTCCCGCTGACCTCGGTGATCGCCAGCGTGCACGAGCCGTCCGACTTCTCCGGGCTGCCGGTGATCGGCGCCGACCCCGCCACCGACGGCGTCCCGATGGCGCCGCCGGACTGGGCCGTCCGGCTGGTCCGCGCCGGCCGCGGCCTGCTCTTCCTGGACGAGCTCTCGACCGCGCCGCCCGCCGTGCAGGCCGCCCTGCTCCGGCTGGTGCTGGAGCGCCGGATCGGCGCGCTCCGATTGCCGGACGGTGTCCGCATCGTGGCCGCCGCCAACCCGCGCGCCTCCGCCGCCGACGGCTGGGAGCTCAGCCCGCCGCTGGCCAACCGGTTCGTGCACCTGCACTGGACCCACGACCACGACGTGGTCGTCCGCGGCCTCGGCGGCACCTGGCCGCGGGCGACGCTACCCGTGCTCGACCCCGAAAAGTTCGCGGAAGCGGTGACTTTCGCCCGCCGCGCGGTGTGTGAGCTGCTCGCCGCCCGGCCCCTGCTCGTGCACCGGCTGCCGAGCGGGGAGACGCAGCGCGGCGGCGCCTGGCCGTCGCCGCGCAGCTGGGAGATGACGGTGCGGCTGGTCGCCTTCGCCACAGCGTCGGGCGTCGGCCGGGAGGTGCTCTCCCTTCTGGTCCGCGGCGCGGTGGGCGACGGCCCCGGCTTCGAGCTGCTCAGCAGCATGGATCGGATGGACCTGCCCGACCCGGAAACGCTGCTCGCCGACCCCGCCGCCGCCGAGCTCCCGGAACGTGGCGACCTGCGCCAGGCGGCGCTCGACGGCGTCGTCGCCGCCGTGCGCAAGCGCCCGGAGCGGGCCCGCTGGGACGCGGCGTGGGCGCTGCTGGTGCGCGCCGTCGAGACCGGTCCGCCGGACCTGGTCGTCGTCCCCGCCACCACCCTGGCCACCCTGCGCCGGGACGACTGGGTGGTGCCCGCGACGATCGAGCGGCTGGCCGGGCTGGTCGCGGTCGCGCAGGGGGCGGAGGTGGGCCGGTGATCGACGCGAAGCTCTACTCCGCCCGGCTGCTCGCCGCCGCGGCGCGGCCCTACCTCGCCACCGTGCTGTACGCGCTGCACCTCGTCGAATCGCGCCGGGTGCCGACCATGGGCGTCGACCGGTACTGGCGCTGCTACGTCTCGCCCGCCTTCGTCGAGCGCACCCCGATCCCCGAGCTGGCCTCGGTGCTGGTGCACGAGGTCTCCCACCTGATCCGCGACCACCACGGCCGCAGCGACCGCTTCGCCCGCGCGCACGACCTCTCCGGCCCGGCCGAGCGGCTCCGGATGAACATCGCCGCCGACGCCGAGATCAACGACGACGCCTTCGGCGACGGACTGGTCGAGCCATCGGGCGCCGTGCTCCCCGCTCTGCTCGGGCTGGACAGCGGCCAACTGATGGAGGACTACCTGCGCCAATTCCGCCTCGGCATGCTCACCGAGGCCATGGCCTGGCTGGACTGCGGCAGCGGCGCCGACGGCCTCGACCGCGAGTGGGAACTGGGCCCCGACGGCGCCGACGCACTCGGCGAACAGGAGCGCGAAGCCGCCCGCTTCCGCGTCGCGCAGAGCATCGCGGGCCGCCCCGGCACCGCCTCGCGCGGCTGGCGCCGCTGGGCCGACGAGGCGCTGCACCCGCCGCAGCCGTGGCGCGACCTGCTCGGCGCCGCCATCCGCGCCGCCGCCTCCGCGTCCGGCGCCGGCGACGACTACACCTACGGCCGCCCCGCCCGCCGCTCCGCCGCGCTCCCCGGCCTGGTCCTGCCCAGCCTGCGCCGCACCCCGCCCCGCGTCGCCGTCGTCATCGACACCTCCGGCTCGGTCTCCGACGCCGACCTCGGCAGCGCCCTCCTCGAAACCGCCGCCATCGCCCGCGCCGCGGGCGGCCGCCGCGACCTCGTCACCGTCCTCTCCTGCGACGCCGCCGCCCACATCGCCGCCCCCCTCTGCCGCGCCAACCGCCATCCCGCTCATCGGCGGCGGCGGCACCGACCTGCGCACCGGCTTCACCCGAGCCCTCCGCCTCCGCCCCGACGTCATCGTCGTCCTCACCGACGGATACACCCCCTGGCCCAGCACCCGCCCACCCTGCCGCACCGTCGTCGGCCTGTTCCCCGGCCTGCCCCCGGGCTACTCCGAGCACTCCGACCACGTCCCCGACCGCCCACCCCCCTGGGCCCACGTCGTCCGGATCGGGTGAGCTCCCACCGCCCGGCCAGATGACCACCGATCAAGCGGCTATATGTCCACCGTCCTGGCGTCCAAGTGACCACACCGTAAGCGGCCAGATGACCACGACGAGGGCCTGTCCGGTGCCATACTGGGACGGTGAACTCGCGAGATCTGCTTCCACGGCGAGCCGAGGCGTTGATCGGTGAAGCGCTGATGGACACCAGGGTGGTGCTGGTCAACGGTGCTCGTCAGACAGGTAAGAGCACGGTTACCAGGCTGGTCGGGGGCTCGAGTTCGGACGTGGTCTTCCGCTTGCTGGACGACCCGGCGACCTTGCGTGCAGCGCGGGCAGATCCCGCGGGTTTTGTCGATCGCGAATCCGGGCTGATGATCATCGATGAGATCCAGTTGGCCCCCGAACTGCTCCGCCCCATCAAATTGACCGTCGACCTGGACCCGACACCGGGCCGATTTCTCCTGACCGGCTCATCGCGCATCCTTGCCCTGCGCACTCTGCCCGACGCGCTGCCCGGCCGGATGGAGGTGATCGAGCTATGGCCGTTCTCGCAGGGCGAGGTGGACGGCGGGCCGGACCGCTTCGTCGACGCCGCCTTCGAACACGGCCCCGCGCTCGATCACTCGACGACGCTCCGGCGCAGGGACTATCTGGAGCGAGTCGTGGTCGGCGGCTTCCCGGAGGCGCATCGACGCACGCCACGGCGCAGGTCGGCGTTCTTCGAGTCGTATCTGCAGACCCTGATCGAACGCGACGTCCTCCAGCTGGCGAGTATCGAGCGGCACGGGGAGATGCTGAAACTCCTGAGCCTGCTCGCCTCGCGGGCGGGCAATCTGCTGGTTCCTTCGCGCCTGGCCGGCCAATCCGGAATTCCCCGGACCACGCTGACGCGGTACCTCGAACTCCTGCAGTCGGTCTTCCTGATCAAGAGCATCCCGGCGTGGTCGTCGGGTTCGACGCATCGTGCCGTCGGCACCGCGAAACTGGCGTTCGTCGACAGTGGAATCGCGAGTCACCTGCTCGGCCAGAGCGTGGCCCGCCTGGACGAGCCAGGCGGCGCCGCCGGGCCGATGCTGGAGAACTTCGTCGCGATGGAGATCGCGCGGCAGCTCACCTGGTCGGACGAGCGGGTCCGGATGTTCCACTACCGCACGAAGGACAAGGTCGAGGTCGACGTGGTGTTGGAGACGCCCGATGGCCGGATCGTCGGGATCGAGGTGAAGGCGGGCGCGACGGTGCGCTCGGAGGACCTCGCCGGCCTGCGGAATCTGGAGGCGGCCGTGGGGGAGCGGTTCGTCGCGGGATACGTGCTGTACACCGGCAAGCAGACCCTGCCCTACGGCCCGAAGCTCCGGGCGGTGCCGATGGAGGCACTGTGGCGCCTGGCACCGTGACGAACGTGTGCACCCGGACTTCTGTGGAACGCTGAACGTATGAACCGGCTCGGAACAGCGACCTCTCCGTACCTGCGCCAGCACGCCGACAACCCCGTGCACTGGCGGGAATGGAGCAGCGCGGCGCTGGCGGAGGCGCGGGAGCGGGACGTGCCGATCCTGCTCTCGATCGGCTACGCCTCCTGCCACTGGTGCCACGTGATGGCGCACGAGTCGTTCGAGGACGAGGCGACGGCGGCGCAGATGAACGCGGAGTTCGTGTGCGTGAAGGTGGATCGCGAGGAGCGGCCGGATCTGGACGCGGTCTACATGAACGCGACGGTCGCCATGACCGGGCACGGTGGCTGGCCGATGACCTGCTTCCTGGCCCCGGACGGGTCGCCGTTCTACTGCGGCACCTACTACCCGCGGGTGCCGCGCGGCGGCTCGCCGTCGTTCACGCAGGTGCTCACCGCCATCACCGACACCTGGCGGAACCGGCGCGACGAGGTGGAGCAGGCGGCGGCGCAGGTGACCGAGGCGCTGCGCGCGCAGGCGACCGGGTTGCCGGACGCGGGCGGCGCGATCGGCGCCGACCTGTTGGATCACGTGGTGAGCGCGGTCAGGAAGGACGAGGACACGGCGTTCGGCGGGTTCGGCGGCGCGCCGAAGTTCCCGCCGTCGGCGCTGCTCGCCGGGTTGCTGCGGAGCTGGGAACGCACCGGCGACCCGGAGACCTACGCGCTGGTCGAGCGGACCGCCGCCGCCATGGCGCGCGGCGGCATCTACGACCAGCTGCGCGGCGGCTTCGCCCGCTACTCGGTGGACGAGCGCTGGCTGGTGCCGCACTTCGAGAAGATGCTCTACGACAACGCGCAGCTGCTGCGCGCCTACGCGCACCTGGCGCGCCGGGAGCTCCCGGCCGAGCCGGGCAGCGGCGGGCAGTCGCTCGCCGCGCGGGTGACGGCGGAGACCGCCGCCTTCCTGCTGGACGATCTCGGCACCGAGCAGGGCGGGCTCGCCTCCGCCCTGGACGCCGACACCCCGGTGCGCCCCGGCGAGCCCGGCGTCGAGGGCGCCACCTACGTCTGGACCCCTGCCGAACTCGTCGCCGAGCTCGGTCCCATCGAAGGAGCATGGGCCGCGGCCCAATGGGGCGTGACCACGGCGGGCACCTTCGAGCACGGCACGTCGGTGCTCACCCGGCTCGCCGAGCCGGACGACCCGGAGCGGCTCGACAGAGCGCGGGTGGCGCTGCGCGAAGCAAGGGACCGCCGCCCGCAGCCGGAGCGCGACGACAAGGTGGTCACCGCGTGGAACGGCATCGCGATCACCGCGCTCGCCGAAGCCGGTGCGGCGCTGGATGTTCCGGCCTGGGTGGCGGCGGCCCGGCGCTGCGCGGAGTTCCTGCTGCGGGTGCACGTGGTGGACGGCCGGGTGCTGCGGGCCTCGCTCGGCGGCGCGGCCGGGCCGTCGCCGGGTGTGCTGGAGGATTACGCCTGGCTGGTCACCGGATTGCTGGCGCTGCACCAGGTGACCGGCGAGCCGGAGTGGCGGGCGCGGGCCGAGCAGATCCTGGACGCCGCGATCGAGCACTTCGCCGACCCGGACGAGCCGGGCAGCTGGTTCGACACCGCCGACGATGCCGAGACGCTGGTGGCGCGGCCCCGCGACCCGATCGACGGGGCGACCCCGGCGGGGGCATCGTCGCTGGCCGAGGCGCTGCTCACCGCCGCCGCGCTGGCCGAGCCGGAGAACGCGGTGCGGTATCGGGAGCTGGCGGATCGCACGCTGGCGCGCGGCGCTGTGGTGCTGGCGCGGGCGCCGCGCTCGGCGGGGCAGTGGCTGACGGTGGCGGAGGCCGCGTTCCACGGTCCGCTGCAGATCGCGATCTCCGTTCCGCCCGGCGGTGACGCCGCCGAGCTGCTCGCCGCCGCGCGCGCCTCGGCACCCGGCGGCACGGTGATCGTCGCGGGCGAACGAGATTCGGCCCCGCTGCTGGCGGACCGCCCTCCGGTCGGCGCCGAACCCGCCGCCTACGTCTGCCGCGGCACCGTCTGCGATCTCCCGGTGACCGGCGCGATCGACCTGACAGCGTCCCTCGCCCGCCGCTGACCCGCGCCGCGGGGCCTCGCCCGAAACCTGCGCCGGGGCGGCCGCCTCGCGACTGGGGTGCCTGCCCGCGACGACGGGTCTTCGACGCTCACCGCGCCTGTTCCGCGCGAGGCGGGCCCCCGGCCTCGTCCACATCCGTCCAGCACGGCGTCGGCTCCGACATCCCCCGCAGGGGGATGTCCGCGAAGTGCACCCAGTGCGCCCGCTCCTCGGCCGCCGCCGCCTCGATCACGTCCGCGCTCACCAGCACCCGCCGCGGCACCCGCTTCGCCTCGCTGGTGAGCCGGGAGGCCCGGTTCACCGCATCCCCGATCACGGTGAACTCCAGCCGGGTATCGGCCCCGATGTCCCCGGCGAAGACCAGCCCGCGCGCCACCCCGATGCCGATGTCCAGCTCTCCGGCGGCCCGCACCTCGTCCCGCATCCGCCGGGCGGCGCGCAGCGCGGGCGTCGCGTTGTCCGGCAGCGCGATCGGCGCCCCGAAGATACAGAGCGCCGCGTCCCCCTCGAACTTGTTGACCAGCCCCCCGTTCTCCTCGGTCGCGGTGATCACGGTGCCGAGCAGCCGGTTCAGCTTGGCGACGAACTCCTGCGGCGGCAGCCCGGTGGAGAGCGCCACCGACCCGGTGACGTCGACGAAGAGCGCCGAGACCACCCGGACGTCCCCGGTCAGGTCGACGCCGCGGGCCACGAGCGCCCGCTCCGCGACCTCGGCGCCGACGTGCCGCCCGAACACGTCCCGCAGCCGCTGCCGATCGCGCAGGCTGGCCGCGAGCTCGTTCACCGAGTGCTCCAGCCTGCCGATCTCGCCGACGCTGCCGACCGGCACCCGGATGTCGAACTCGCCGCGGGTGATCCGGTCCAGCGCGAGCCGCAGCGTGCGCACCGGCGATGCCACCGCCCGCGCCAGGAAGGCGGTCGCCAGCGCGCCGACCGCGAAGCCGACGATGGCGAGGTAGAGGGCGGTGCGCACCCGGTCCGGCGCGCCCGCCACCGGGTCCGCGAGCACCGTGATGAGCAGCAGCATCGGCATCGCGCCTGCCACCGCCCAGGTGACGAGCACCCGGGCCAGCACAGAGGAACTCCAGTGCATGGTCGCGCCGAGCACCGCCGCCACCACCGGGATGGCGGGCCGCACCAGCCGGTCCACGATCAGAAAGGTCAGTGCCGACGACTCGAAGGCGCCGAGCGTGAAGACGGCCGCCGTGACCGCCGGGTTGGTGCTGTCGGCGAAGAGCGAGAACAGCACCGCCGCGATGACCACGCCCGGTATCCACAGCGCGAGCGCGCGCACGGTGATCGCCACCGGCAGCCGGAGCAGGGCGCGCGCCTCGTCCGGGGTGGGTTTGCGCAGGTCGTCCAGCCAGCCGAAGTGCCTGCGCCGATCCCGGACCGCGAGCGCCACCCCGGCCAGGAAGCCGACGGTCGGGTAGATCGCCACCAGCAGCAGCGCCGCGCGCCAGTCCGGGCCGAGCCGGCCGAGGAAGCCGTTCAGCCACAGCGCGGTGACGATCACGCCGAGGCCGCTGAGGTTGGCCGCGATCACGACGACGGCGAGCCCCCAGCGGGCCTGCAGCGCCCACAGCATGAGGCGAGCGATCACGGGGTGAAACCTACCGGGTCAGCGCAGCAGGACCAGCCAGATCGCGGCGTAGTGGGCGAGCGCGGCCAGCACGGTGGCGGCGTGGAAGAACTCGTGGTGGCCGAAGACCTCGGGCCACGGATTGGGCCATTTCGTGGCGTAGAGAACGGCGCCCGCGCTGTAGATGAGGCCGCCGATGACCAGCAGGATCAGCGGAGCCAGCCCGACCTCGGCGTGCAGCTGCCCCGCCACGGGGACCACCGCCCAGCCGAGCAGCAGATAGAGCGGCACCCCGACCCAGCGCGGCGCCGTCGGCCAGAGCAGCTTGAGCGCGACCCCGGCCAGCGCACCGGCCCAGACCACGGTGAGCAGCGTCCGCCCCGTCGAGCCGGGCAGCCCGAGCAGCGCGAACGGGGTGTAGCTGCCCGCGATGAAGACGAAGATCATGGAGTGATCCGCGCGCTTCATCCGGATCCGGGTCTGCGGCGTCCGCCAGGTGACCCGGTGGTACACCGCGCTCACCCCGAACAGCGCGCACACCGTGACCCCGTAGACCAGGGTCGACAGCACGGCCGTCAGCGAGACCGTGGTCGCGACCCCGACCAGCGCGACCACCGCGACGGCCGCGACCCCGACGGCCCAGGTGTGGATCCAGCCGCGCAGCCGCGGCTTGCCGATCGCCTCGGCCAGCTCCTCGGCGGGCGACGCGGCGGCGCCGACGGTATCGGACACGGGATGCCTCCTACTGAACTCTTCGGTAACCTACGGAACCGTAGGTTAATGGTGGCAGTCACCCTACCGGCACGCAATCGCCGGATGCTGTGTTCATGGTCTCGAGGCGTAGGGTGACCCGGGTGGAGCTTGGAAGTCAGGTGCGGGGGCTGCCCTATCGCCTCTACGAGTCCCGGCTGTCGAAGCAGCTCGCGGGCAAGGAGCACCCCCGGCACGTCGCGGTCATGTGCGACGGCAACCGGCGCTGGGCGCGGGAGAACGGCTTCACCGACGTCAGGCACGGGCACCGCGTCGGCGCGCTGAAGATCGCCGAGCTGGTCGGCTGGTGTGCCGACGAGGGCATCGAGATGGTCACCGTCTACCTGCTCTCCACCGAGAACCTGCGGCGCGACCCGGAGGAGCTGGAGACGCTCTTCGAGGTCATCACCGACGTGGTCGAGGAGCTCGCCGACCCGGAGCAGGACTGGAGCGTCCGGCTGATCGGCTCGCTGGACGGCTTCCCCGAGCTGATCGCCAAGCGGCTGAACACCGCCGCCGAGCGCACCATCGGCAAGCCGGGCGTGCACGTCAACGTGGCGGTCGGGTACGGCGGCAGGCAGGAGATCACCGACGCGGTGCGCTCCCTGGTGCGCCAGGAGATCGCCGCGGGCGAGACCGGCGAGGATCTGGTGCAGTCGATCACCGTCCCCGCCATCGGCCAGCACCTGTACACCTCCGGCCAGCCCGACCCGGACCTGGTGATCCGCACCTCCGGCGAGCAGCGGCTCTCCGGATTCCTGCTCTGGCAGAGCGCCTACTCGGAGATCTGGTTCACCGAGGCGTACTGGCCGGAATTCCGCCGCGTCGATTTCCTGCGTGCGCTGCGCGATTTCGCCGCGCGGCACCGCCGTTTCGGCGTCTGACCTGTCGGATATCTCACAATTTCCGCAGCCGCAGCCTATTGATGGTGTGATCCGCGTCCTTGCGCAACACCAGGGTGGCGCGCGGGCGGGTCGGCAGGATGTTCTCCACCAGATTCGGCCGGTTCGTCGAGTTCCAGATATCGCGCGCCGCGACCACCGCCTGATCGTCGGTGAGCGCCGAGTAATGGTGGAAATGCGCGCGCGGATCCGCGAAGGCGCCGTCGCGCAGCGTGAGAAAACGCTGTACGTACCAATTCTCGATGTCCTCGATCCTGGCGTCCACGTAGATGGAGAAGTCGAACAGGTCGGAGACCATGAGCCGGGGCCCGGTCTGCAGCACGTTCAGCCCCTCGACGATCAGGATGTCCGGCTGGTGCACGCAGTGCTTCTCGTCCGGCACGATGTCGTAGGAGACATGCGAGTACACCGGCGCGCAGACCTCGGCCGCGCCCGACTTCACCTCGGTGACGAATCGCAGCAGCTTGCGGCGGTCGTAGCTCTCCGGGAAGCCCTTGCGGTGCATGATGCCCCGCCGGGTCAGCTCGGCGGTGGGGTAGAGGAACCCGTCGGTGGTGACCAGGTCGACCCTCGGGTGGTGGTCCCAGCGCGCCAGCAGCGCCTGCAGCACCCGGGCGGTGGTCGACTTGCCGACCGCGACGCTGCCTGCCACCCCGATGACGAACGGGACCTGGCTGTCCGGGTGCGTTTCGCCGAGGAAGGTGGCGGTCGCCGCGAAAAGCCTTTGCCTGGCCGCCACCTGGAGGTGGATCAGCCGGGCGAGCGGCAGATAGACCTCGGCCACTTCTTCCAGGTCGATCTGTTCACCGAGCCCGCGCAGCCCGAACAGTTCTTCCTCGGTCAGTACCAGCGGAGTCGATTTGCGGAGTTTTCGCCATTGTTTCCGGTCGAATTCCACATACGGACTCGGCTCGCCCATTCGTGCCACTTACCCGATGCCTCCTCCGTGCAAACACGCTCCGTCGCGCGCCGGCTCGGTGCAAGTCGCTCCGCACCGTCGCCGCACAGCCGAATTGTGCTCCGCGCCGCGGGCGCACCGCACGCGGGGTCGGGAATTCGGCATGCCGGGGCGGTGCGTTTCGCGCTAGTCTCGGCCGAATGGAAGCGCATCCGCTCGTCACCGAGTACCTGCGGCTCGGCCTCGCCTTCGACCGCCTCGAAGAGGGCTTCGTCGATGCCTTCACCGGCGACCCGGAGCTGCGCCGGGCAGTCCGGAACGCGCCCGCGCCGGAGCCCGCCGAGCTGGCCCGCAGGGCCGCCGCGCTGCGGGCCGAGCTGCCCGGGGCCGGGTTGCCGCCGGAGCGAGCCGAATTCGTCGACGTGCACCTGCGCGCGCTGGAGTGCTCCGGGCGCAAGTTCGCCGGTGCCGAGATCGGCTTCGTGGACGAGGTGCGCGCCTACTTCGACGTCGAGATCGCCCCCGGCGACGAGGCGCTCTACCGCGAGGCGCACCGGCAGCTGGACGAGGTACTGCCCGGCGACGGCCCGCTGATCGAGCGGATCACCGCGCACCGGAAGGCCGACGAGATCCCGCCGGAGCGGCTGCGCGACTGCGTGGCGGCCTTCTCCGGTGCGCTGCGCGAGCGGGTGCGCGAGCGCTTCCCGCTGCCGGACGGCGAGCACGTCACCTACGAGGTGGTCGGCGACAAACCGTGGTCCGGCTTCAACTACTACAACGGCGGCTACCACTCCACCGTCGCCATCAACTCCGACCTGCGCCAGCAGATGGCGAACCTGCCGCACCTGATCGCGCACGAGTCCTACCCCGGGCACCACACCGAGCACTGCCGCAAGGAGGCCGGACTGGTCGCCGCCGGGCAGGCGGAGCAGACGCTCTTCCTCGTCAACACCCCGCAGTGCCTGATGGCCGAGGGCCTCGCCGACCTGGCGCTCAGGGCGATCGTCGGCCCCGGCTGGGGCGCGTGGGCGCAGGAGATCTACGCCGACCTCGGTCTCCGCTTCGACGGCGAGCGCGCCGAGCAGCTGTCGCGGGCATCGGCCGGGCTGCTCGGGGTCCGGCAGGACGCGGCGCTGCTGCTGCACGACCGGCACCGGGACGCCGACGAGGTGGCCGGGTTCCTGGAGCGCTGGGCGCTCACCACCCCGGAGCGGGCGCGGCAGTCGCTGCGCTTCCTCTCCTCGCCACTCTGGCGCGCCTACATCAGCACCTACGTCGAGGGCTACCGGCTGCTCGGCGGCTGGCTGGACGAGGCCGCCGGCCCCGCCGCGCGGGCCGACCGCTTCCGCCGCCTGCTGGACGAGCCGCTGACCCCCGGCGCGCTGCGCCGGGAGCTCGCACCCGCCTGACCCCGGCAGACCCGCCGCCGGGCGGCCCGCGGCGGGTCCATAGAATCGGCGGGGTGACGCAGACGACCGCTTCGGTGAACACCCAGTCCCTCGCAGAGCTCGACCCCGAGGTCGCGGCAGCGGTGGCGGGCGAGCTCGCCCGCGAGCGCGACACCCTCGAGATGATCGCCTCGGAGAACTTCGTGCCGCGCGCGGTGCTGCAGGCGCAGGGCAGCGTGCTCACCAACAAGTACGCGGAGGGCTACCCCGGCCGCCGCTACTACGGCGGCTGCGAGCACGTCGACGTGATCGAGAACCTCGCCCGCGAGCGGGCGAAGGCGCTGTTCGGCGCCGACTTCGCCAATGTGCAGCCGCACTCCGGCGCGCAGGCCAACGCCGCGGTGCTGCACGCGCTGCTGGATCCGGGCGACAAGCTGCTCGGGCTCGACCTGGCGCACGGCGGGCATCTCACGCACGGCATGCGGCTGAACTTCTCCGGCAAGCTCTACGACGTGCACTCCTACGGGGTGAGCAAGGAAGACCACCGGATCGACATGGACGAGGTGCGCACCATCGCGCTGGAGGCCAGGCCGAAGGTGATCGTCGCGGGCTGGTCGGCCTACCCGAGGCAGCAGGATTTCGCGGCCTTCCGCTCGATCGCGGACGAGGTCGGCGCCTACCTGTGGGTGGACATGGCGCACTTCGCCGGGCTGGTCGCCGCGGGACTGCACCCCTCGCCGGTGCCGCACGCCGACGTCGTCTCCTCGACCGTGCACAAGACCCTCGGCGGCCCGCGTTCCGGGATCATCCTGGCCAGGCAGGAGTGGGCCAAGAAGCTGAACAGCGCGGTCTTCCCCGGCCAGCAGGGCGGGCCGCTCATGCACGCCGTCGCGGCCAAGGCGGTGGCGTTCAAGATCGCGGGCACCGCGGAGTTCAAGGAGCGCCAGGAGCGCACGCTCTCCGGCGCCGCGCTGCTCGCCGAGCGGCTGACCGGCGCGGACGTCGCGGGGAGGGGCATCAGCGTGCTCACCGGCGGCACCGACGTGCACCTGGTGCTGGTGGATCTGCGCAGCTCCGAGCTCGACGGCCAGCAGGGCGAGGATCTGCTGCACGAGATCGGGATCACGGTGAACCGCAATGCCGTCCCGTTCGACCCGCGCCCGCCGATGGTCACCTCGGGGCTGCGCATCGGCACCGCCGCGCTCGCCACCCGCGGCTTCGGCGACACCGAGTTCACCGAGGTCGCCGACATCATCGCCACCGCGCTCGCCGGCGGCGAGCGCGAGCCGCTGCGGGCTCGGGTGCGCAAGCTGGCGCAGGACTTCCCGCTGTACTCCGGGCTGGAGGAGTGGGGCCTGCTCGGCTAGGGCTGTCGCCGTCGCGGGGGACCGCCTATCGTCGGTACATGGCCGACGATCTGGAGACCACCCGCAACGGCGGCACTGCGCCGCAGTCGCTGAACGGCAGCAGCCCCGGCACGCAGTCGGTGCGCACCGTCCGCACCTTCCTCGAGGCGATGGAGCGCGGCGACACCGACGCCGCCGTCGAGCTGCTGCACCCCGACGTGGTGTGGAAGAACACCACGCTGCCCGACGTGCGCGGCGCGCGCCGCGTCGCGGGCGTGCTGCGCGGGCTGGAGCGCCCGGCCCTCGGCTTCGCGGTCGAGGTGCACCACATCGCCGCGGACGGCGCGGTCGTGCTCACCGACCGGACCGACGTGCTGCGCTTCGGCCCGGTCGCCATCCGGTTCTGGGTGATGGGCACCTTCGTGCTCCGCGAGGGGAAGATCGTGCTCTGGGACGACCACTTCAGCTGGGAGAACTTCCTGCGCGGCACCGTCGGCGGCGTCTTCCGCGCGGTGTTCTCCCGCCGCTGACCCGCTACCCGGAGTGCTCGGCGAGGTACTCCAGGTAGAACGGCCGCAACTGCTCGGCGACCTCGCCCTCCCCGGCGTGCAGGTAGTCGTCGATCAGGGGCAGCACGTATTTGATGTCGGCCTCGCTCTCGCCGACCTTGCCCGCCGCGGCCTCGGCCGCCGGGATGCGCTTCAGCAGTTGCCACAGGTACTTCACGTCGGCGCGGCGCACCGCCAGCTTGACGGCCCGGTCGTGCAGCTCCTTGGACGACAGTGCGGCGAGATCCTCTGGTACGGCCATGTCCGCGACTTTAACCGCAGCCCGACCGGAATGCCGCTGCCTGCTCGTTAACGACATATTCACCGCCAGTCCCGCGCTACATGCAGCGCGGTGTCGGGGGTCGGCGGTAACTTCGTTGGTGCGGGCCGCGTCGTTGTGGTTCGTACGGGAGGTCCTGACCGTGACTGAGGCAATCAGTACGAGGGGGCCGGCACCCGGCCCTCGTGACGGTTGACGCAAGTCGGCCTTCATCAGGACGGACCGGTCCAGCGCGATCGTTCGTGCGGGTGCCGTGCGAACACTTTAGGAGCCCACCGTGACTGCTGCACGCTCCGTTTCCGCTCCCGCGTCGTCCGTATCGCCGGCAAAAGCAGATTCCCCGCGAGGGGAAGCCGTGGACGGCTGCAAGACCTTCGTCATCGACACCTCCGTCCTGCTCTCCGATCCCTGGGCCTTCACCCGGTTCGGTGAACACCACGCGGTCCTCCCGCTGGTGGTGATCGGTGAACTGGAGTCCAAGCGGCACCACCACGAGCTGGGTTGGTTCGCCCGCGAGGCGCTGCGCAACCTGGACGATCTCCGGCTGCAGCACGGCAGGCTGGACGAGCGGTTGCCGATCGGTACCGAGGGCGGCACCCTCCAGGTGGAGTTGAACCACACCGACCCCGCGTTGCTCCCCGTCGGTTTCCGTACCGACACCAACGACGCCCGCATCCTCGCCTGCGCGCTGAACCTCGCGGCCGAGGGGGCACGGGTGGTGCTCGTGTCGAAGGACATCCCGCTGCGGGTCAAGGCCTCCGCCGTCGGGTTGGCGGCGGAGGAGTACCACGCCCAGGACGTGGTGACCTCGGGCTGGTCCGGGATGGTCGAGCTGGACGTCGCCGGTGACCGGGTGGACGCGCTGTACTCGGAGTCGTCGATCGACCTGGAGGAGGCGCGGGAGCTGCCCTGCCACACCGGCATCCGGCTGCTCGGGCCGAACTCCAGCGCGCTGGGGCGGGTCACGCCGGACAAGCGGGTGCAGGTGGTGCGCGAGCGCGAGGCGTTCGGGCTGCACGGCCGCTCCGCGGAGCAGCGCATCGCGCTGGATCTGCTGCTGGACGAGAGTGTCGGCATCGTCTCGCTCGGCGGCCGCGCGGGCACGGGCAAGTCGGCGCTCGCGCTGACCGCCGGGCTGGAGGCCGTGATGGAGCGGCGCACGCAGCGCAAGGTGGTGGTGTTCCGGCCGCTGTACGCGGTGGGTGGTCAGGAGCTCGGCTACCTGCCCGGCAGCGAGAGCGAGAAGATGGGCCCGTGGGCGCAGGCCGTCTTCGACACCCTCGAGGGGCTGGCCAGCCGGGAGGTGCTGGAGGAGGTGCTGAGCCGGGGCATGCTGGAGGTCCTCCCGCTCACGCACATCCGCGGCCGCTCGCTGCACGACTCCTTCGTGATCGTGGACGAGGCGCAGTCGCTGGAGCGCAACGTCCTGCTCACGGTGCTCAGCCGGCTCGGCAGCGGGTCGCGGGTGGTGCTCACGCACGACGTGGCGCAGCGCGACAACCTGCGGGTCGGCAGGCACGACGGCGTCGCGGCGGTGATCGAGAAGCTGAAGGGCCACCCGCTCTTCGCGCACATCACGCTGACCCGCAGCGAGCGCTCGCCGATCGCGGCGCTGGTCACCGAGATGCTGGAGGAGTACGGGCCGAACTCCTGAGCCGCTGAGCCGTCCGGCGGTCCCCTTCCGGGGGCCGCCGGTTGGTGCGTGCCCTCGCGGAAGGGGGGCCGCGCTGGGGTACTGCCCAGTTTCTCGACCGGGCATCCCCGTATCGGGCGCGGACCCGCTACCTTGTCAGCGTGCACACAGTGTTGACCGACCGCGAGTTGCTGGAGTCGCTCACCGACGAGGTGGAGCTGAACCTGCATCGCCACATCCAGATCGCCGACGGCTGGCAGCCGCACGACTACGTCCCGTGGTCCGACGGCCGCAACTTCGGCTTCCTCGGCGGCGAGGACTGGGATCCGAGCCAGACCACGCTCGGCGAGACGGCGAAGCTGGCGCTCACGGTGAGCGTGCTGATCGCCGACAACCTGCCCTCGTACCACCGGGAGCTGGGCAAGTCGCTGCGCAGCGGGCCGTGGTGGCGCTGGGTCGGCCGCTGGACCGCGGAGGAGAACCGGCACGAGATCGTCATCCGCAACTACCTGATGCTTACCCGCTCGGTGGACCCGGTGCAGCTGGAGCGGCTGCGCATGGACCACATGACCACGGGTTTCCGGCGCGCCCCGCTGCACCTGCTCGACGTGCTGGCCAATGCCGCCTTCGAGGAGGCCGCCTCCGCCATCAGGCACCGCAATACCGCCGCGCTGAACGAGAACCCGATCGTCACCGCCATCGCCGAGCGCATCGCCCGCGACGACGAGCTGCAGTCCGAGTTCTTCGCCGACCTGATCTCCGCCGCCTTCGACCTGGCGCCGGACCAGACGCTGCGCGCCGTCGCCGACCGGGTCGCCGAGTTCCGGGTGCCCACCGTCGCGCTGCCGGACGGCCGCAACAGCGACGATGTGCTGGCCGAGGCCGGGATCTACCGCGCCGCCGACGAGAACCGGCTGGTCTTCGCCCCGCTGCTCGACCGGTGGAAGGTCTTCACCCGCACCGACCTCGGTGAAGCGGGCGAGAAGGCCCGCGCCGAGCTGGCGCATCTGAAGGGCTGATCTCCTCCGCCCCGGCCGGAGAGTGGCTCCGGCCGGGCCCGCGGTGCCCGACCCGGCTGCGCCGCCGAGTGGTATCCCGGCCGGGGCGCTGCCCGAACGAAGTCGCGCAGCCGGGACCGGCCTATCGGTCCTCGGCCACCCGCGCCATGGACAGCACGTCCAGCCGACGGTCCAGCTCCTCGAGGCTGAGCTTGTCGCCGATGAGATCCCGGTCGATCACCGTCTGCCGGATGGTCTTGCCCTCCTTCAGCGCCTCCTTGGCGACCGCCGCCGCCTCCTCGTAGCCGATCGCCGAGTTCAGCGGGGTCACGATGGAGGGCGAGGACTCCGCCAGCGTGCGCAGCCGCTCGGTGTTGGCGACCAGCCCGTGCACGCAGCGATCGGCGAAGAGCCGCGAGACATTGGCGAGCAGCCGGATCGACTCCAGCAGGTTGCGTGCCATCACCGGGATGTAGACGTTCAGCTCGAAGGCGCCGCTCGCGCCGGAGAAGGCCACCGTCGCGTCGTTGCCGATCACCTGCGCCGCCACCTGGGTGACCGCCTCCGGCAGCACCGGGTTGACCTTGCCCGGCATGATCGAGCTGCCCGGCTGCAGGTCGGGCAGCTGCAGCTCGCCGAGCCCGGTGAGCGGCCCCGACCCCATCCAGCGGATGTCGTTCGCGATCTTGGTGAGGCTGACCGCGACGGTGCGCAGCGCGCCCGACGCCTCGACCAGCCCGTCCCGCGCCGCCTGCGCCTCGAAGTGGTCATCGGCCTCGCGCAGCGCCTCCAGACCGGTGCTGCGGCGCAGTTCGGCGACGACCCGCGCGCCGAAGTCGGCGGGCGCGTTCAGCCCGGTGCCGACCGCGGTGCCGCCGATCGGCAGCTCGCCGAGCCGGGGCAGCGTGGCCAGCACCCGCTCGATCCCGGCCGCGATCTGCCTGGTGTAGCCGCCGAACTCCTGCCCGAGCGTCACCGGCACCGCGTCCATCAGGTGCGTACGCCCGGACTTCACCACCGTGCGCCACTCGCTCGACTTGTCCCGCAGCGCCAGCCGCAGGTGGTCCAGCGCGGGCACCAGCTGGGTGACGATCGCCTCGGTGGCGGCCAGGTGCACCGCGGTCGGGAAGGTGTCGTTGGAGGACTGCGACATGTTCACGTCGTCGTTCGGGTGCACCGTGACGCCCGCGTTCGCGGCGATCGAGGCGATGACCTCGTTGGCGTTCATGTTCGAGCTGGTGCCGGAGCCGGTCTGGAACACGTCGATCGGGAACTGGTCGTCGTGCTTGCCCTCCGCGATCTCGGTCGCCGCGGCCACGATGGCCTCCGCCTTGGACGGGTCGAGCAGCCCGAGTTCCCTGTTCACCGTGGCGCAGGCCGCCTTGAGCAGCCCGAGCGCCCGGATCTGCGCCCGCTCCAGGCCGCGGCCGGAGATCGGGAAGTTCTCCACCGCGCGCTGGGTCTGCGCCCGCCAGAGCGCCTCCACCGGGACGCGAACCTCTCCCATGGTGTCGTGTTCGATCCGAAACTGCGTGTCCTCGGTCATAACTCCGACCCTAGGCCGCGCCCCGGCGGGATGGGGGAGCCACGGTCGAGAGGAATCGCACAGCCCCGGCGCGGAATCCTCCGGCCGGGGCCGCGGCGATCAGAACTGCGGCGGGTTGGCGTTCTCGTCGCCGTCGAAATCGACCGACGAGTACTCGCGCAGCTTGGTCAGGCGGTGGTAGGCGTCGATCATGCGCACCGTGCCGGACTTCGAGCGCATCACGATGGAGTGCGTCGAGGCGCCGCCGCCGAAGTAGCGGACGCCGCGCAGCAGGTCGCCGTCGGTGACGCCGGTGGCGCAGAAGAAGACGTTCTCGCCGGAGACCAGATCCTCGGTGCCGAGCACGCGGTCCAGGTCGTGGCCGGCGTCGACGGCCTTCTGCTTCTCCTCGTCGTCCTTCGGCGCCAGCTTGGCCTGGATTTCGCCACCCATGCAGCGCATGGCGGCGGCCGCGATGATGCCCTCCGGGGTGCCGCCGATGCCGACCAGGATGTCGGTGCCGGAGTCGGGGCGGGCCGCGGCGATGGCGCCTGCCACGTCGCCGTCGGAGATCAGCCGGATCCGGGCGCCCGCGTCGCGGACCTGCTGGATCAGGTCCGAGTGCCGGGGGCGGTCCAGGATGCAGACGGTGAGGTCGGACTTGTGCAACCCCTTCGCCTTGGCGACCCGGCGGACGTTCTCCGAGATCGGCACCGAGATGTCGACCACACCCGCTGCCTCCGGCCCGACCGCGATCTTGTGCATGTAGAACACCGCGGACGGATCGAACATGGCGCCGCGCTCGGCCACCGCGAGCACCGAGATGGCGCCGGGGGAGCCCTTCGACATCAGCGTGGTTCCGTCGATCGGGTCGACCGCGAAGTCCACGTCCGGCCCGGTGCCGTCGCCGACCGCCTCGCCGTTGTAGAGCATGGGCGCCTCGTCCTTCTCGCCCTCGCCGATCACCACGATGCCGCGCATCGATACCGAGCTGACCAGCTGGCGCATCGCGTCGACGGCCGCGCCGTCACCGCCCTCCTTGTCCCCGCGGCCGACCCAGCGGCCGGCGGCCATGGCACCGGCCTCGGTGACGCGGACCAGCTCCAGCGCGAGGTTGCGGTCGGGTGCCTCACGGCGGCTCGGTGCGGGCGAAGTTGCCGTCATCGCGGGGTGCCTCCTTGGTTCGGGAAATCCACCGCGATTGTCTCACTACGACCGGTACGCCCGTACACCCCTGTGCGCGGGCTGCGCCGCAGGTGGGGATACTGGAGGTGTGCCGAACCAGAAGCCACGCATCCTGCACGACTACAGGGATCTGTTCTTCTCGCTGATCCCGCTGGTGCTGATCGCCGTGGTCTTCGCCGGGCTGGCCAGCCAGTGCAGCTTCTCCGCCACCGGCCCCACCCAGGGGCGGATCCCGCATTTCGACGTCGACGCCGCGCTCGGTTCGGACGCCCGCACCCTGCCCTTCCCCATCCGTAACCCCGAGCTCCCGGCCGACTGGACCCCGAACTCCGGCAGCAGAGAGACCATCACCGCCGCGGGCGGCGGGCCGGTCAGCACCGTCGGATACATCACCGGGGATGGCACCTACGTGCGGCTCTCGCAGAGCAGCGCGACCGAGGAGCAGCTGGCCCGGTTCGTGCTCGGCTCCCGCTACCCGACCGGAACGGTCGACGTCGACGGCGTGAAGTGGGTGGTCTACAGCGAGCCGACCGAGGAGAACGCCTGGGTCGCCGACCTCGGCGCGGTCCGGGTGCTCGTCACCGGCGCGGGCAACGAGGCCGCCTTCCGCACCCTCGCCGGCGCCACCACCGCGGCGCGGCCGCTACAGCCGCCGTCCCGCTGAGGCCGTTCACTCCCCGTGCTCCAGGTCGGCGCGCGCGAGCGCGTTCTCGACGCGTTCGCGGGCACCGGCGAGGTGCTCCTCGCAGCGGTTGGCCAGGGCTTCTCCGCGCTCCCAGAGCGTGAGCGATTCGTCCAGGTCGAGCCCGCCCTGCTCGAGCATCCGCACCACGGTGGCGAGCTCGTCGCGGGCCCGCTCGTAGCCGAATGCGGCAACGTCATCGACGTTCTCCCCGGCATCTTTGTCCGGCACGCTCACGCCCCTCCTGTCCGCTCGGTTCCCAGCGCGGCCGCGCTGATCGCGCCGTCCGCCACCCGGATGCGCAGCTGGCTGCCCGCCTGCGCTTCGTCGACGGTGCGCACCACGTGCCGCTCCCGGCCGTTGACGCGCTGCACGACAGCGTAGCCGCGCGCCATGGTGGCGGCCGGACCCACCGCGACCAGCTTCTCCCGCAGGTGCCGCAGCGTCGTCCGCTCTCCGCTCACCCGGTGCTCGGCGCAGCGCCGCGTGGCGCCGCGCAGCCGCTCGATCTCGTCTGCGCGCCGCTCGATCTCGCGCAGCGGGTCGGCGAGCACCGGCCGCGAGCGCAGCTGCGCCAGCGCTCGCTCCTCGCGGTGCACCCAGCCGCGCAGCGCCCCGGCGGCGCGCTCGCGCAGCTCACGCACCCCGGCGAGCTCGGCGGCGGCGTCCGGCACGATCCGCTTGGCGGCATCGGTCGGGGTGGCGGCGCGCAGGTCGGCGACGTAGTCGCTGAGCGGGCTGTCCGGTTCGTGCCCGATCGCGCTGACCACCGGCGTGGTCGCCGCGACGATGGCACGGCACAGCGCCTCGTCGGAGAAGGGGAGCAGGTCCTCGACGCTGCCGCCGCCGCGCGCGAGCACGATCACCTCGACCGCGGGGTCGGCGTCCAGCTCGGCCAGCGCCTTCAGGATCTGCGGCACCGCCGCCGCGCCCTGCACCGCGGTGTTGCGGATCTCGAACCGCACCGCGGGCCAGCGGTTCCTGGCGACGGTCAGCACGTCGTGCTCGGCCGCGCCGCCGCGCCCGGTGATCAGCCCGACGGTGCCGGGCAGGAAGGGCAGCGGGCGCTTGAGCCGCGGGTCGAAGAGCCCCTCCGCGTCCAGCAGCGCGCGCAGCCGCTCGATCCGGGCCAGCAGTTCGCCGACCCCGACCGCGCGGATCTCGAGCACCCGCAGCGAGAGACTGCCGCGCGCCGGATAGAACTGCAGCTTCCCGAAGACGACGACCCGCGTGCCCTCGCGCAGCGGCACCGGCGCCGAGCGCACCAGCTCCGGATCGCAGGTCACCGCGAGCGACATGTCCGCCGACGGGTCGCGCAGGACGAGGAACGCGGTCCGCGTCCCCGGCCGCAGCGAGATCTGGGTGATCTGCCCCTCGACCCAGACGCTGCCCAGCTTGTCGATCCACTGCGCGACCTTCATCGAGACGGTGCGCACCGGCCACGGCTGCTCCGCGGAGTTCGCGGGGCCGGAGGTCACTGCGCCCGCACGGTGGCGATCCGGTTGGTGAGCATGGTGAGGAAGGGCGCGCGGGCCAGGGTCTGCTCCTCGTAGGCGAGCAGCGCGGAGAGGTCGTCCACCGAGAGCATGCGCAGCCGGGCACGCAGCTGGGCCAGCGTCATGCCGGGGTAGTCGTACTTGGCGGCGACCTCGGGCAGCTCCGGGCCGCTCGGCTCGGGCGCGCTCGGCTCCGGCTCGGCGAGCGGCTGCGGTGCGGAGCCGGTCTCCAGCGGGTGCTCCGGGGTGATATCGGTCACCGAGGCGATGGCGTCGTCCGGGACCGGCTCGGCCGCTATCTCCGGCGCGCTGTAGCTCGGCGCGGTCGCGAGATGGCCGTTGCCACTGCCGATGTCGTCGCCGGTGTAGCGGTCGAAACGGCTGACCTTGGGGTCGGCGATGCCGCCGGGGGCGAAATCGTCCCGGTATTCGTCGACGTCCTCGTCGAAGGTCGCCCATTCCGGTTGTTCCACCGGATTGCCGCCGAGGCGCTCGAAGACCGCGTCGCCCTTCAGCGCCAAACTGGTGACGAACTGCTGCACGTGCATCGACGTCTGCAGCAGCTGGCTCACCGCCGTGATCGGGAAATGAATTGCCGCGCTCGGCAACCTGCGGCTCTCTTCGAGGGCGTACACGGCGGCGCCGGCCGCGACCCTGGCCAGGAACGGTGGTCGGAACATGGTCCCAGCCTGCCCGAAACGATGTGTGATGCAAAGGACGAGTGTCACGGCGTGTGATTCTTCCGTGCGCGACCGCTGCGGGCGGCACCCGGCCCGAGTCCGTATTCTGTGGGACATGTCCTCGGCTATTTCCCTGAACGTCGGAATCGCGCGCTCCGCCGGTTCCTCCGGTGCGGCCGATGCGAAGCGGGTGCTGCTGGCCGAACCGCGCGGTTACTGCGCAGGCGTCGACCGCGCCGTCGAGACCGTGGAGAAGGCGCTGGAGAAGCACGGTGCGCCGATCTACGTCCGCAAGGAGATCGTGCACAACCGGCACGTCGTGGAGACGCTGCGGGAACGCGGCGTGATCTTCGTCGACGAGACCGACGAGGTGCCTGCGGGCGCCCTGCTGGTCTTCTCCGCGCACGGCGTCTCGCCCGCGGTGCACGCCTCGGCGGCCGAACGCAGCCTGCGCACCATCGACGCCACCTGCCCGCTGGTCACCAAGGTGCACCAGGAGGCCAAGCGCTTCGCCCGTGACGACTTCGACATCCTGCTGATCGGCCACGAAGGGCACGAGGAGGTGGAGGGCACCGCCGGTGAGGCGCCCGACCACGTCCAGCTCGTCGACGGCCCCGGCGGGGTCGACGGCGTGACCGTGCGCGACGAGAACAAGGTCATCTGGCTCTCGCAGACCACGCTCAGCGTCGACGAGACCATGGAGACGGTCCGGCTGCTGCGCGAGAAGTTCCCGCTGCTGCAGGATCCGCCGAGCGACGACATCTGCTACGCCACCTCCAACCGGCAGACCGCGGTCAAGGCGATGGCGCCGGAGTGTGACCTGGTGATCGTGGTCGGCTCGCGCAACTCGTCCAACTCGGTCCGGCTGGTCGAGGTCGCGCTGAACGCGGGCGCCCGGGCCGCCTACCTGGTCGACTACGCCCGCGAGGTGGACACGGCCTGGCTGGACGGGGTCCGCACGGTCGGCATCACCTCCGGCGCGTCGGTGCCGGAGATCCTGGTCGACGGGGTGATCGAGCTGCTCGCCGAGCACGGCTTCGCCGACGTCCAGCCGGTCACCACCGCGAACGAGACGCTGGTCTTCGCCCTGCCCCGCGAGCTGCGCCCCGCCCGCCGCTAGCGCTTGGGCTTGCGCCGGTCGTCGTCGCGGTCGCGGTAGCGCACCGTCGGCCGCCCCGGCGCCGCGCCCTCGCGGCGGCGCTGGGGCTCGTCCTCGCGGTCCCGTGTGGCGGCGCGCCCACGGCCGGAGCCACGGGGTTTCCGCGGCGGCGCCGCTTCGGCGGGCGGCACGGCCGGTCGCCGGGACGGCCCGGGCAGCAACTCGGTCTTCATCTCGCTGACGTCGTCCTCCGGCTCGCTCCGCGACCGCCGCCCGCGCTCCCCGGTATCGCGCAGCGAGGACCCGCGCCCCCAGCTGGTACCCCGCCGCGCCTCGCCCGCCCGCTCACTCGCCGCCTCGCGCCGCCGCAGCCAGATCCGGAGTCCGCCGACGGCGAGCGCGAGCACCGTTGCGAGCAGCATCGCCGGGAACCGGTTGACCAGCGGAATCGCCAGGTTGAGCAGAATGTCCTTGATCGAGGTCGAGCCGCCCGCGGTGAGGAACTGGTACGCCAGCGGCACCGAGGCGAAGAGCAACAGCGGCGGCAGCACCATCGTCGTGAAGAGCCCCCGGTACCGCACCGCGAGCACCGCGAGCAGGCAGCCGAGCACGTACGCCCCGGAGAAGACCAGGGTCAGTTCGCTGCCACCACCGGCGGCATCGACCAGAAACCCCGCGATCGTGCAGGCAACCGCGATCAGTACCGCCACCGGTGCCGAGACGCCACGGACCGCGGGCAGGGCCGAGCGCTGCGATGCGGGCACGCGGGGTCGCACACGTTGGGAAGCAGCCACGGAATGCACACTAACCCGCCGTCGGCCGGTGGGACGGAACGGCGGGTCGGTTACCGCGGACGCCCCGGTCACCGCGTGGATGTTTGAACTGTGTCGGTGGGTTGGCCTAGGTTTCGCGGCATGCGGCTGCTGCACACCTCCGATTGGCACATCGGGCGCACCTTCCACGGCGTCGATCTGCTTGCCGATCAGGCTCGTTCGCTCACCGCCGTCGCCGAGCTGGTCGCGGCCGAGTCGGTCGACGTCGTGCTGCTCGCCGGCGACGTCTACGACCGCGCCATCCCCAGCGCCGACGCCATCGCCGTCTGCAACCGCGGTTTCGAGGCGATCCGGGAAGCGGGCGCCCGCATCGTGGCGACCTCGGGCAATCACGACTCCCCGGCCCGGCTCGGCGCGGGCGCCGGTTTCGCCGCCGCGGGCGGGCTGCACCTCTGCACCACCGTTGCCGCCTGCGACCGGCCGATCCTGCTCGAGGACGAGCACGGCACCGTCGCCTGCTACGGCATCCCCTATCTGGAGCCGGAGATCACCCGCGCCGAACTCGACGTGCCGCAGGCCCGTTCGCACGCCGAGGTGCTGGCCGCCGCCATGGCCAGGATCAGGGCAGATCTGGTCGCCCGCGGCACCCCGCGCTCGGTGGTGCTGGCGCACGCCTTCGTGACCGGTGGCGAGGCGACCGGCTCCGAGCGCTCGATCGCCGTCGGCGGGGTGGAGACGGTGCCCGCCGCCGCCTTCGCCGGCATCGACTACGTGGCGCTCGGGCACCTGCACTCGCCGCAGACGCTCACCGAGTCGGTGCGCTACTCCGGCTCCCCGCTGCCGTACTCCTTCGGCGAGCGCTCGCACCGCAAGGCCGTCTGGCTGGTCGACCTGGACGCGAGCGGGCTGCGCGAGGTGCGCGGGCGCGAGCTGCCCGTGGTCCGCGGCCTGCGCGCGCTCTCCGGCACCCTGGACGGGCTGCTGGAGGATCCGGCGCTGGACGCCGCGGTCGACGACTACATCTCCGCGACGCTCACCGACCACACCCGCCCGGTGGAGCCGCTGCGCAGGCTCAGGGAGCGCTTCCCGCACGCGGTACACGTGGAATGGGTTCGGCCGGAGGGCAATCCGGAGCTGCGCTACCGTGAGCGGGTGCACGGCAGGCGGGATATCGAGATCGCCACGAGCTTCGTCGGCGATGTGCGCGACGAGCCGTCCGCGGGCGAGGTCCGGCTGTTGGAGCGGGCGCTGGCCGCCGCGGTGACCGAGCGGGACGCCCCGGCGGCGGCCGCCCCGGAGCCGGGCGAGCTCTCCGCATGAGGCTGCACCGGCTGGAGCTGACCGCCTTCGGCCCGTTCGCGGGGAAGACCGTGATCGATTTCGACGCGCTCGGCGCGGACGGCCTCTTCCTGCTGCACGGCCAGACCGGCGCGGGCAAGACCACCGTGCTCGACGCCATCGCGTTCGCGCTCTACGGCCGGGTGCCCGGCGCCCGCGCGGAGAGCAAGCGGCTGCACTCCGACCACGCCCCGGTGCACATCCCGCCCAGCGTGTCGCTGGAGGCCACGCTCGGCGGCCGCCGGGTCCGGATCGGCCGCACGCCGGAGTTCGAGCGGCCCAAGCGCCGCGGCGACGGCACCACCAAGGAGCAGCCGAAGGCCACGCTGACCTGGCTGGACGGCAGGGGAACCAACCTCTCCCGGATCCAGGAGATCGGCGACGAGATCCTGCGCCTGCTCGGCATGAGCGCCGACCAGTTCTTCCAGGTGGTGCTGCTGCCGCAGGGCGATTTCGCCCGCTTCCTGCGCGCGGAGAACGAGGACCGGGAGAAGTTGCTGGAGAAGCTCTTCGACACCGAGCGGTTCGGTGCCGCCGAGCAGTGGCTGGCCGAGCGGCGCCGGGTAGCGGCGGGCGAGCTGGAGACCAGGCACCAGAACATCGACCGGCTGGTCGCGCAGGTCGGGGTGGCGGCGGGGGAGCCGGTGACAACGGCGGTCGCGCCGTCCGAGGCGGTCGGCTGGTCGCAGGAGCTGCTTGCCGCCGCCCGCGCCGCCCTCACCGCGGCCGACGCCGGGGTGCGCGCCTGCCGCACCGGATACGACACCGCCAGGCAGGCGCTCGACGCCGAACGCCGCGCCGCCGAGCTGCGCGCCCGCGCCGCCACCGCCCGCACCCAGCTGGACGCGCACGCCGCCGACGCCGAGCGCAGGGCCGCGCTGCGCGCCGAGCTCGACGCCGCCCGCCGGGCCGCCCCGGTGACGACCGCGCTCGCCGAGGCCCGCTCCGCCGTCCGCGAGGCCGGGGCCAGGCTGGAGGCCCGCGCGGCCGCGGCCGCGCGGCTCGGTTCGGCGCTCACCGAACCGGCGGCCGCCGATATCGCCGGGGTCGGGGAGCTGCCGGTCACCGACGGGGTGGTCACCGCCGCCGCGGATCTCGATGCGGCGGTTCGGGTCTGGAGCGGCCGGATCGGCGCGCTGGACGAGGTCGCCGCCGACGCCGCCACCGCGCAGCGGCTCGGCGCCGAGCTCACCGAGCTGCGCGGCCGGGAGACCCGGCTCGGCCGCGAGCTGGACGAGCTCGCCGGCCGCAGGGATGCCCTCCCCGCCCGGCTCGCGGATGCCGAGGCCCGGCTCCGCGAGTCCGAGACCGCGGTCGCCGCGCTGCCCGCGCTGACCTCCGAGATCGAGCGGTTGGGTGCGGCGGCCACCGCGGCGGTCCGGCTCGCCGAGTGCAGGCGCGAGCTCGATATCGCGCGGGTGGATTTCGAGACCGTGCGGGCCGCGCACACCGACGCCCGCGAACAGGTGCTCGACCTGCGCGAGCGCCGCCTGGCCGGAATGGCGGGCGAGCTCGCCGCCGCGCTCGCCGCCGGGCAGCCCTGCGCCGTCTGCGGCTCCGCCGAGCACCCGAAGCCCGCCGCCGCGGCGGCCGAGGCCGTCTCCGAGGCCGCCGAGGCGCGCGCCCGCAAAGCCGAGCAGGCCGCCGAGCGGGCTCGGGACACCGCGCTGGCGCTCGTCACCGAGCTGGAGCGGGAGGCCGAGGCGCTGGCGGCGCGCGGCGGCGACGCCGACCGGGTCGAGCTCGCCGCGAATCTGCGCGAGGCCACCCTGCGCGTCGAGGACGCCCGCGAACTCGCCGACTCCCGCGAGCGCACCGCCGCCGAGGTGGAGCGGCTGCGCACCGAATCGGCCGGGATGCAGGACCAGCTGCGCGAGTACGAGACCGAGCGCGGCACGCTTCGCTCCGCCATCACCGCGGGCGAGCAGCGCCTGGCCGAGCTCACCGACCGGCTGCGCACCGCCGCGGGCGCCGACACCTCCCTCGACCGCCGCCGCGACCGGCTGCGCGCCCTGGTGCGCGCCGCCGAGGGGTTGCGCGGCGCGCGCGATCAGGTGAGCAGCGCCGTCGAGCGGGTCGAGTCGGTGGCGGACCGGGTGGACGGGCTCGCCAGGGCGGAGGGGTTTCTCGACCCCGCGCCCGGCGGGTCCGCAGACACCGACGCGGAACTCGGGACCCTGTTCGATCTGCCGGACGCTCCCGCAGCGCTCTTCGCGATTCCGGCACCCGCGGAGGCAGGACCCGCCGATTCGACCGCCCATACCGACCCGGCCGCTCCCGCCGACCTCGTTTCCCTCACCGCCGGCGAGGCGCAGGCCGATGCCGCCGCCGCGGCCGAGGCCCCCCTCACCGCGGCCATCACCCGCCTGACCACGATCTCCGAACTGGTCACCCCGGCCGCACGAGACCCCCGCTGGCAGTCCGACACCGAAGCCGAACTCGCCGCCGCCGACCGCCTGCGCGACCGCGCCGAAACCGTCCTGGCCGAGCCCGACGTCGGCGCCGCCACCGACACCGAACCGGCCGACCTGGAGACCCTCCGCGCCCACCTCACCGAGGCACAGGAGCAGCGCGACCGCGCCATCGCCGAGCAGGCCGAGGCGCAGCGCCGCGTCGTCCAGCTGGAGGAGCTGGGCAGCCAGCTGTGGGCCGCCGTCGACCTGGTGGCCCCGGTGCAGGCCCAGTTCGAAGAGCTCGCGGGCCTGGCCGAGGTGGTCGCGGGCCGCGGCGAGAACAACCGCAGGATGTCGCTGCGCTCCTACGTGCTCGCGGCCCGCCTCGAGGAGGTGGCCGTCGCCGCCTCCGAACGGCTGCGCCGCATGTCCGGCGGCCGCTACGAATTCGTGCACTCCGACCGGGCAGGCCCGCGCGGCCGCCGCGGCGGTCTCGGCCTCGACATCCGCGACGACTACACCGGCCGCGTCCGCCCCGCCAAGACGCTCTCTGGCGGCGAGACCTTCATGGCCTCGCTCGCCCTCGCGCTCGGCCTCGCCGACACCGTCGCCGCCGAATCCGGCGGCATCGTGCTGGACACCCTCTTCATCGACGAGGGCTTCGGCGGCCTCGACGCCGACACGCTCGACGCCGTCATGGGCGTCCTCGACGAACTGCGCGCGGGCGGGCGGGTGGTCGGCATCGTCAGCCACGTCGACGAGATGCGCCAGCGCATCCCCAGCCGCCTGCACGTCGTCCGCGGCCGTGAGGGCTCTTCGCTGCGGGCCACCGTCGCCTGACTGGCGGCCCGCAGCGGAGCGCCATTCAATCATCGACAGCCGCGCGCCGCGAGCGACTCCGCCCGGCGCGGAGGAGCCGGAGCCGGGGCCCGCGCGCGAGGCAACCGGCTATCGCCGTACCGCTCCGGCCAGCTCGCCCGCGGCGCCACCGGTCACCGCCCGCGCCTCGTGCGCGAGCAACCACCGCTTGGCCTCCAGCCCCCATCGGAAACCGCCGAGCGCCCCGCCGATCCGCAGAATCCGGTGGCACGGCACGAACAGCGCCGCCGCGTTCCGCGCACAGGCATTGGCGGCCGCGCGAGTCGCCGCCGGACGCCCTGCCACCCCGGCGAACTCGGTGTACGTGATCGGCTCCCCGGCGGGCACCTTCCGCAGCACGTCCCACGCGTGCAGCAGGAACGGCCCCGACCGCTGCCGCACCGGCACCGCATCGATCACCCCCACCTCCCCGTCGTGAAACGCGACGATCGCCTCGCTCACCGCGCCGAGCGAATCCCGTTCGCGCAGCGCATCGGGCCGCAGCGCGGGGTGGATCAGCCCGCGCAACCCCTCCGCATCACCGGTCCACCCACTGGCGAGCACCGCCCCGTCCGCGTCGACGAGCGCGGTGAACGGCCCGATCGGCGTCGGGAGCACGGCGTAGTCGGCAGTCGAAATCATCACTGAACCTGCACTTTCGAGTCGGAGAGGGCGGGCACCCGAGCGCCGAGCGCCACCCGCCACAGATGCATGGAGAGGTACGACCGCCAGGGCGACCACGCCGCCGTCTCGGCCAGGTCGATGCCGAGCAGCTCCGCGCCGCGCCGCACGATCAGGTCGGTGCCGAGCAGGATGTCCGGATCGGCGAGCAGCCGCATGGTGACGTAGTCGGCGGTCCACGGCCCGACACCGGGCAGCGCGAGCAGGTCGCGCCGCAGCTCGGCGGCGGTCCGTCCGGCGTGCAGCACGAGTGCCCCGCTCGCCACCGCCTGCGCCGCACCGAGCACCGCCGCCACCCGCCGCCCGGGCCCGGTGAGCACCTCGGCCCCGCGCTCCGCGACCACCGCGGGCTCCGGGAAGAGCACCGCCCCCTCGACCCGTTCGCCGAGCGCCGCCACCAGCCGCGCGGTGTGCGTGGCCGCGGCGGGGACCGAGATCTGCTGCCCGATCATGGTGCGCAGCAGCAACTCCGCGCCGTCCGCGCTCCCCGGCACCCGGATGCCGGGGGTGAGCCCGGGCCGCACCGCGGTGAGCGCCTCGTCGATGCCGACCGGGTCGGCGTCGAGATCGAGCAGGTGCCGCACCCGGGCCACGGTGGGCGCCAGGTCGCGCATGTCGCGCAGCGCGAGCTCGGCCCGCACGTGGTCGTCGAGCAGCGTCAGCCGGACCAGCGCGTGCCCGTGCGGGGTGCGCAGTGCCCTGGTGTAGACGCCGTCCGCCCAGCCCTCCAGCCCGGGCACGGTGTGCGCGGCGAGGAACCAGCCGAGCCAGGCCCGGTCCAGCGGTGGCCGGAAGGGCAGCCGCAGGGTCAGCGTTCCGGCGGCGGTGTCCGGCTCGGCACCGCGGCGGCGCGCCTCGGTGCGCAGCACCGTCGGGCTCACCCCGAAGACCTCGCGCACCGTGTCGTTGAACTGCCGGATGCTGGCGAACCCGGCCGCGAAGGCCACGTCCGAGATCGGCATGGCCGTGGTCTGGATCAGCAGCCGCGCGGTGTGCGCGCGATGCGCCCTGGCCAGCGCCAGCGGACCCGCGCCCAGCTCGGCGGTGAGCACCCGGGTCAGCTGCCGCGGCGAGTAGCCGAGCCCGGCCGCCAGCCCCTGGACCCCGCCGCGCTCCAGCACGCCGTCCCCGATCAGCCGCATCGCCCGCGCGGCCAGATCGGCCCTGGTGTTCCAGTGCGGCGAGCCGGGAGCGGCGTCCGGCAGGCAGCGCCTGCACGCCCGGTAGCCGGCCTGCTGGGCGGCCGCTGCCGTCGGCAGGAAAGAGACATTGGCCCGCTTCGGGGTGATCGCCGGGCACGACGGCCTGCAGTAGATGCCGGTGGTCCGCACCGCGGTGAAGAACTGCCCGTCGAAGCGGGCGTCCCGGGTGGAGACCGCCCGGTAGCAGCGTTCGAAGTCGAGAGCCGTGTCGTTCACGCCCTCCACTCTGGCAGCGCCGTCCACCGCGGGCCAGCGGGAATCGGACACGACCGTGCGGCGTGCGTTTCACCGCCACGCGGGCCACCCGCCGCCGCAGCGCGGTCGAGCCCGCACGCGGCCACTCGGCGCCGACGGCGGATCCGGCCGCGGGTCGGCCTGCGCTCAGCAGCAGCGCGCCCCGGGATTCCGCTCCGCCTCGGCGTGCCGCTCCCGCCAGTAGTCCCGCTCCGACGGCACCGGCCGCTCCGGGTGCGCGCGCCGCAGGTGCGCGACGTAGCGCTGGTAGTCCTGCCCCCCGAGCACGCCGTCGAACCACCAGAGCACCCCGGCGAGCGCCCGGCGCAGGACGGCCGGGAGCGCGGTCCGGCCGTCCCGCCCGGTCAGCTCGCCGGCTCCGGCGTCCGCGTCGGCTTCTCCGCCAGCTCGTCCCACTGCCGCTGCACCTCCTTCTCCTCCGCCGTCGGGAAGAACCCGCTCGGCGCGAAGAGCTTCGACGGCTCCTCCGGCGACTCGGTGGTCTCCGCGCCGCCGGAGCGCAGCGCCCGCACGCAGACCAGCGCACCGACCACCGCCACGATGATCACCAGCACCGCGAAGATGATCGAGAGCGTGCCCTGGATGAAGGTGTTGCGCACGACGGCGTCCACGCTCTCCGGCGTCTTGGCGGTCAGACACAGCGTGCCCGCCTCTTGCGCCTGCTGGCAGATGCTGTGCTGCTTCCAGTAGCCGAGCTTGGGATCGGCGGAGAAGATCTTCTGCCAGGACGCCGTCATCGTCACCACCAGGTCCCAGACCAGCGGCACCGCCGCGATCCAGGCCCACTTCACCATGCCCTTCTTGATCAGGATGGTGAGCACGACGGTGAGCGCGATCGCTGCGAGCAGCTGGTTCGCGATGCCGAAGAGCGGGAAGAGCGCGTTGATGCCGCCGAGCGGGTCGGTGACGCCCATGAGCAGGATCGAGCCCCAGGCCAGCACCACCGCCGCCGAGCAGAACCAGGCCCCGATCCGCCAGGACGGATCCTTGAACTTGCGCGCGGGCCCGCCGAAGTTGCCCAGCGAATCGGAGAGCATGAACCGCGCCACCCTGGTGCCCGCGTCGATCGTGGTGAGGATGAAGAGCGCCTCGAACATGATCGCGAAGTGGTACCAGAACGACTTCATGCCCGCGCCGCCGAGGAACTGGGAGAACACCTCGGAGATGCCGATCGCCAGCGTCGGCGCGCCGCCGGTGCGCGAGATGATGCTCTCCTCGCCGACGTCGGCCGCCGCCTGGCCGAGCGCCTCCGGCGTGGTCGGCGGCCCGGAGAGGCCGAGCGAATTGGTGTAGGCGGCTGCCGTCTCCGGGGTGCCGCCGGTGAGCCCGGCCGGCGCGTTCATCGCGAAGTAGAGGTGCTGGTCGATGATGCAGGCGGTGATGAGCGCCATCACCGCGACGAACGACTCCATGAGCATGCCGCCGTACCCGATCATCCGGGCGTGCGACTCCTTCTCCAGCAGCTTCGGGGTCGTGCCGGAGGCGATCAGCGCGTGGAATCCGGAGAGCGCGCCGCAGGCGATGGTGATGAACAGGAACGGGAAGAGGCTGCCCGCGAAGGCGGGGCCGGTGCCGCTGATCGCGAACTCCGAGATCGCGGGCGCCTTCAGCACCGGCAGCGTCACCAGGATGCCGATCGCCAGCAGCGCGATGGTGCCGATCTTCATGAAGGTGGAGAGGTAGTCGCGCGGGGCGAGCAGCAGCCACACCGGCAGCACCGAGGCAACGAAGCCGTAGCCGATCAGCAGCCAGGCGATCGTCACCGGGGCGAGCGTGAACCAGTCCGCGCCCCAGCTGGTCTCGGCGACCCAGCCGCCCGAGACGATGGCCAGGATGAGCAGCACGAAGCCGATGATCGAGACCTCGCCGACCTTCCCCGGCCGCAGGTAGCGCAGGTAGACCCCCATGAAGAGCGCGATCGGGATGGTCATGCCGATGGAGAAGATCCCCCACGGGCTCTCCGCCAGCGCGTTCACCACCACCAGCGCGAGCACCGCGAGCAGGATCATCATGATCACCAGCACGCCGACGATGGCGGCGACCCCGCCGACCAGCCCCAGCTCGTCGCGGGCCATCTGCCCCAGCGAACGCCCGCGGCGCTTCAGCGAGATCCACAGCACCAGGTAGTCCTGCACCGCGCCGGCCAGCACCACGCCGACCACGATCCAGATCGTGCCGGGCAGGTACCCCATCTGCGCCGCGAGCACCGGGCCGACCAGCGGCCCGGCCCCCGCGATGGCGGCGAAGTGGTGCCCGTACAGCACCCGCCGGTCCATCGGCACGAAATCCTTGCCGTTGTCCAGGATCTCGGCCGGGGTGGCGAGGTCGTCGCGCGGCTTGGTGATCTTGCGCTGGATCAGCGTCGAGTAGAATCGGTACGCGATGACGTAGGTGCAGACCGCCGCGATCACGATCCACACCGCGTTCACCGATTCGCCGCGGACCACCGCGAGAATCGCCCAGGCGACGGCGCCGAGCACCGCGATGGCGCCGAATATCCCCTTCTTGACCGGCGTGATCGGACGTCTGTCCACCACGCCGACCGGTGGCAGATCCGGATCCGTCCGCAGATATTCGATCGTCGCCATCTGCTCACTCTCCCGTCGACGCCCAGCCCCGTTGCCGAAACAGCAGTCAACGTATCCGATCGGAGAGCACCGGCCCGGCCTTGTTCCATATTGTTCCTCCGCGCGTCATTCCCCGCGGTAGGTTCCGAAACTCCAGAGATTCCCCTCGGGATCGCGGACGCTGAACCCGCGCGAGCCGTAGTCCTCGTCGCGCAGCCCGCGCACCAGCTCGGCGCCTGCCGCGGTGGCGCGCTCGAACAGCGCGTCCGGCTCGTCGGTCACCAGGTAGATGTTGTCGTTGCCGGTGGCGCGGGAGCAGAACGGATCCTCGGACTTGTTCGCGGTGCCGTACATGATGCCGCCGCCCGCGGGCCAGCGGAGTTCGCCGTGCTCGACGATCGAGGGATCGTTCTCCCTCGTGTACTCGGCGACCTTCCGGAATCCGAAGGCGCGCACCAGGAAATCGACGGTCTTCTCCGCGTCGCGGAAGGAGAGGCAGGGCCAGAGGCCGACAGTGTTTTCACTCATGGCTCCACCTTCACGCCAGGTGGGTGGTCCCGTCTTGGACGGATGGAATCTCCTCGGTGCGCCACAGCGTCGGCGCGCACCCGGCCAGCTCCGCGAAGTCCCGGTTCAGGTGCGCCTGGTCGTAGTACCCGCAGGCCGCCGCGACCTGCGCCAGCGAGATGTGCGACGGCACCCGCTCGATCATCCGCCGCGCCCGCTCGAACCGGGCGATCCGCCCGGCCAGTTTCGGCCCCAGCCCGAACTCCCCGGTGAACCGCCTGGTCAGATGCTGCCTGCTCCAGCCGATCTCCCCGGCCAGCGCCCCGATCGCCGGGCCGCTGCGCACCACCGTGCGCCACGCCCAGGCCAGCTCCGGCGTGACCTGCCGCTCGTGATCGGCCAGGTCGGTGAGAACCCGATCGACCGCCGCGAACCGCCCCGGCCAGTCCGGCACTGTCTGCAACTCGGTCCAGAGCCGCTCACCCAGCGGCCCCGCGACGTCGGCCAGCTCCAGCGAGAGGCTCCACAACTCCCCGGCGGGCACCCCGAAGAGCGTGCGGCAGCCGAGCGGCGTCAGCGCGATGGCGACGCCCTCCTGATTGCCGTCGTGCCGGATGGTGGCCGGCCCGGCCTGCAACCCGCCGAGCACGCAGCCGTAGGCGTCCGGCCGCTGCCCCGGATCGGCCTGCGCGACCACCTCGATCCGCGGCCCGATGGCCACGATGAAGGTGAGATGCCGCGACGGCAGCCCGCGATGCAGCCCGGGCGCGTACCCGGTCTGCCGATAGCCGAGGTAGTGGTCGACGAACCCGGCGAGCGCCTGCGCGGGCCGGGCCGTCACCACCTCGGAGGTGGGCTGCATGGCTCCCAGGCTACGCCGCGTAGACTCTGCTCCTCGTGAGTCTCACCCTCGGAATCGTCGGGCTGCCCAACGTCGGAAAATCGACGCTGTTCAACGCCCTGACCAAGAACGACGTGCTCGCCGCGAACTACCCCTTCGCGACGATCGAGCCCAACGTCGGCGTGGTCCCCCTCCCGGACCCCAGGCTCGACGAACTCGCCGAGATCTTCGCCTCCGAGCGCATCGTCCCCGCCGTGGTCTCCTTCGTCGACATCGCGGGCATCGTCAAGGGCGCCTCCGAAGGCGCGGGCCTCGGCAACAAATTCCTCGCCAACATCCGTGAAGCCGACGCCATCTGCCAGGTCGTCCGGGTCTTCGCCGACGACGACGTCATCCACGTCGACGGCCGTGTCGACCCCTCCGCCGACATCGAGGTCATCGAGACCGAACTCATCCTCGCCGACCTGCAGACCCTGGAGAAGGCGGTCGTCCGCCTGGAGAAGGAAGCCCGGGTCAAGAAGGACCGCAAACCCGCCGCCGACGCCGCCAAGCAGGCACAGGAGATCCTCGACTCCGGCCGCACCTTGTTCGCCGCCGCCGCCGAGGTGGATACCGAGCTGTTGCGTGAGCTGAGCCTGCTCACGGTGAAGCCGTTCCTGTACGTCTTCAACGCCGACGAGTCGGTGCTCACCGACGAAGCCCGCGTCGCCGAACTCCGCGCCTCCGTCGCCCCCGCCGACGCGGTGTTCCTCGACGCCAAGGTCGAAGCCGAGCTCCTCGAACTCGACGACGAGTCCGCCCTGGAACTGCTCGAATCCATCGGCCAGACCGAACCCGGCCTGCACGGCCTCGCCCGCGCCGGCTTCCACACCCTCGGCCTGCAGACCTACCTCACCGCCGGGCCCAAGGAGGCCCGCGCCTGGACCATCCACCAGGGGGACACCGCTCCCAAGGCCGCCGGGGTCATCCACACCGATTTCGAGCGCGGCTTCATCAAGGCGGAGATCGTTGCTTTCGACGATCTGGTGGCGGCTGGGTCGATGGCCGCGGCGAAGGCGGCGGGGAAGGTCCGGATGGAGGGCAAGGACTACGTCATGTCCGACGGCGACGTGGTCGAGTTCCGCTTCAATGTGTAGCAACGGGCGAGTACAGCTGCCGGTTTTGTAGAAGTTGTCGGTCCTGCGGCGCTGAAGCGACAGCTCAGATCTCGAGACGTTCCAGCGGCTGGCCGGTGACTTCGGCGATCAGCTCGAAATCTTTGTCGGCGTGTAGAACGGTGAGCCGGGCCTGCTCCGCACAGGCCGCGATCAGCAGGTCGGGGATCGAGGGAGCGCGATGATAACCGTGGTCCGCGAGTGCTCGAAGTACCGCGACAGCGCGAGCTTCGGCGGAAGGTGTCAGGTACTCGACCGGCATGCCGGCGATGGGCGGTAGGTCGAGCATGTCGATGAGGTCGGCGGCGGAGCGTGCGGAGTATCCGGTCTACAGCAGGGTGACGGTGGTGATTCGAAGGAGCCCTCGTTCGATCCGCTCTGCCCCTCGGCTGCGTCTGGGGAATTGCCGAGGCGGACCAGCGCCGACTTGTCGACGAGCCAGGGGCGGGTGTTCACGCCCATGCTCGACCCATCACGTCCGGGTCGCCGAGGTCGCGAGCGAGCCGGCCGAGGCGGGTCAGGTCGCTGGGCGAGACCTCGACTGCCGGGCGGAAGTCGCGGCTGAGCCAACGCCGGAGGAACTCGCTGCGGGAGACACCGAGGGTGCGTGCCTGGCGGTCGATCTCGTCGAGCGCGGACTCGGGAACGTCGCGGATGAGAATGTCGGTCATGTTTGCACCTCCCTGAAATCAACAGGCCGATTGTTCGATCTTGCGCAGAGTTCGACAAAACGGAGCACAGAGTCTCAGCTCACCGCCTTGGCGATCAACGCCCCCAACCGCTCCGCATCCACCTCCGACAACTCCGTGATGGCGAACGACGTCGCCCACATCGACCCCTCGTCCAGCGCCGCGATCGCATCGAACCCGAACGTCGCGTACCGCGCCTTGAACTTGTCGGCCGCCTGGAAGAAGCAGAGCACCTTCCCGTCCTTGGCGTAGGCGGGCATGCCGTACCAGAGCTTGGGGACGAGGCCGGGGGCGTGCGTCTTGACGAGGGCGTGGATGCGCTCGGCGATGACGCGGTCGGCGTCGGGCATCTCGGCGATCTTGGCGAGGACCTCCGGCTCGGTGTCCTTGCCGCGCCTGCGGGACTTGAGCTCGGTCGCGCGCTGCTTCATCGCGTCGCGCTCCTCGGTGGTGAAGCCGTCGTAGCTCTTGGTCTTGTCGGTCATGGTGGCTCCTGCCTGTGGTGATCCGGTACCGGCAACGGTAGGGGTGCGGCAGGGTGCGTGGCTTCTCGAAAACTGATCGTTCGTGGCAAGCCCCGGAACTGGGGGCGTAATACCGGACGGAAGATTCCGATTTGGCTGGTGTCGGGATTCCGGAAGGGGAGGCAATGGGGAAGATCTTCGGGGCGGCGGTCATGGCGATCGGGGTGGTCGCGGCGGTGGCCGGATGTCAGGGCGATTCGGGAACGTCGGCGCCGCCGGGAACAACCGCGACGCAGGCGCCGGGCGGTACCCAGCAGCCGGGCGGCACGCAACAGCCCGGTGGCACGCAACAGCCCGGTGGCACGCAACAGCCGGGTGGGACGCAGCAACCGGGTGGGACGCAGCAACCGGGTGGGACGCAGCAACCGGGCGGACCGGGCCCGGGATCGCCCGCCCAACCCGCGACGGCGGGCAATGGGAAGTGCCTGGACCCGGCATCACCGGCGGTGACAGCAGCCGTCGCCACCCTCGGCAGGGCAGGGAACGAGGCCCCCTTCCTCCCGGACGGCGCCAGCGACAACCCGCTCGGCCAGTGCCCGCAACTCCTGTGGGCCCGGGTGACCGCGGGCGGCTCCGCGAGCTCCCCGTCGCACATCCTGTTCTTCGACAACGCCGGCTACCTCGGCACCGCAACCCAGCGCGAGACCTCCTACGCCTCGGCCACCGGCTCGACCGACACGGCCGTCCAGGTGCAGTACCGCTGGCTGGTCGGCGACGAACCGTTCTGCTGCCCGCAGGGCGGCCCGGTCACCATCACGTTCACCCTGAACGGCAGGGTGGTGACCCCGGATCGGCAGGTGCCGAGCGAGGTCACCGACCCGTTCCAGCCGGCCACCGGCTGCCCGGTGGACACCGCGACCCTGGTGACCGCGCTCCAGGGCACGGACATCGAGGACCGGTTGGCGACGCCGATCGAACTGGAGGACGCCAGGTGCGCGAACGGCTGGGCGTCGGCGCGCAGCGGGTCGCACGGCGGTACGACGCAGCCGGCCCGGGTGCTGTTCCAGTACTCCGCGAACGCGTGGCAGCCGGTCGACGTCGGCAGCGCCATCCGGTGCGCGGAGTACGGCGCACCGGAGCAGCTCTGCGGGTAGCGGGTCAGCGGCGCAGCACCGCCAGCAGTTCGTGCACGCTCACGAACGCCGGGTGCTGCGCCGTGTCGCCGCCACCGTCGGCCCACAGCTCCACCCACTCGGAGTCCGGGCCGAGCACCCGCTCCAGCGCACGCACCGCGAGTTCCGGTGTGCCCTCGCCGATATCGAGCGTTCCGCCCTCGGTGAGGAAGGTGGGCCCGTAGGCGGAGGTGACGGGGGTGCCGCCGGGGAGCGTCGAGGCGACGACCGCGGCCGCGGCGACGGCGGCGGTCGCCTCGTCGTTGTCCAGGTAGCCGGTGGTGTCCGCCGCCTCGGTCAGCGCGCCGCGCAGCAGGGCCTCGCGGTCGCCGGGCTCGGCGTGGTGGAGGCGCGCGCTCCAGTCGCCTGCGTGATCGTTGTCGAAGGGTCCGAAATCCCAGGCGCCCATATGTTCCTCTCCCGTGGTGTCGCGGCTCACCGTAGGGCACCGGGCCGACAGGGTGTGCCCGGCGGTCGCGGGGGCGTAGCGGCACGGTTGCCGATGAAACATACGGGTCGGTCGCCCAGCGGTAGCCCCGATGATCCCCGCACGGAGGCGCCGCCCAGTGCTTCCCGCGGGTCGGGGCAAGGGTCCTTGGTCCCTATCTCAGGTCGATATAGGAAGTACTTCGAGAATAAAAACCGGAAGGTCTCTCATGCCGCCGGGAAATGGATACCGAAAGGTTTCTAATACCGACAAGTCTGAATACTGACGGGTATATCGCGTGTAACCAGGGTTGCCCGGGATTATCTGCCGTTCGACGTGCGATCACTCGCGCCGGTGTGTAGCGTCTGGAATTCGTAACCTACGCAAGGAACAGGCCGGGGGATCGGTGATCGGGATCGATGGCTGCCTGCAACGCATCATGGACATTCCTGGTGCGCGCAGCGTGACACTGGTGGACGGGGCCAGTGGTCTGGCGATCGCAGCCGCAGGTAGACATGACCTCGTCGACGAGCACGAGGACGCCGCGGCGACCACGGACGTGGTGCGCGCGGTGCTCGGTTGCCCGGCGCTCGCGACCGAAGGCGACGACGTCAGCGAGATCATCGTCTACGGCACCAGCGGATATCACCTGCTGAATCTCGTGAACGGCGATTTCGACGGAAGATTATTCGTTCACGTCCTCTTCGACGAGGAAAACGGAAACTTGGCAATGGCGCGATTCCGGCTCAAGAATATCCTCGGTGAATTGGCCGGCGATCCCGCATGAGCACTGATCTCGAGCTCGAACTGCAGCGGCTGGAAAGGGCGGGGAGCACCGGCGTCCTGCGCGCGGGCGACGGCGAGTTCCACCTGGCCGAGGGTGCGATCGTCTCCGCGGAATGCCGCTGGACCACCGGGCTGGACCGGCTGGTGGTGGAGGCGGGAGTCGCCACCGAGGAGGACTGGCGAAGGGCGGGCGCGGGCGATCCGACGCCGGTGCTGGGCCGACCCCGGCTGGAAACCCTGGCGTTGCTGTCGGTCTTCGACGCCGCCTACTTCCTGCTCGCCACCGCCGAGCGGAGCGAATTCCACCCGGCGCCCGCGCACTGGCTCGCCCCGGTCTGCCACGTGCCGCCACGGGCGCTCATGCGCGAGTGCGCGCGCCGCGGCGATCCGCGCTCGGGGCCGTGGCCCGCCGCGCTGGTGGACCGGGCCGCGGTCATCCCGGTGCGCCGGGTTCGGCGCAGGCGCGTCGTGCTCACCGGCGGCCAGGCGGAGGTGCTCGCCATCGCGGACGGCCACCGCACCATCGCCTCGATCGCGCGGGCGCTCGGGCGCACCGCCTACGGGGTGCTGGAGGCGGTGCGCGAACTGACCGCCGCCGAGCTGATCGAGCATCCGGTGCTGCTGCCGGAGCCGCCGGTCGCCGAAACCTCGACGCTTCCGGTGACGCCGCTTCCGGTGACCCCGTCGCTTCCGGTGACCCCGCTGCCGCGCCGCCGCGCCCAGCCGGTCGAGCCGCTCGCCCCGTACGACCGGCTGGAGCCGGTCGACCGCGAGGTGCTGGTCCGGCTGAAGGCCGCGCTGGAGGAGCTGAAGTGGTGACGGCGGGAAAGAAGCTGCTCGGCGATCTGATGGGAAGGAAGAGCAAGGTGTCGATGTCCGGACCCGAACCCGACGCCGTCGTCCTGGCGGAGCTGAAGGCCCTGCGCGAGCGGGTGCCGAAGCTCACCGGGTCGCTGGTGGCCTCCAGCGACGGCCTGTTGGTCGCGCACGACCTGCCCCCGCAGATCGAGCCGTCCCGGATGGCGGCGCTGGCCGCCTCCCACCTCTCGCTCTCGCACCGGCTCGCGACCACCGCGCACGGCGGCGGGTTCCACGAGGTCGTGGTGAACGGCACCGGCGGCCACGTGGTCATCTACGCGGCCGGCTGGACCTCGCTGACCGTGCTCGCCGGCCCCGAGGTGAACGTCGGGCGGTTGCACCTGGAGAGCCGCCCCGTGGCCCGCGCCATCGCCGACCATCTGACGGCGATCACGAACGATCCCGGAAAAGACCGGGCAACGAAAACCCACTGAGAGGAAACCTGTGTCCACCACCATGGATCTCGCTCTGAAAGACATGATGGTCATCGACGGCGCTGTCGGCGCCGCGGTGGTCGACTACAACAGCGGCATGGCGCTCGGCATGCTCGGCAGCTCCAAGTCGCTCGACCTGCAGGTCGCCGCCGCGGGCAACACCGAGGTGGTGCGGGCCAAGATGCGCACCATGGAACAGCTCGGGCTGAACGAGGACATCGAGGACATCCTCATCACGCTGCAGGGCCAGTACCACATCATCCGCCCGATGACCGGCCGCAAGTCCAAGGGCCTCTTCCTCTACATCGCGCTCGATCGCAACCGGGCCAACCTGGCGCTGGCCAGGCACCGGCTGCGCGGGATCGAGGAGGATCTCGAGGTCTAGCACCTCGCACGCTCGCGGAGCCCGGCACCGGGGCCGGGCATCGCGGGAATGAATCAGCACCTCGCGGCGCTGCAGTCGGTAGAATTTGAACTTTGAAATACCGACTTCCCGAGGTGACCCGTGACCACGTCCCGCCTGCTCGATCCGGCAGCGTCGCGCACCGCGGCGGCCGATGCGCTCGTCCCCGCCGCGCACCCGTTCGCCGCACACCTGCGCCGCACCGCCGCGGGCGCCGCGCCGCACCGCGGCTGGACGCCGGGCGACGGCCCGCTGCCCGCGCTCTACCTCAGCCACGGCGCGCCGCCGCTGCTGGAGGACGCGCCGTGGATGCGCCAGCTGCACGACTGGGCCCGCGCGCTGCCGCGGCCGCGCGCGATCCTCATCGTCAGCGCGCACTGGGAATCGGATGCCATCGGCATCACCAGCACGGCGCCGACCGAGCTGGTCTACGACTTCGGCGGCTTCCACCCGCTCTACTACCGGATGCGGTACGACACACCGGAATCCGGCTCGCTCGCCGAGCGGCTGCGGGCGGTGCTGCCGGACGGCACGCACGTCCACGAGCACCGCGGCCGCGGGCTCGACCACGGCGCCTGGATTCCGCTGAAGGTCATGTACCCGGAGGCCGACATCCCGGTGCTGCAGCTCAGCCTGCCCACCGCGGACCCGGCCGGGCTGCTCGCGCTCGGCGCCCGGCTGCGCGCGCTGCGCGCCGAGGGGGTGCTGGTGATCGGCTCCGGCTACATGACGCACGGCCTGCCCTACGTCGACTGGGCGCACCCGGAGCGGGTCCCCGGCTGGTCGCGGGAGTTCGACGAGTGGGCGGCGACCGCGCTGGCCGCCGGTGACCTGGCCGAGCTCACGGAGTACCGGCATCGAGCGCCGGCACTGGCCTACGCGCACCCGACGGTGGAACACTTCACACCGCTGTTCGTCACCCTCGGCGCCGCGACCGATCCGGCCGCCGCGGTCACCACCGTGATCGACGGATTCGCGATGGGCCTGGCCAAGAGGTCGGTCCAGACCGCCTGAGAGCTGAGGTGCCCGTGCCCGATCCACGCTGGCTGGACGACCGCGAGATGGCGGCCTGGCTGCCGCTGATCAAGCTCATCCACCTGCTGCCGCAGGCGCTGGACCGGCAGCTGCGCGACGAGGTAGGGATCGGGCACAGCTACTACTCCATGCTCGCCTCGCTCTCCGACGCTCCCGACCGCACCATGCCGATGGGCGAGCTGGCCCGCTACACCGCGACCAGTCCGTCCCGGCTCAGCCACGCCATCTCGGTGATGCAGCAGCGCGGCTGGGTCGAGCGCAAGCCGTCGCCCGCGGACCGCCGCATCCAGTACGCCACGCTCACGACCGCCGGGCTGGAGGTGCTGCGCAAGGTCGCGCCGAGCCACGTCGCCGAGGTGCGCAGGCTGATCTTCGACCGGCTCACCCTCGAACAGGTGGACCAACTGCGCGAGCTGGGCACGGCGTTGCTGGACGGGCTCGACGGCGCCGAACCGGCGGGGCGCTGAGCGGGATCCGTCCAGGGGTGCCGCGGGAACGCCGAAAGCACCGGCCCGCGAATCGGATTCGCGGGCCGGTGCGGTCGAGCGTCGGTCAGTTGCCGAGCGTGAGCAGCTTCTGGAAGAAGTCGCGGTACTCGCGCAGCGCCTGGCGCAGGTCCTCGGTGTCGCCGTCGGTGCCGCGGGACCAGCGGCCCTGCAGTTGCTGCTGGCGCTCGGACCAGCGGGTGGTGATCTGCTCGACGGTCTCGGCCACCAGCAGGTCCGCCCTGGTGACGGCGTCGTGCGGGTTGTCGACGAAGGAGCCCTGGACTTCCTTCCAGCGGGTTTCCAGGACGTCGAGCAGGTCGCGGTCGAAGAACGGCTTGTCGGCGGCATTCACGGACTGCGGGGTCGTCGCGGTGGTGGCCGGGACGCCGGGTTCGCGGGAGACCGTGGCGGAGTGCGGCTCCACGTCGAGGTCGGGGGTGGTGTCGTGGTCGCTGCGGTGGCCGGTAGTGGGCTCGACGGAGGCGGCCGGGTTGGCCGTGATCGTCGGCTTGCCGGACAGTCCGTCCGCGGTCGCCGCGTCGTCCGTCACCACGGTGGAGTGCGACTTCTCGTGCGTCCCGTCGGTATCCGTCGCGCTGTACGCCCGATCGGTGTCGAACGGCTCGTGCGCCCGATCGGTATCCGCTGTGCGGTGCGTCAGGTCGGTGTCCGACGCGGTGTGCGTGCCGTCGGTGCCGGGGTCGGTCGGCGCGTGCCGCTCGCCTGCGTGCGGCTCGTGGCCGTCGAAGGTATCCCGCGTCGGGCGCGGCGTCGCCGAAGGCTCGGTGACCGCGGTGGATTCGCCGGGCGCTCCCGGCCCGCCGCTGATCCGGACCTGGTCCCGGTCGCGGGTGCTGTTCTGGTCGGTGCTCATGCGTTCACGTCCTCGGTGCTGTAATGGCCATCGTCGAGCAGGTCACGGAAGATTTCGCGGAAGTGCACGATGGCGGTGCGCTGATCCTCGGTGGAGGCGTCGCGGCCGGCGATCTCGTGGCCCTTCCGGTAGTGCTCGAGGACCGCCGTGTGCCGCACCGAAAGGTGCGCGGCCTGCTCCTCGTACCCGCCGGTGGGGTAGCCGCGTTCGGCCATCACCTCGGTGACCAGGCGGTCGGCCTCCCGCACCGCGCCGGCCGGGTCGTCGACGAACTGCTCCTGCACGCCGTTCCAGCGCTCCGAGTACTTCGCGGCGCGTGCCGGCTCCAGCGGTCGCAGTTCGAGGTCCGCGTGCTTGCGCTCGCGGTCGAGTAGTTCGTGCTCGCCGCTGCGCTTGTCCGGCGCCGCGGTCACCACGCGGTCGTACTCGGGGCCGAATCTGCGCTTCAGCTTGTTGCTCCGTAGCGCGGGCCGCACCAATAGGGCGATCCCGGCCGCGGCGACGATCACCACGAGTACCACGATGGCCAACACTCCAGCAGACACCCGATTCCTCCTTTGCCGAACCCGATGTGTCGAAAACGGAATGCCTCGCCACCGCGATCCGAAACGGTGCTGTCCGCGGCGGATCCGAAGCGGGCGGGAGGTTTTCGCCGGGCGGCGAGGAATTTACGGTCGCTGACCTGGTTCGGCGACGGATTCGGCGGCGGGGCGCGGCCACGGATTCTCTTCGCGCTGCTCGATATCCCGGTTGAACCGGGCGATGAGCGCGCCGAGCTGAGCCAGGTCGGCCGCCGGCCACTCGGAGACCACCGTCCGCAGCCCCTCGTGCGCCAGCGCGCGGTCGGCGGCGAGCAGCTCCAGCCCCTTGGCGCTGGCCCGCACCTTGCGCGCCACCCCGCCGTCCGGGTCGGGGACCCGCACCACGAGCTGCTGCCTGGACATCGCCGCCACCTGGCGGTTCAGCGTCGAGATGTCGAGCCGGAACGCCTCGGCGAGCTCGCGCAGGCTGAGCGCGTGCTCCAGTTCCAGCCGGGTCAGGATGAGGAAGGCCGAGCGCTCGAGCTGGTGCCCCGCGCGTCGCGGGGTGGCGCCGGTGTAATGCCGGGAGAGCAGGGTCAGCTCGAACGAGAGCCGTTCGACCGGGTCGTACTCGCCGGAACCGGAATCGGACATTCGACCACTATGTCCCAGGAGCGGGGGAGCGCCAAATTGTGCACGATGCACATGGTGTGTACCGTGCACATGTGAGTATCACCGCCGAACCCGACACCGGGTCACTCGGCGGCGAGCGCCGCCTGCCGCCGCCCGCCGTCCTGATCGCCACGCTGAGCACGGTCGGCGTCGTGGTCTCGCTCATGCAGACCCTGGTCATCCCGATCGTCCCGCTGCTGCCCGGGCTGCTCGGCACCTCGCCGACCAATGCCTCCTGGGTCATCACCGCCACGCTGCTGGCCGGTGCGGTGATGATGCCGATCAGCGGCAGGCTCGGCGACATGTTCGGCAAGCGGCGGATCCTGCTGGTATCGCTGTCGCTGCTGGTCGTCGGATCGCTGGTCTGCGCGCTCTCCTCCTCGCTGGGGCCGGAGATCGTCGGCCGGGCGCTGCAGGGCGCGGCCACCGGCGCGATTCCGCTCGGGATCAGCATCCTGCGCGACGAGCTGCCGCCGCAGCGGGTGGGCTCGGCCATCGCGGTGATGAGCGCGACGCTCGGCGTCGGCGGCGCCGTCGGGCTCCCGCTCGCCGCGGTGATCGCGCAGAACGCGGACTGGCACGTGCTCTTCTGGACCTCGGCCGGGCTCGGCGCGCTCTGCGCGGTGTTGGTCTTCCTGCTGGTGCCGGAGTCGGCGGTGCGCACGCCCGCCCCCTTCGACTTCCTCGGCGCCATCGGGCTCGCCGTGACGCTGGTCGCGCTGCTGGTCGCCATCACCAAGGGCGTCGACTGGGGCTGGAGCAGCGGCAGCACGCTGGGGCTGCTCGCGCTCGCGCTGGCCGCCGGGCTCGTCTTCGGCTGGTACGAGCTGCGCCGGAAGGCGCCGCTGGTCGACCTGCGGGTCTCCGCCCGGCCACGGGTGCTGCTCACCAACCTGGCATCGATCGCGATCGGCTTCGCGCTCTACGGCATGTCGCTGACCTTCCCGCAGCTGCTCATGGCGCCGGAGGCGACCGGCTACGGCTTCGGCCTCTCCATGGTCGCGGCGGGGCTGGCGCTCGCCCCCGGCGGGTTGATGATGCTGCTGCTCTCGCCGGTCTCGGCGCGGATCTCGGCCGCGCGCAGCCCGAAGCTGACGCTGGGGCTCGGCGCGACGGTGGTCGGGCTCGGCTACCTGAGCGCGGTGGTGTGGATGGGCGCGGTCTGGCAGATCGTGCTGGCCGCGAGCATCGTGGCGGCGGGCATCGGGCTGGCCTACGCGGCCATGCCCGCGCTGATCATGGGCGCGGTGCCGATCAGCGAGACCGGCGCGGCCAACGGCCTGAACGCGCTCATGCGCGCCATCGGCACCTCGACCTCGGCGGCGGTGATGAGCGTGGTGCTCGCGCACATGACGATGGAGCTCGGCGGGCACCAGCTGCCCTCGCGGGACGGCTTCCTGCTGACCTTCCACATCTCGGTCGCCGCGGCCGCGCTGGCGGTGCTGATCACCGCCTGCATCCCGATGAAGCGCACCGCGGACGCCGCTACCCCTTCGTGACGAAGCCCTGCTCGACCATCCAGTCCCGCGCCACCTCGGCGGGCTCCCTGCCCTCCACGTCGACCAGCCGGTTCAGCTCGGTCACCGACTCGTTGGTGAGCAGCTTCGTGATCGGCTCCAGCACGGTGATCACCTGCGGGTGCTCCGTGGCGTAGGCGTCGCTCAGCACCAGCGCGGCGTTGTACTTGGGGAAGAAGGCGCGATCGTCGGTGAGCAGCAGCAGGTCGAGCGCCGGAATGCGGCCGTCGGTGGCGGCCACCGAGCCGAACCGGCAGGAGCCGCCGTCGGCGACCGCGCTGTAGACCACCGCGTCCTGCACGATCTGCTTGGGCGCGCTGCCGTTGTCGATGTCGTAGGCCTCCGCCATGCCGGGGTAGCCGTCCTGCCGGACGTTGAACTCGGTGCCGACGCAGGTCACGGCGGCGCCCGGGTCGGAGTTGAGCAGCTTCGCGTAGTCGGAGAGGCTGCGCACCCCGGTCTGCTGCGCGTACGCCGCGCTGGTGGCGAGCGCGTAGGTGTTGTTCACCGGGGCCATCGCGGCCCAGCGCATGCCGTTGGCGGCGAGATCGGCGTCGCGCACCGCCTCGAACTGGCCCTGTGAGTCCGGGATCGGCTTCTCGTTGCCGAGGTAGTTGATCCAGCCGGTGCCTGTGTAGTCGAAGGCGATGTCGATCTGGTCGTTGAGCTGGGAATCGCGCAGGCTGTTCGAGCCCTGGATATTGGTCAGGTCGCGGACGTCCATCCCGGCCGCGGTGAGCGCGAACTCGATGATGTAGCCGAGGATGAGCTGCTCGGTGAAGTCCTTGGAGCCGACGGTCACCGCGACCCCCTCCAGCTCCGGGACCGGCTGGATGCTGCCGGGCCCGACGCTCAGCGGCACCGCGCCACCGGACTCGAGCCCGCACCCGGTCAGCGCCAGCACCGCCGCCGCCAGCAGCGCGCCGAGCCCCCGGCCCGTACCGCGGCCCGCCCTCACCGCAGGCCCTTGGGCCCCAGGTACTGCTCGGCCAGCGCGCCCAGCCAGTCCACCAGCAGCGCGAGCGCGACCGCGAGCACCGCCCCGAGCACCAGGGTGACGTTGTCCCGCAGCTTGTAGCCGGTATCGATGAGGATGCCGAGCCCGCCCGCGCTGACCAGGAAGGAGAGCGTCGCGGTTCCGACCGCGAGCACCAGCGAGGTGCGCAGCCCGGCCAGGATGTACGGAATGGCGAGCGGGAACTCGATGCGCCGCAGCACGGCCCACTGCGACATGCCCTGCCCGCGGCCCGCGTCCACCACCGCCGGATCGACCTGCTGGTAGCCGAGGATGGTGTTCCGCAGCACCGGGAGCAGCGAGTAGAAGGCGATCGGCGCCACCCCGATCCAGAACCCGGTGGTGCTGGTGACCAGGTAGAACAGCACGATCAGGCCGATCGCCGGAGCCGCCGCGCCGATATTGGCGATGCCGACGAAGACCGGGGCCAGCCTGCGCCAGCCGGGCCGGGTGACCAGGGTGCCGATCGGCACCGCCAGCGCGACCACGATCAGCACGACGGTCACCGTGATCAGGATGTGCTGCCAGGTCACGGTGGCGACATTGGAGACATTGACGCTCGCCTCCTGGGTCGCGGTGAGATCCCGGTTGAAGGCCCAGATCAGCACCCCGGCGACGAGGAGCGCGACGAGCAGCGGCTGGGCCAGCAGCCGCAGCCGCTCGGCCCTGCGCTCGGCGCCGGTGGAGACCGCGGTGCTCACGCCGGCTCCGAACTTCCGCCGGACGGCTCGGCATTGCCCGCCGCGGGCTTCGCCGCCTCGTGCTCCGGCGACTCGGCGGCGTGCCGCACCGTCGCCAGGTGCGACACCAGGGTGTCGACCGCGATGGTGCCGAGGTACTCGTTCCGGTCGCCGGTGACGATGGCGGTCGCGGTCGGCTCGGCGAGCAGCGCCTCCAGCGCGTCCTGCAGCGTCGAGCGCCGCGCGACCCAGTCGGCCACCGGGGTGCCGACCGCGGCGAGCGAGGCGGCGCGGTCCAGCTGGTCGGCGGTGACCCAGCGCAGCGGCCTGCGCCGCTCGTCGAGCACGAGCGCGAGGGAGTCCCCGCTGCGGGCGAGCTCGGCGCGCAGGCCGGCGATGTCGTCGGTCTCCAGCGCCGCCGGGGTGGGGTGCAGCTCGATATCGCTCACCCGGGTGAGCGTGAGCTGCCGCAGCCCGGCGCCCGCCCCGACGAAGCCGGCCACGGTGTCGTCGGCGGGCGCGGCCAGGATGGCCTCGGGGGTGTCGTACTGCAGGATGCGGGATTGATTGCCGAGCACCGCGATCCGATCGCCCAGCTTGACCGCCTCGGCGAAGTCGTGGGTGACGAAGACGATGGTCTTGTGCAGCTCGGCCTGTAGCCGGAGCAGCTCGTCCTGCAGGAAGCCGCGGGTGATCGGATCGACCGCGCCGAACGGCTCGTCCATCAGCAGCACCGGCGGGTCGGCGGCGAGCGCGCGGGCCACCCCGACGCGCTGCTGCTGGCCGCCGGAGAGCTGGCGCGGGTAGCGGTCGTGGAAGGTCGCGGCGTCCAGCCCGACCAGGTCGAGCATCTCCTCGACCCGGGCGGCGATCCGCTTCTTGTCCCAGCCGAGCAGCCCGGGCACGGTCGCGATGTTCTTGGCGACGGTGAGGTGCGGGAAGAGCCCGGACTGCTGGATGGCGTAGCCGATCTTGCGGCGCAGCTGGTCGCCGTTGATCCGCAGCGCGTCCTCGCCGCCGATGGTGATCTTCCCCGAGGTGGGCTCGATCAGCCGGTTGATCATCCGCATGGTCGTGGTCTTGCCGCAGCCGGACGGACCGACCAAGACCACGATCTCGCCGGGCGGCACCGTCATCGAGACATTGTCGACCGCGGGCTTCTCGCTGCCTGGGTACCGCTTGGTGACCGAATCGAGCACGATCTCGACGCCGGAGACCGCGTCGGTGCCCGCGGACGTGTGCAGGTCGGTGTCGGTCACGTCGTTCCCCTCGAGATGGTGAGTCGTCCGACGAGGACGAGGATCCCGTCGAGCAGCAGGGCCAGGATCACGATCAGCACGGTGCCGGTCAGCGCCATCGGCACGGCGGTCGGGCTGCCCAGCCTGGCCAGCCCGGAGAAGATCAGGTTGCCGAGGCCGGGGCCCTTGGCGTACGCCGCGATGGCGAGGATTCCCATGATCATCTGGGTGCTGACCCGCATGCCGGCGAGAATGGCGGGCCAGGCCAATGGCAGCTCGATCCGGGTGAGCACCCGCAGCGAGTTCATCCCGACGCCGCGGGCCGCGTCGGTGACGGCGGGATCCACCGCCGCCAGCCCGACGATCGTGTTGCGCAGGATCGGCAGCAGCGCGTAGAGCACCAGCGCGATCACGGTCGGCGCGACGCCGAGGCCGAAGATCGGGATCAGCAGCCCGAGCAGCGCGAAGGACGGGATGGTGAGGACGGCGCTGGCCAGCGCCGTCGCCACCGAGGAACCGAACGGGCTGCGATACACCAGGATCCCGATCAGCACCGCGATCAGGGTGGCCAGGAACACCGACTGCACCACCGCCGAGACATGCAGATAGGAATCGGTGAGCAGCTGCTCGCGCCGGTTCACCACGAAGGTCCACAAGGTGTCCAGGATTGCCTCCCACGGCCCGGTGTTGCGATGCAGACTAACCCCTCCTACCCCGCGGAGCGGGCGTTCCGCGCGCCGGGAGCGGCGCGTTGCGCTCTCCGGCCGAGGTCGGCAGCCCGCGGGGGGTTCCGGTCGGGCCGAGCAAAACTGTTGCCGCTCAACCTGAATGGCCGATGCGAGGGTGGCGTTTCGGCGCGGGGGGCTTACGATGGGAGCGCGGCGCCCGGCAGCGTCGTTTCCCGGGCCCTGTCCTGCCTCCCCCTCATCGGCAGGACAGGGTTCCCCGCTCGTCGCGTAGCGTGTGCTGTGTCCGCTGCCCAGCTCGAGGTTTTTTCGGAAGACGAGATGCGCCCGACCGACGAGACACCGCCCGCCCCGGCCCTGCGCGCGGAGCGGGAGCCCGTGCCCGAGCAGGAGTGGCTGGAGTACGCGGAGTTCGGCGAGCGCTTCGTCGCCCACGCCGTCACCGAGGAGCGGGTGGCCGCCGCGGTCGCCGGGGTCACCGGGCGCAAGATCACCTTCGGGCCGTTCAAGCTCGGCCCGGCCGGGCTCGCCGGGTTCGTGGCCGAGGGCAAGGTGGGGGAGCCGCGGATCGTCCGGCACGGCCCGCACGTGCACTACACCGTGACGGTTCCGGTCTCGCTGGCGCTGAAGGCGCTGCTCGGTGGCCGCAAGCTGCGGCTGGAGGCCGTGGTCTCGGTGGAGGTCGCGCTGCACGCCCGCACCGCGAGCCCGCTGCTCGTGGTCATCGACATCCCCGCCATCCGCCCCGACGACGTGAGCGTCGTGCTGCGCACCCAGGCGGGCGACGCGGTGAACGAGATGCTGCTCGACCCGATCGCCGGCGTCGTCCAGCGCGAGGTCGCCAACCGGGTGAACCCCATGCTCGCCGACCCGCAGACCCGCCGCCGCCGGGTCTTCGACATCGAGGCGATCGTCGCCGGAACCGAATCCGCGCACCGCCGCAGGGCCGAGGCGGAGTGGGCGTTCGACTGGATCGACTACGCCGAGTTCGGCAGGCGCTTCTTCCCGCTGCTGGTCACCCCGGAGCGGGTGAACGCGGTGCTGGAGGAGCGGCTGGCGGGCAGGCCGATCGAGATCGGGCCGCTGCGCACCGGCCCGGGCCGCCGGGCGACGGTGACCGTGCGCGGCGCCGTCCGGCTGCCGACGCTGCGCCCCCGCGAGCCCGCGCCCGGCCACATCGAGCCGGTGGTCTACGACATCACGCTGCCGGTCGCGCTGGACATCACCGTCGACGTGCTCAAGGCCAACCGGTACCGGGCCGAGCTGGAGGTGCCGCTGGTGCTGGCCGCCCGCGCCGCCGACCCGCTGCTGCTCGTCATCGACGTGGACCCGCCGGACCCGGCCGAGATCCGGCTGGAGCTCGCCGCCGAAGGGGTCAGGGCGGCGACGCTCGGCGCGCTCGCCAAGATCCGCAAGCAGGTGGTGGCGCAGGTCGCGGGGGTGATCCGCAAGGAACTCACCTCCGGCTCCGGCCGGGTGATCGACGTGGGCGCGCGGATCGGGAAGTCCGTGTAACCGCTGTTGTTCGTGAGTCTGGCGGTTCGGGTGGGGTTTGTGGTGAAATGAGTCCACGTTCGAGGCTCCCGGCGCGTGTGACCAGGGGAAGGTGCGCCGGGCACGCTGTTCTACCGAGTTCGACAGGGTGCACGGGGGGTTCACGAAGGAGTCCTGCGATGTGCTCGTCCTCCGCTGCCCTCTCCCGTCGCGGCCTGCTCGGTCTCGCGGCCGCGGGCGCCGCCGTCGCCGCGGTCGGAATGCGCGCCCCCGGCGCCTCCGCCGCCCCGCTCGGCACCCTGATCGACTACTCCGGCGGTGTTCCCTCGGCCGAGGCCATCGCGGAGGCCGGGCACGCCGGCGTCATCCGGTACGTCTCCGACCGCAGGCCGGGCGCCGAATGGATGGCGGGCAAGCCGCTGCTCGCCGGCGAGGTGGCCGATCTGCGGGACGCCGGGCTGGAGATCGTCTCCTGCTATCAGTTCGGCAAGGGCCCGACGGCGGACTGGCGCGGCGGCCTCGCGGCCGGGCGCGAACACGCCGAGCGCGGGCTGGAGCTGCACCGCGAGGCGGGCGGGCCGGAGGACCGGCCGATCTACGCCGCCATCGACGACAACCCGACCCCCGTCGAGTTCGCCACCATGATCGCGCCCTACCTGCTCGGCTGGAACGGGGTGGTCGGCAAGAGCAACACCGGCATCTACGCCAACGCGCCGACCATCGAGCTGGCCAGGGTGGCCGGGCTGGCGAGCTGGTTCTGGCAGCACGACTGGGGCACGCCCAAGGGCTTCGTGCACCCCGCCGCGCACCTGCACCAGTTCGAGATCGACAAGCGCGCCATCGACGGCGTCGGCATCGACCGGAACCACATCCTGCGCCCGCAGTACGGGCAGTGGTGATCCCGGGCTAGGTCTGGCTGTGCAGCACCGGATCCGGCTCCGCGTCCGGGACGACGCGCAGCACCGGCCTGCGCTCCGGCTCGGCGTGCAGCCCGCGCCAGGAGAGCAGTGACCAGCGGGAGAGCCCGGAGAAGGCCGAGCCGAGGCTGAGGAACGACCCGGACGAGAGCAGCGAGCCGAACGACCCCACCGAGCCGACCGAGAGCACCGACCCCACGCTCCCGACGGACAGGATCGAGTAGGCCGAGCCGATCGACAGGATCGACCCCTCGGAACGAATGGACAGCAGCGACCGCCTGCTCCGGATCGACCGTCTGGTGCTCACCATGCTTGTGGTCTATCACACATGACGGCGCCCCGCGAGCGTGGCTCGCGGGGCGCCCTCATGGCGGGAAATATCAGGCCACGCTGAAGAATCCGAGCGTCGGCAGGAAGGAGCAGGTGCGCGGCTCCGACTCCGCGTCGGCCTGGGTGGTCAGCGAACCGGAGACCACGGCGGCGATCCGGCCGCGGCCGGTGTCGACGATGGCCGAGAGCGTGGCCGGGCCACCCGGGTTGATCTTCGCCTCGTTGGTCAGCACCTGCACGCCGGACTGCCTGGTGTCCAGGTTCAGCCACTGCACGGTGAACGGCGGGTTCTGCACCTCGGTCGGCTCCTTGGTGCCGAGCGCGGTGAAGACGAAGCCGGTCTGGCCGGAGGCGGGGCCGGGCGGCGGCAGCTGGGCCGGGCCGGGAACCGCGAGCGCGGTGCCGATCGAGTCGGCCGAGGCGCTGATGCAGCCCTTGCCGATCGAGGGGTAGAGGAACTGCGCGATGACCGGGCCGTCGTCCGGGATCTCCGGGCCGCCGCCGCCGCTGCCGTCGAGGAACGTGATGATCCGCTCCAGCGTCGAGCGGATCTGCGGCGGCAGGTTCAGGCTCGCGAGCAGCGCCTTGGCCTGGTCGAGGATGGCGGCCTGCGGGCCTGCGGCGACATCCGCCGGACCCGCGATGGCGCCTGCGATGGCAGGGGCGAGAGCGGCGAGCGCGTCCACCGGGACGCCTTCGGGAACCATCGGCACGCTGTAGCCGGCCGCGGTCGCCGCCGGCGCCGGGGCGGCCACCGAGGTGGCGGGCACGGCCAGAGTGGCACTCGCCGTGAGGGCGAGGGCGGAAAGGGCGATCCGCGATCGGGTGCGAAGCACTGGGCTAGCCGTCCTTACCTTCGGGTACATCGGGGGACGCGAAGGCGAGAACGCCATCGTGTCGGGGTCACTTTAGGGACAACGTCGCCGTGTGTACAGCGCCACCGCCCCGATGCGCGCGTCGAGCTGTGCCGGTACTGGGTGGGACACTCGAGCGTCTGTTACCGGAGTTGACAGTGTGACTCATGTTACTGCCGGGCGACGTCGGGCCGGGCACGCCGCGCCGAACCCGGTCCCGCTAAGGTGAAGCGGCCCTTCCCGCCGTCGCGCCGGATCCCGCCGCGGCTATATCGAAAGCTCGCGATGTGAATCGACACCTGCGCTGGGCCGTCGCGGTGCTGGGGCTCTCCGTCCTCGCCCGGCTGTCCTGGCTGCTCTTCGTCCCGAACGGGATGAACGTCGTCGACCTGCACGTCTACGTGGACGGTTCGGCCGGGCTGCTGAACGACACCCTCTACGACTTCACCTACGCGGAGAAGACCCCCGACTTCCCGCTGCCCTTCACCTACCCGCCGTTCGCGGCGATGGTCTTCCTCCCACTGCACTACCTGCCGTTCACCCTGGTCGCGGTGGGCTGGTTGCTGGCCATCGTGGCCGGGCTCTACGCCGTGATCCGGATCAGCTTCGAACTGCTGCTCGGCAGAGCGACCGCGGCCGAGCCCGGGTGGCGCACCGCGGCGATCTGGTGGACGGCGATCGGGATGTGGACCGAGCCGGTGCGCACCACCATCGACTACGGCCAGGTGAACGTCTTCCTGGTACTCGGCGCGATGCTGGCGGTGCGCAGCAGCCGGTGGTGGGTCTCCGGCGGGCTGGTCGGGCTGATCGCCGGGATCAAGCTGACCCCGGCCATCACCGGGCTGTACTTCGTGGCCCGCAGGCGCTGGCTCGCCGCGGTCTTCTCGGCGGTGGTCTTCGCCGCGACCGTCGGGCTCAGTTTTCTGGTGGCCCCAGCGGATGCCAGGCGCTACTTCACCACGCTGCTCGGCGACGCCGACCGGATCGGCCCGGTGGGATCGGTGTGGAATCAGTCACTGCGCGGCACGCTCAGCCGGTTGCTCGGGCACGACGTGCAGAGCGGCCCGATGTGGATCGGGGCGGTGCTGGTCGCGGCGGTGCTCGCGTTCCTGGCCTGGCGCGCGCTGGCCTCGGACGACCTGCTCGGCACCCTGATCGTGGTGCAGATCTTCGGGTTGCTGGTCTCGCCGATCTCGTGGTCGCACCACTGGGTGTGGCTGGTGCCGACGGTGCTCTGGCTGCTGTACGGGCCGCTGCGGGCGGCCGCGGGGGCGCGGCTCCTGGCCGGTTACTGGCTGGTGACCACCCTGATCGGGGTGCCCTGGATCCTCTCCTTCTTCCAGGACTCGATCTGGACCATCCCGCGCCCGGCCGTGCTCTCCTGGCTCGGCGCGGTCGACGTGATCGGCGCGGTGGCCACCTACCTGTGGATCATTCGCTCGGGACGGCTCAGCCGCCGGAGCGAGCCAGCCGATCTATCTCCCGAGCCAGCGCCACGTCCTGTGCCGTGAGCCCGCCCGCGGAGTGCGTGCTGAGGGTGTAGGTGACGGTGCGCCACCGGATGTCGATGTCGGGGTGGTGATCGGCTCGCTCGGCGGCCTCGGCCACCCGGCGCACCAGATCGATGCCTGCCAGGAAGGACTCGGCCTCGATCGCGCGGGTGATGGCGTCACCTTCGCGGGACCAGCCGTCCAGCTCGGACAGTGCCTCGGTGATCTCGGAATCGGTCAGCAGTGGCGTACCCATGGAGCCTGGGTACCCGTTCGAGCGGAGCGAAGCTACGCGGCGCGCGCGGCTTTGAGCCCCTTCTTCAGGTCCTTGCCGCAGACGCCGGCCGCTTCCAGCTTCTTCATCCGCATGACGACCACGGGGCACTTCACGCAGCGCGTCTTCTTCCGACAGCACTTCTTCTTCGGTTTCAACGTGGAAACCTTCTCCGCCTTGATACCCACGATGGTTAGCTTAGCCTAACTTTGCGTGCGCGAGAACACCCTGCACGCGACCGTGGGTCCGAAGCGGCCTGCCGGTAGTGTGTGACCCGGTCGTGCGCCCGGCGAGCTCTGTCCTCGCCCGTATTTTCCACGCGACGGCCGGCACCGCACATCAACAGCAGGAGGATCAGGCGTGTCGTCTGCACGCGATTTTCGCAACGTCGCCATCGTGGCCCACGTCGACCACGGCAAGACGACCCTGGTCGACGCCATGCTCCGGCAGTCGGGGGCGTTCGCCGAACGCGCCGAACTCGTCGATCGAGTGATGGACTCCGGTGATCTGGAGCGCGAGAAGGGCATCACCATTCTCGCCAAGAACACCGCGGTGCATCGGCACCACCCCGACGGCTCGGTCACCGTCATCAATGTCATCGATACCCCCGGCCACGCCGACTTCGGTGGTGAGGTCGAGCGCGGCCTCTCCATGGTCGACGGCGTCGTGCTGCTGGTGGACGCCTCCGAGGGGCCGCTGCCGCAGACCAGGTTCGTGCTGCGCAAGGCGCTCGCCGCCTCGCTGCCGGTGATCCTGGTGGTCAACAAGACCGACCGCCCCGACGCCAGGATCGAGGAGGTCGTCGAGGAGAGCCACGACCTGCTCCTCGACCTCGCCTCCGACCTGGACGACGCCGCCGCCGAGGCCGCCGAGCTGGCGCTCGATCTGCCGGTGCTCTACGCCTCCGGCCGCGAGGGCAAGGCGAGCAAGGAGCGCCCGGAGAACGGCAACGCCCCCTCCGCGGAGAACCTGGACGCGCTCTTCGACGTCCTGCTGGAGAACATCCCGGCGCCCAAGGGCGACCCGACCGGCCCGCTGCAGGCGCACGTCACCAACCTCGACGCCTCCGCCTTCCTCGGCAGGCTCGCGCTGGTCCGCATCTACAGCGGCGAGCTGCGCAAGGGCTCGACCGTGGCGTGGATGCACGCCGACGGGGTCAAGCAGGTGCGGATCACCGAGCTGCTGCAGACCATCGGCGTCGAGCGCACCCCCGGTGAGGTCGCGGTCGCGGGCGACATCGTCGCCATCGCCGGCATCCCGGAGATCATGATCGGCGACACCCTCGCCGACTCGGAGAACCCGGTGGCGCTGCCCCGGATCACCGTCGACGAGCCCGCCATCTCGGTGACCATCGGCACCAACACCTCGCCGCTGGTCGGCCGGGTGCAGGGGCACAAGCTCACCGCCCGCATGGTGAAGTCGCGGCTGGACCAGGAGCTGGTCGGCAACGTCTCGCTCCGGGTGCTCGACATCGGCCGCCCGGACGCCTGGGAGGTGCAGGGCCGCGGTGAGCTGGCGCTGGCCATCCTGGTCGAGCAGATGCGCCGGGAGGGCTTCGAGCTCACCGTCGGCAAGCCGCAGGTGGTCACCAGGAACGTCGACGGCAAGGTGCACGAGCCCTTCGAGGAGCTCACCGTCGACGCGCCGGAGGAGTACCTCGGCGCGATCACCCAGCTGCTCGCCGCCCGCAAGGGCAAGATGGTGCAGATGACCAACCACTCCGCGGGCTGGGTGCGGATGGAGTTCATCGTCCCCTCGCGCGGCCTGATCGGCTTCCGCACCGACTTCCTCACCGAGACCCGCGGCACCGGCATCGCCAACGCCGTGGCGCACGGGTACGCGCCGTGGGCGGGGGAGATCCGGGCGCGGCACACCGGTTCGCTGGTCTCCGACCGCGCGGGCACCGTGACCCCGTTCGCCATGATCCAGCTCGGCGATCGCGGGCAGTTCTTCGTCGAGCCGGGCGCCGACACCTACGAGGGCATGGTGGTCGGGATCAACCCGCGCGCCGAGGACCTCGACATCAACGTCACCCGCGAGAAGAAGCTGACCAATATGCGCAGCTCCACCGCGGATGTGTTCGAGACCCTCGCCAAGCCGCTGCAGCTGGACCTGGAGGCCGCGATGGAGTTCTGCGCGGGCGACGAGTGCGTCGAGGTCACCCCCGAGGTGGTCCGGGTGCGCAAGGTCATCCTCGGCGCCACCGAGCGGGGCCGGGAGCTCTCCCGGCGCAAGGCTCGGGATCGGGCCGCGGCGCAGTAGATCGTGCTGGGTGGGAGCCGTCCCGCAGCGAGGCCGGATGCGGGACGGCCCAGTAGAGTCCGTGGCGTGGTGATGGGTGGGAGCAAGCGCGCACGCCGTCGTGCGTGGATCCGGCACCGGGGAGCGGCGCGTACCGCGCTCGCCCTGGCTGCCCTCGTGGTGCTGGTCGGCGGCTGCGCGGCGAACCCGCCGCCGCCGATCGAGAGCACCAACAGCCCGCAGACCACGCCGGTGAAGCCGGCCGCCACCACGGTCGTGGTGGCGCTGGACAGCATCGGCAGCGCCTTCAACCCGCACCTGCGGGCCGACCAGTCGCAGGCCACCGCGGCCATCGCCTCCATGGTGCTGCCCAGCCCGTTCCGGCCGATCCCGAGCCTGGCCGCGCCCGGCGCGACCGACTGGGTGCCGGACTCCGCGCTGGTCAACTCGGCGGACATCTCCGCCCAGGAGCCCTTCACCATCACCTACAAGCTGCGCAACGAGGCGTCCTGGTCGGACGGCGCCCCGATCGCGGCCGAGGACTTCCGCTACCTGTGGCAGGAGATGATCTCCCAGCCCGGCGTCACCGACCCGGCCGGCTACCGGCTGATCGAGGACGTGGAGTCGTCGGCGGGCGGCAAGACCGTGACCGTCACGCTCACCCAGCCCTACCCGGCCTGGCGCGAGCTCTTCGCCAACCTGCTGCCCTCGCACCTGCTCAAGGATGCCCCCGGCGGCTTCGAGCGCGGGATGAACGGCGAGGTCAACGGGGTCAGGGTCGCCGGAGGGCCGTTCGGCATCCGCTCGGCCGACACCGGCCGCGAGGAGATCCTGCTCGAGCGCAACGACCGCTACTGGGGCACCCCCGCGGTGCCGGACCAGATCCTGCTGCGCCGCGGCGGCACCCCCGCCCAGCTGGCCGGGTCGCTGCGCACCAACGACACCCAGATGGCGCTCGTGCACGGCGGCGTCGCGACCCGCGCCCAGCTCGCCGCCATCCCGTCGGTGCGGACCGGCATCATGCCGCAGTCCCGGGTCATGCAGATGGTGCTGAACAGCCGCTCCGGCGACCTCGGCGACCCCAGGGTGCGCGCCGCCGTGCTCGCGCTGCTCGACCCGACGCTGCTCGCCACCGTCGGCGCGCAGACCGGTGACTGGTACGAACCGGCCAAGGCGCAGATCCTGGCCCCCTCCGACCCCGGCTACGTCCCGACCGCTCCGCCCCGCCCGAGCCCCGAGCAGGCCTTCGCCATGCTCGCCGAGGCCGGCTTCGGCCGGGCTCCCGAGCCGCCGCCGAACACCTCGGTCACCTCGCCCGCCCCGCAGCCGCGCACCGTCGGCAAGAACGGCAGGGCGCTCACCGTCCGGATCGGCGCGGTGCAGCAGGACGCCAGCACCCTCGCGGTCGCCAATACCGCCGCCGACCAGCTGCGCAGCGCGGGCATCGACGCCACCGTGCGCAGCCTCCCCGCCGACGAGCTGTACGGCAGGGAGCTCGTCGACGGCAATATCGACGTCATCGTCGGCTGGGAGGTCGCCGGCTCCGACCCGGCCACCGTGCTCGCCTCCCGCTACGGCTGCCCGCCGCCGCGCCCGCAGCTCGGCGACGGCGAGGACGAGCCCGCCGACGTCGAGGCCGCCAGGCGGGCCCCGAGCAACCTCTCCGGCGTCTGCGACCCGACCCTGCAGCCCGCCATCGACACGGCGCTGCGCGGCATCGACGTCGCGGCGGTGCTCGCCGACGCCGAGCCCAAGCTCTGGGCGCTCAACACGGTGCTGCCGATCATGCAGGACAACGTGGTCGCCGCCGCGGGCCCCCGGGTGGACGGCGCCTCGCTGAGCGGCGCCATCCAGGTCGGCATCTTCGGTGACGCCGCGATGTGGCGGCGGCTCCCGTGATCGCCATCGGCGGGCTGCTGCTGGTGCACGCGCACCCCGACGACGAGACCATCACCACCGGCGGCACGATCGCGCACTACCGCAGGCGCGGCATTCCGGTCGCGGTGGTCACCTGCACGCTCGGCGAGGAGGGCGAGGTGATCGGCGACCGCTGGGCGCAGCTCACCGCCGAGCACGCCGACCAGCTCGGCGGGTACCGGGTGCTGGAGCTGACCCGCGCGCTCGCCGCGCTGGACGCGGGTCCGCCCGTCTTCCTCGGTGGCGCCGGGCGCTGGCGCGATTCCGGCATGGTCGGCACTCCGTCCGCCTCGAATCCGCGCGCCTTCATCCACTCCGGCCAGGCCGCGGTGGAGGCGCTCACCGCCGAGCTGCTCGAGCGCAGGCCGCGCGTGGTCGTCAGCTACGACCCGCACGGCGGCTACGGCCACCCCGACCACATCCGCGCGCACGAGATCACCACCGCCGCCGTTTCCGCGGCCGCCGAGCAGGGCTGGGACGTCCCCAAGTTCTACTGGACCGTCACCGACGCCGACCTGCTCCGCCAGCACACCACCGCGCTGGCCAGGCGCACCGTCGACGGCCTGCCCGGACGGCTGCCGCCCGGCTGGCGGCTGCCCGCCGAGGACGAGCTCCCCGGCGTGCCGGGCAGCACCGTGACCACCACCATCGATGTCGCCGACGAGCTGGCCACCAAGCGGGCCGCGCTGCGCGCGCACGCCACCCAGGTCACGCTCGCGCCATCGGGCCGGGAGTTCGCGCTCTCCAACGGCGTCGCCCAGCCGGTCCTCCCGGAGGAGCACTTCGTGCTTGCCCGCGGCGAACTCGGCGCGGTCGGCCCGGACGGCCGCGAGGAGGACCTGTTCGCCGGGATCGCCGAGTTCCCGGATTCCGCCGAACCGGCACCGGGCCCGGCGTGACCGGCGCCACCGGGGCATAGACTTCGCCCATGTACAACTGGGACCTCCAGAACGCCATCATCGCGTTCGTCGACACCCTGCGGCCGAACGGGGCGCACCAGCACGAGATGTACATGTCGGCGCTCTACGCCTTCGTCGACATGCAGAGCCACCTGCTCGAGCTGCTCGGGTTCCCGCCGGTTCCGTGACCACGGACACCCGGCCGGTCTACGCGGCCCTGGCCCCGATCATCCTCGTGGTGCTCGCCGTCGACGCGCTGCTGACGCTCGTGCTTGAGGTCTTGTACCTGCCCACCTACCTGGGCGCGGTGGCGTTTCCGATATCCGCGCTGGTCGCGGGGGCGGTGAACGTCGGGCTGGTGTACGCGGCGGGCACGGTCAGCGATCGGGCGAGCCTCCGGCTGCTGCCGCTGCTGGTGTGGACGCTCGGGTTCCTGATCTGCGCCACCTCCGGCCCCGGCGGTGACGTGCTGCTCGGCAGTAACTGGCAGACATTGCTGCTGCTCTTCTGCGGGCTCGTCCCGCCGATGATCTACGTCGCCCGCACCTGACGCGTTCCCGCCAGTCCCGGCGTGATCTGCTCGATGATCTCGTGCGCGCGGGCCACCGGAACGTCCAGCACGAGGTAGCGCTTCTTGCCCGCGCCGGTCGCGGCCACCAGTGTGGCCAGCCCGGCCCGGCGCTGGAAGAACGTCTGCCGGATGGTCCAGCCGAGCACACCCGGCGCGGCCAGGCAGTCGCGCTCCCGGTCCAGTGAGCCGGAGCGGGTGACGAGCCAGGTCGGCGCGAGCGGCGTCTCGGGCAGCACCGCGTGCCCGAGCCCCCGGTACCTGTCCTCGGCCAGCGCGATCGCCACGACCGTGAGCACCGCCGGTACCAGCCACCACCAGGGGGAGTAGCGCACCCCCACGAGGCTCGCCACGAGCGGCACCAGCGCGGTCGCCGCAGCCGGACCCACCGCCCGGGTGTACCGCCGATACCGCGCCGCCCCGCCATGCGAAACCAGCACCACCGACCCGGGTGCTCCAGCGGCGGCAGGAGCAGCGCTGGGAGGCGCATCCGTCCCGGCTCCGCTCGCCGTGGCGCCGACCTCACTCTTCTCCGTCGTGACGGAGGTCGCGTCGGCCCGGGCGAAATCCCCCGGTTCCCCCGGAACCAGCACCGGCGCATGCGCCCCGACCCTCCGCGCCGCAGGCGTGAGCACATGCGCCAACGTGTGATGCACAGCCCCTTCCGGCGCCTGCGGCAGAATCCGCTGCCGCGGGTTCTCCCCGGTCATGATCGCCTCGAGCTCCGCGGCCCCGGCCAACCGCAGCAGCAGCGGCTCCTTCACCGTCGCCCCGCGGAACCGCGCCAGATCGAGCGTGATCTGCCTGGTCGTGAAGAACCCGTACCGCAGGTGCAGCGTCCGCCCGTCGTCCAGCACCCGCAGCCCGTAGTACGTCGCCAGGTACTGCGCACACGACGCCACACTCACGACCAGCACCACCGGCAGCACGAGCCCGGCAATCCCCAGCGCGACGTTCCCGCCCCCGACCCCGTGCGCCGCCGACCGGAACACCTTCTCCCCGAACCCGTACTGGAACCCGAACCCCACCACCGGCGCCACGATCGCGAACCCGGTCAGCGACAGCGGCGCATACCGCACCCACCCCGCCCGCCAGTGCCCGATCTCCCGCCCCCCGACCTCGGCCTCCTGCGGTCCCGGCCCGGATACCTCGGCCCCGGTGTGCGCGAGCAACTCGGCCCGCAACCCCGGCACCACCCGCGCATCCAGCGCGTCCAACTTGAACCGCTCCCCGGCCTCGGCCTGCTGCCCGGTCCCGATGGCGAGCACCGCCAACCCCAGCGCCCGATGCAGCAGATCAGCCTCGATATCCACCGACCGGATCCGCGACCGCGGCACCGACAGACTCCGCCGCTGAATCAACCCCGTCCGCAACTCGACATGCGTCGGCCCCACCCGATACGTCGTCGTGAACCACCGGCTCAACGCGAGCACCACCACGATCCCGGTAGGAATCAGACTCCACGCGTGATTCCCGCTGCTCGCCCCGAGGATCACCGACCCGAGCAGCACCGGAACGTACTTGATCACCTCGTTCACCGGATGCACCAGCAGCATCCGCCGGTTCAACCGCTGCCACGGATTCACGTGGCATCCCCGCGGTGCAGGGCAGCGATCCGCGTCAACCGCGCCACCGCGTCCTCCGCCACCGGCAGGTCGAGCCCCGCGATCGGCACCGCCCCCGCCGAGGAGGCCGTCGTCACCGTCACCGTCGCCAGCCCGAACGCCCGATCCAGCGGCCCCCGCTCGATATCCACCGTCTGCACCCGCGAGATCGGCGCCACCCGGCTCTCCTGCGTCAACCACCCCACCCGCGTGTACACGGCCTCGTCGGTGATCTCCCACCGATGCACCGAGTACCGCCACATCGGAATCACCGCCACCGTCGCCACGATGAGGATCACCAGCACGGTCCCGACGACCGCCTGCAACCCGCGCCGCCCGTCGTCCAGCACCACCCACACCGCGAACCCGATCACGGGCAGCAGCCAGCTCAACACCAGCTCGGTCCCCCACAGCAGCTGTGCCCGAGAGTCCGGCCGCCATGCCGGATCGGCAAGGATCGTCCTGGTTCCACGCCCGGCCCCGCCGAAGAACCCGGCGCCACCACCGGACCCCTCTCCTCCGTTCCCGGCGTCATGCCCCGCGGGCGGAACGGTCGGATCCCCGGCGGGCGGCATGCGCGCCCCCGGCCCGTCCCCGGCCGAGCCGGGCAGGTTCGGCGTCATGGCCCCATGGTGGCACGAAAGGGCACGGGGAATACCCGCGCCGGTTCCCCGGGTTGCCACCCGGAAGCACTCGTGTGTCGACGACACGGAGGAGACAGCTCGGGATGGGTAGCGCATGATCGAGGACGTGACCGACCTTCCGAACCCCGCCGTCCCGCCCGCCCCGCCCACGGCCTCGGCCATGCGCCGGGCGCTGCGCCGGGCCCGCGACGGGGTGACCCTGAACGTCGACGAGGCCGCGGTTCTGCTCCATGCCCGCGGCGACGACCTGCTAGACCTGACCACCAGCGCCGCCCGCGTCCGCGACGCCGGCCTGGAGTCCGCGGGCCGCCCGAAAACCATCAGCTACTCCCGCAACGTCTTCATCCCGCTCACCCACCTGTGCCGGGACAAATGCCACTACTGCACCTTCGTCACCGTGCCGGGCAAGCTCCGCGCCGAGGGCAAGGGCATGTTCCTGGAACCCGACGAGGTCCTGGAGATCGCCCGCCGCGGCGCCGAACTGGGCTGCAAGGAGGCCCTCTTCACCCTCGGCGACCGCCCCGAGGCCCGCTGGCCCGAGGCCGCCCAGTGGCTGGACGAGCGCGGCTACGACTCCACCCTGGACTACCTGCGCGCCGTCTCCATCCTGGTCCTGGAGGAGACCGGCCTCCTCCCGCACCTGAACCCCGGCGTCATGAGCTGGGCCGAGATCTCCCGCCTCAAGCCGGTAGCGCAATCCATGGGCATGATGCTGGAGACCACCAGCACCCGCCTCTTCACCGAGAAGGGCCAGCCTCACTACGGCAGCCCCGACAAGGACCCGGCGGTGCGCCTGCGCGTCCTCACCGACGCGGGCCGCCTCTCGGTCCCGTTCACCACCGGCATCCTGGTCGGCATCGGCGAGACCATCCCCGAGCGCGCCGACTCCATCATGGCGATCCGCAAGCAGCACAAGGAGTTCGGCCACATCCAGGAGGTGATCGTGCAGAACTTCCGCGCCAAGCCGGACACCGCCATGCGCGACACCCCCGACGCGAGCCTCGAGGAATTCCGCGCCACCATCGCCGTCACCCGCCTGCTCCTCGGCCCCGACGTGCACGTGCAGGCCCCGCCCAACCTGGTCTCCGCCCAGGAGTGCCGCGACCTGCTGGACGCCGGCATCGACGACTGGGGCGGCGTCTCCCCGCTCACCCCCGACCACGTCAACCCCGAACGCCCCTGGCCCAACCTCGACACCCTCCGCGAGATCACCGCGGAATCCGGCTTCGAGCTGGTCGAACGCACCTCCGCGCACCCCAGGTATGTCCGCGCGGGCAACCCGTGGACCGACCCGAGGATCGCGGTCCACGTCGCCGCCCTCACCGACCCCGCCACCGGCCTCGCGAACCCCGACGCCGAGGTCATCGGCCGCCCCTGGCAGGAGCCGGACGAGTCCTGGGATTCGACGGGCCGCGTGAACCTGAACACCGCCATCGACACCGAGGGCCGCAATACCGAATCCCGCAGCGACTCGGGCCTCGACCAGGACCTGGTCGGCGCCTTCGGCGACTGGGACACCATCCGCGAACACGCCGCCGGGCTCGCCGTCGCCCCCCAGCGCCTCGGCACCGACGTCCTCGCAGCGTTGCGCGCCGCCGAAGCCGACCCCGCCGGCCTGACCGACGACCAGTACCTGGCCCTCGCCACCGCCGAGGGCCCCGACCTGGAAGCCGTCACCACCCTCGCCGACCAGCTGCGCCGCGACACCAACGGCGACGACGTCACCTACGTCGTGAACCGGAACATCAACTTCACCAATATCTGCTACACCGGCTGCCGCTTCTGCGCCTTCGCCCAGCGCAAGGGCGACGCCGACGCCTTCACCCTGAGCACCGACGAGGTAGCCGACCGCGCCTGGGAGGCGTGGGTCGACGGCGCCACCGAGGTCTGCATGCAGGGCGGCATCGACCCGGATCTCCCCGTCACCGGCTACGCCGACCTGGTCCGCGCCGTGAAGAAGCGCGTCCCCGACATGCACGTCCACGCCTTCAGCCCGATGGAGATCGTGAACGGCGCCTCCCGCGGCGGCCAGAGCATCCGCGACTGGCTGGTGGCCTTGAAGGAGGCCGGCCTCGACACCATCCCCGGCACCGCCGCCGAGATCCTGGACGACGAGGTCCGCTGGGTCCTCACCAAGGGCAAACTCCCCGCCTCCGCCTGGATCGAGGTAATAACGACGGCCCACCAGGTCGGCCTCCGCTCCAGCTCGACCATGATGTACGGCCACGTCGACAACCCGAAACACTGGGTCGGCCACCTGAACGTGCTCCGCGGAATCCAGGACGAGACCGGCGGTTTCACCGAATTCGTCCTGTTGCCTTTCGTCCACCAGAGCGCCCCCCTCTACCTGGCAGGCGCCGCCCGCCCCGGCCCCACCGTCCGCGACAACAGGGCAGCCCACGCCCTGGCCCGCATCATGCTGCACGGCCGCATCGACAACATCCAGACCAGCTGGGTGAAACTCGGAACCGCGGGTACCCGCGTCATGTTGAACGGGGGAGCCAACGACCTCGGCGGCACCCTGATGGAGGAGACCATCTCCCGCATGGCCGGCTCCCAGCACGGCTCGGCGAAGACCGTCGCCGAGCTCCACGAGATCGGCGAAGGCATCGGCCGACCGGTCCGCGAACGCACCACCGTCTACGGCGTCCCACCCCACCGCCCCGCTGTGCTCCCGCTCACGGTGGGTTGAGCGGCACAAGTTAGGACAGGCTCACCACGAGTAGCGTTGAGGCTGCCGGGATACTGGTGCGGGCGAGATTTCCCCGAGTGCGGAAGACTAGGAGAACGGCAGTGACGTACATCATCGCGGAACCGTGCGTCGATGTGAAGGACAAGGCCTGCATCGAGGAATGCCCCGTGGACTGCATCTATGAGGGCGGCCGGATGCTGTACATCCATCCCGACGAGTGCGTCGACTGTGGTGCCTGCGAACCGGTCTGCCCCGTCGAGGCGATCTTCTACGAGGACGACACGCCGGATCAGTGGTCCGGGTACATCAATGCCAACGTCGACTTCTTCGATGAGCTGGGGTCGCCGGGAGGGGCGACGAAGGTCGGGCTGGTCGAGTCCGATCCGCCGTTCATCAAGGCGCTGCCGCCGATGGGTGAATGAGCGTGGTTCTGCGTAACCGGGTCAGCAGCTTGCTGCCCGATTTTCCCTGGGACACGATTGCCGAGGCCAGGGCTCGGGCTGCCGCGCATCCGGGCGGGATCGTCGATCTGTCCGTCGGGACGCCGGTCGACCCGGTCGACCCGCTCATCCGGGACGCGCTGGCTTCGGTTTCCGAGGTTCCTGGGTATCCGACCACCCACGGGACGCCCGAGTTGCGAGCTGCCGCAGTGGAGGCTCTGAAACGTCGGTACGGCATTACCGGGTTGTCTCCAGCTGCTGTTCTGCCGGTGATCGGGACCAAGGAGCTCATCGCCGGGTTGCCTCGGCTGCTTGGTCTCGGTGCCGGGGACCTGATGGTCATTCCCGAGATCGCGTACCCGACCTACGAGGTCGGCGGGCTTTTGGCCGGGTGCGAGATCCTCCGTGCTGACTCTCTGACCCAGATCGGGCCGCGGAATCCGGCGCTGATCTTCATCAACTCCCCGTCGAACCCCACCGGCAAGGTGCTCGGCGTCGACCACCTCCGCAAGGTCGTCTCCTTCGCCCGCGAACGCGGCGCCATCGTCACCTCCGACGAGTGCTACCTGGGCCTCACTTGGGAAGGCCGAGCCCCCTCGCTACTCAATCCCGAGGTCTGCGACGGCGACTTCACCGGCCTGCTGGCCGTGCACTCCCTCTCCAAGACGTCCAACCTTGCCAGCTACCGGGCCGGGTTCGTCGCGGGTGATCCCGAGCTGGTCGCTGAACTGCTCGAAGTGCGCAAGCACTCCGGCATGATCGTCCCCTTCCCGATCCAGGCCGCCATGACCGCCGCCCTCGGTGACGACGCACACGAATCGCGCCAGCGCGAGCGCTACAGGACCCGGCGTGAGGTCCTGCGAAAGGCGCTGGAAGGCGCCGGTTTCCGAATCGACGACTCCGAAGCTGGCCTCTACCTCTGGGCCACCCGAGGTGAACCCTCGCGCACCACCTTGAACTGGCTGGCCAATCTCGGCATTCTTGCTGCTCCCGGTCACTTCTACGGTCCGGCCGGTGCTAAGCACGTCCGCGTGGCACTCACAGCTGCCGATGAACGTATCGCCGCCGCCGCAACCCGGCTGACGTCAGCCTAACCTGTCATCCCGAGGCGCAGATCAGTTATGGCCATATGGGATGTGCGTACACGACGTCCATGCCTGATCCAAGGCTGGCGTCTAGATGTGCTCCCCTGCGAGCAGTCAGGGGACCGTAGACGTGTGCATAGGAGCGGTTTCAATCGCGGTGAACTTGCTTCAATCGATTGGTGCTGATCCCTCAGCCTCGACATTGCGACGCAGCAGGGGAGTCTGTACGTCACGTTCCGTTGTGAGCCCCAGAGAGCTTGTAGGATGAGTGTGCTCGACTGAACCACACTGAAAGGTGTCGAGAGGAAGCACCTTAAGATTCGGGCGGCAAGATCAGCGCCAGTTGTTGCTTGCGGCATGATGTACCCATGACTCGTCTGCCGGCCGCCATGGCCACGCCCTCAGTGACTCCAGCAGGCTCGGTTCCGAAGGGCAAGCGTGCCGACTTCCTCACTGGCAATCTCGTCAGCGATACTCCCGAGGAATATGTTCGGCAGAACATTGAGAAAGCCCTGGTGCGACAGTACAAGTATCCCGCCGCTGACTGTGAACCTGAGTTCCCGATCAAGGTGGGAAGTTCGAAGAAGCGAATCGATATCGCGGTATTCACGGCAGGGAATGCTCACACTCAAGCGAATGTTCGTGTAATTATCGAGACTAAACGTCCTGAGACAAAAGCGACCAGTCGTACCGAGGGAATTGGGCAACTCCACTCCTACATGGCAGCCTGCCTGAATGCTGAATATGGAATGTGGACTAATGGAGACGATCGGTACTGCTTCGCTAAAAGGCCCAGCAGTTCCGGCGGGTGGGTTTTCGAGGAGATCATCGAAATACCCGCTCATGCGCAATCAGAAGAGGACGCTCAGCGGCCCAGTCGTAAGAGTCTCGTGGTTGCTACAGCTGACAACCTCCTTTTCGCTTTTCGTCGCTGCCACAACTATATCGCTGCACATGAAGGAAAGCAGAAGACAGAAGCATTCTGGGAACTGTTGAAGATCATCTTCACGAAAATTGAAGATGAACGATCCCCTAAAATCAATTTTTACGCAACACCCAGTGAACGTGCCAACACTGCTCTCGCTAGTTCGGCCAAGAAGCGCATTCAGAGCCTGTTCAAGGACAAAGTTGTTCGCAAATATCCCGGTATCTTCGAGCCGCGCGACGAGATTATAGACCTCAGTCCTGCTGTCGTTGCCTATGTGGTTACTCAGCTGCAGAATTTCTCTCTTCTTCTGTCTCCTGTCGATGTTAAGGGAGTGGCATACGAGGAGATCGTCGGCTCCAACCTTCGAGGAGATCGCGGCGAGTTCTTTACGCCTCGCAACGCATGTCGCATGGCTGTAGAGATGCTTGATCCGCAGCCAATGGAGCGAGTCTTGGACCCATCCTGTGGTACGGGTGGATTCTTGATCACAGCCATGAATCACGCTCTCGCCGCAATAGAGAGGGATCAACGTAACCAGTGGCTTGATCCCTCAAATGGTTCTGATCTTGAACGGCAGGAGCTGTACCGTAGGCGGACCGACTATCTTTCTCAGTGTGTTTTTGGAATTGATCTCAACCCTGCCTTAGTGCGCGCTGCTAAAATGAACATGGTCATGAACAATGATGGTTCGGGGGGGCTTTGGCAGGCGAATACCTTGCTGAATCCACACGCGTGGAATCCGGATCTTCGGCAGAGAATTCCTCTTGCCAGTGTTGACGTCATCGTCTCAAACCCGCCATTTGGTGCGAATATTCCCGTGGACGACGAAGAAGTACTAGCTCAGTATGAACTTGCAGCTGTATGGGATGAAGGACCGGACGGCGAGTTCTCAATTCGACGAGATCGGTTCAATGTGCCTGTCATGCAGAGATCGCAGCCGCCCGAGATTTTGTTCGTAGAAAGGTGTCTGCAGCTCCTGCGCCCGGGTACTGGCCGTATGGCCATGGTGATTCCGAACGGCATCCTGAACAATCCTGGACTGACCTATGTGAGACGTTGGATTTTGAGTCGAGCTCAGGTTCTCGCCGTGGTAGATATGAATCGCGAGCTTTTCCAGCCCAAAAACGACACGCAAACATCGATGGTTCTCTTGCGACGGTTATCTGCGGAGGAAGAAACCGTTGCGGCTAAAGAAGGGCTAGACTACCCCGTATTTATGGCTATTGCTGAGAAAATCGGTCATGATAAGCGTGGAAATACGATTTTCCGTCGAACGCCTGAAGGCGAAGAGGTACTTGTATTGCGAACTGAACAGCTTCAGCAGATCGATCAGGAATCTGGCGGGGAGGTATTTGAGACTGTGACAGTAACCGAAAAGCAAGTGGATGATGATCTTCCGGATGTTGCAGACGCTTACCGTGACTGGCTGGCGAGTCAGGCATGAAGTTCGCGACCACTGCGTCGAGCAGAATTCGTGCAACTGGGCGCCTCGATGCGCCGTACGCTGTCAATGGCGCGGTAGAGCTTCGAGAAAGAATTTCGACAGCGGCGCATGCGAGGCTGATATCAAAGATGGGTTGCGCTACTATGCCCAGCCGAATAAAGAAAGTGCCAGCCACTGTTTCGGAAGACTCGATTCCGTACCTCAGGCCTTATGATGTATTCGAATACCTGCCCCCTGAAACAGATCGCATATCGCGGCATCGAACCAAGAATTCTGAAGATTATCTGATTAGTGCCGACGATATTCTTCAGACCCGGTCGGGAAGAAATTTGGGACCGGTGACGCTGGCTGACGAATATCTTGCTAAGTTTGCCGTGTCGGACGATATGATCCGCATTAGAATCGAAAACGAGCATGAGCGTTACTATAGCTTCGCTTTCTTGCGGTCGGTCATGGGGCAGAGAATACTGAGGGGCGAGCTGGGCGGGTCTGTAATCAGCCATATTTCGCCTGACCACGTTTCTGGTATCGCTGTTCCTTTTATAGATTCAATTGAGGTGCAAGTCGTCTCTCTAGTGCGCAAAGCGGTCTCTCTGCGTGGATCTGCTCGAAGTGTCTTACACTCGGCCGTCGGAAAGGTTAATGCGAATTTCCCGGTTTTGGGCAGTAAATCGATGAGTAGCTGGTCGGCGCACTCGCAGGCTCTCAAAAGCCGATTTGACGCTGCTTTTCACTCGCGTGCTGTTTGCGATGTCCGTGCGCTACTTGAGGACGGTGTTGCGCTTGAGGACGCAGCTGACGTAGTTAAGCCAGCTGGCAGGCACAAGATGGTGTATGTAGACCCGGGGCATGGCACGCCACTTCTGTCGGGAAGGCAAATTTTGCAAGCGGATGTTGTCGCAGCGAAGCATCTCTCAAAACGCAGTGCTCAGGCTGCCGGAGGGTTTGAGTTGCAACCCAAAAGCGTCGTATTCCAGGCCGACGGGCGAGCGGGAGAAGGTCTTGGGTATCCCGCCATGGTTACAAACGACAGGCAAGGGTGGTTAGCGTCCGGGCATGTTGGACGTCTTTTGCCTAGTTCTACGGTTGAGCCTGGCTGGCTCTGGGCCGCGTTCGCGAGTGACATAGTGCAAATTCAGATCGCGGCGTTGTGTTGTGGATCTGTTGTCGATGCGCTGTATCCGAATGACCTCAAGCGTGTACTGCTACCGCCTCGAAGGCTTGTAGATTCATCAGCTGTTGAGCAAGCTTGGGATACGATGGCTGAGGCAGGCCGGTTGTTTGACCAAGCATCCCGCCTCATCGACGAGGTGCTCGACGAATCAGATGTCATTACTTGACGCACGTCATCAGCGATGAGTCATCAATCAAGATTTCTTCAAAGGATAGACCTAATCGCTGGGCTGATATACCGGAGTGCTTAACTGATCAACTCCTCTGGCGGAATTGGAGAAGTTCTTCTTCGTCGAGAAGGGCAGTATCCGTACGGCAGGCTTGCGAGACCCATTCCGAGCGAGGGTCCGTGCTGCCCGGATATTGACCGGAAGATGCTGGGCGCCGCGAGTAGCACGTAGTTGCTGTGTAGTTCGACGTCGAGTGGGGCCAAGGTGCTAGCGGAATCTGAGGAGTCGTGGCCGGGGCAGCAACGACGTCCTCGTCCAGCTATTGTTGTTCGTCGATCCGCCTCCCGCGGCTCGAACAGCCACGGGCATGGGCATCGTCTTCGATGAACTCGATCGCCGGTGCGCTGAGGATTACAACGAGAAGGACCTGATCGCTAAGATCGAAGGGGGCCAAGCATGAACGAAGTCGACCGCAACATCGATGGTGTCGCGAAGACCGTTTCAGAAGTGCTGGAGAAGAAGAAGTACTCTATCGACTATTACCAGCGTGAATATAAGTGGGAAGCCAAGCAGCTCGCCGAGCTGGTCTCCGATCTCACGGGGAAATTTCTCGCCCTCTACGAGCCTGACCACGTTCGCAGGGACGTGGCCAAGTATCCCGGCTACTACCTCGGGTCGATCATCGTCTCCCAGAAGGGCAGCCAGCCGTTCGTAGTCGACGGTCAGCAGCGCCTCACGAGCTTGACCCTCGTCCTGACCTATCTTCGGCGACTTCAGCGAGACCGCGAAGAAGTCGTGAGCATCGACGAGCTGATTTACTCGGAGAAATTCGGCGAAAAATCCTTCAACCTTGACGTTTCTGACCGCAACGACTGCATGGAGGCCTTGTTCGAACATGGTGACTTCGACCCGCGGACCGACGCCCCCGAGTCTGTCCACACTCTGGTCGCCCGCTATTCCGAGCTTGACGGTCTGTTCCCGGAGGAGCTGAAGGGGGACGTGCTTCCATATTTCATCGACTGGGTCAAGGATCGGGTCCAGCTCGTGCAGATCACCGCCTACAGCGACGACGACGCCTACGCAATCTTCGAAACCATGAACGATCGCGGGCTCAAGCTCACCCCGGCCGACATGCTTAAGGGCTACCTGCTCGCCAACATGGAGGACGGCACGCCGCGCACCAAGGCCAACAATCTGTGGCGCAGACGACTCCGCATCCTGGATGAGCAGGACGAGGATGCAGGCTCCGACTTCCTGAAGACGTGGTTGCGAAGCCAATACTCCACCAAGATTCGCGAACGCAAGAAGGGCGCGAGGCCAGAGGACTGGGACCGGATCGGCACCGAGTTCCATCGTTGGCTTCGGAGTGCACACCTTCAGGCCGGGCTAACCTCACGTGACGCATACTACGAGTTCGTCGTGCGGGATCTAGACTTCTACGGTCACCAGTACGGGCGCATCCTTGAGGCTGCGAAAGGACCATTCCGGCCGGAAAGCCCGCTTCGATTTATCCGCTTCAACGCTGACCTGGGGTTCACGTTGCAGAACCAACTGCTTCTCGCTTCACTTCGCGTAGGCGACTCCGGGCAAGTCGTTGACTTGAAGCTGGAGCTAGTAGGGCGGTTTACCGACATTCTGCTTGCTCGTCGCATCTGGAACTCCCGGGCCACGGCCTATTCCACGATGCAGTACGCTATGTTCACAGTGATGCGCGACATCCGGGGAAAGTCTCCGGGGGAGTTGGCGAAGGTACTTCGCGATTACCTCGTCAGGATCGATGAATCCTTCGATTTCGACGGTTTATATGTCCACCAGCAGAATCGCAGTCAGCTGCATAAGGTCCTTGCACGCTTGACCGACTTTATCACTATTGGCTCCGGTCGGGCGTCCAACTACATCGAGCTGACCAACGGAGCAAAGGTGAAGTACGAGGTCGAGCACGTATGGGCCGATCATGCTGAACGGCACACTGATGAGTTCAACAATACAGCTGACTTCGGACGCCACCGCAACCGCATCGGGGGCTTGCTACTACTGCCGAAGCAATTCAATGCCAGCTACAACGACGACCCTTACGAGAAGAAGTTGCCGCACTACTTCAAAGAGAACTTGCTTGCCTCCAGCTTGCATCCGCTTTCGTACGAAAAGAATCCAGGATTTCTGACCTTCATTAGAAAAGCGTCCCTGCCGTTCAGGCCCTGCGAGCAGTTTAAGGCAGCGGACCTGGTTGAGCGCGGCGAACTTTATAGCGCCATTGCGAAACAGGTCTGGAACCCAGACGATCTACTTGAAGTCGCGAACGGCTGATGGGACGTTCGCGGGTCACCGGATCGCTTCGCGGATTCCGCGGTCCAGGTCGGTGATGAAGCGTTCGATCCGTTCGCCGGAGGCGGGCAGGTACGGTCGGTACTCCGCGACGGCGAGGACGTAGGTCCAAGCCCGCAGCCGGTCGGTTAGCAGCGGGTGGCCGGCGAGGTCGTCGAGCCGCTCGGCGATACTGCGCGGCCCGTCCTGGATTGCCACCCATAGTGCCGCTTCGGCGTTGATATCGCCGATGGCGCCTAGCGGGTCGATGGTGTACCAACGCTCGGGGCCGCGCAAGATGTTCTTGGCTTGCAGATCCGCGTGGAGTACCCGGTGCTCCACGGTGGTCGTTAACAGGGTGTCGGCGACCGCTTGCGCGTCGGCGAGCTGCCGGTGACCGTCGATGCGCTCGATTGCCTCTGTGTATCGGGGGTCGTTGAAGCGCTCGCGCGTCCACCCGATACGCATCTCGATCACCTCGGCGAGGTCTCGCAGGTTCGGCGGTTCAGGCAGACTCGGGTGGTTGAGGTGGTCGAGCAGCGCTGCGAAACTCGCGGACTCGGCGGGATCGCCACCGGGCCAGGCGACGGTGCCGGGAATGATGCGAGTCATCAGGAAGACACCGGTCTCTGCGTCGTGGCGGAGGACCGATGGGGCTGCGCCGCCCGCGGCCCAGCGGTCGATGAGCCGCGACTCGGTGTTGCCCGCCGCTGTGTCGACGGGGATCTTGAGTACCGCGGCTCGGCCGGTCTCGATTTGGGTGCAGTACGCGCAGCACGACATTGCGCCGTTATCTGCGATGCCCGCTATGTCCAATTCCCAGTGCTCGGCGTAGTGGGAGAGCCGGGCGGGCAGAGTGTCGAGCCAGGCGCGGCCGTCTTCTTCGCCGCGTAGGAAGATGACGGCGGTTTTCAGTCGTTCGGGGATTGCAGGGACGTTCATCGAGACAGCACCTCCTGGATCCGGCTGGTGACACGATCGATGTCGTTCTCATCGTTGTATATGTGCGTCGCGAGGCGAAGCAGGCACTCGCCGGCCGTCCCGTGGCCGACCCAGGCTCGGATGTCGGCCTTCTGGAGGGCTTCTTTGAGCTGGGGCGCGGTGATCCTGTCGAGCACGAACGACCGCATTCGTGGTGGTCTGAATTGTGGTGCGGCGGTGGGCCTGGCGCTGATGCCGACCATTGCCCGGTCGATGGTGTCGGTCAACGTTTCGCTGGCGGCGAGTCGACCGTCGGCGTGCCATTCGAGCCATTGTCCGAGCGCTGTGTCCACGCTGAGTCGGGGTATCGGATCGAAGGTCCCGGGCCAGGCGAATCGCTCGCCGAGATCAGGGGAGTCCCACGTCAGCGACACTTCGGCGGGTCGCACATCGAAGTCGGAGTCGAGCCAGAGGAAGCCGACCGGCCGTAAAGTCGGAAACCACTTGTGCAGTGTTCCGAAGGCGGCCATCGCACCCCACATATCGGCTGGTAGGGGCAGGTGCCCCGGCGCATGGGCGGCGTCGAGAACGAGCTGGCCTCCACGCTGCACTGCCCATTCGCTGAGCGCCGGGATGGGCAGGTGAATCGCGGTTGAGGAGGTGATCACGCTGACTTGCAGGTAGTCGACCGGACCCGCGATCTGCCGATCGAGAGCGGCGACTACGTCGGCCGCAGACTCGACCGGTGTCAGGATTGTTGCAGTCGTCAGCCGTGCACCGGCTTTCGCGCACGCGACCTCCCATGCTCGGCGGATCGACGCGTACTCGACGTCGAGCACGACCACGGTGCTATCTGGTGACAGCGGCACCGAGGCTGTGATCGCCGCCGCCGCTGATGTGGCATTCGCGCACAGCGTCAGTCGAGCGGGCTCGAGGTCGAGAACTTGGGCGACGAGTTCGGTCTGTGCAGTGAGCTGTTCGGTCAGCTCGGCGCCGAGGTGCCGGGTCGGGTCGGATTCGATGCGGCGGCGGAGCCGCTCGCCTTCGGCGATCGTTCGCAGTGAACTCAGCCCGTAGGACGCGTGGTTGAATTGGGTGAGGCCAGTACGGAGTGGGAACTCCTCGATGGCGGTGAGGTTCATACCGGCCGGGCTCTCAGCTGCGTCAGGCTCGGTATGTCGAACCGGAAGATTGCGTCGGCTGCCCGCGCATCGTCGATGGCCACCCCCATCTCGATGGCCGCGAACTCGACCGGGCTCCACCCCGGCGGCCGGGAGCGGAGCCGTTCGACGAGGCTTTGCAGCAGTTCGCGCGAGTTTGGCATCAGGAAGTCCTCGCCGGCCGCGCGATGGATCTCGTCGAGGAACTCTTCCGCCGCGGCCGGGCTCGATAGCGATTCGATCTCCGATAGCTGGCATGCCAGAGTGGTCGAGACCAGTCCAGCGGCTGTGGTCTGACTGATGTCGGCGAACACCGCGAAGGCGTTGGCCGCGTCCGGCAGATCGCCTCGCAATCCGAGGACACGGCTGAGGTCACGGACATGGGGTGGGTTCTCGCTGGCCACGCCAGAGGCTTGCGACATCTCCCGCAGTTGCGCGAGGAGTTCGGCGGACCGGTCGATCTCCAGGCACGCGATCGTCTTCTTGCTCAGCCAGTGGACGGCCTCGTACTCGGCGTATGGGTGCCCGGCGGAGCGGGCAACGTCGATCGCCCGGTGCAGCCACCGCTCAGCTTCTGTCGGCTGGCCGGCGGCCAGATGGGCCAGCCCGCGGTGGCCGAACGCGCGTGACCGAACTTCGGGGTCGGTGGACATCGCCGCTACCTGATCGCAGAGTTCGATGCATCGTTCACAGTCCTGGGTCGGCCCGCAGAGTGCGACTTCGGCGTAGAGATTCAGGGTTTCGGCGAGGACCTCGCCGGGCTCGGGGTGGTCGGCCGCCAGCTGGTCGAGTGCCTCGACTGCCGGAGACCATTGGCAGGTCATACGCAGATTCCGCGCCCACAGCAGCCGCAGTCGCGCCACGTCCGTGAGGGGCACTTCGGCGGATGTGGCCGTTGCGAGACCCGCCGCACAGGCGTCCACGCTGGCGATGTGATCGCCGCCGGCTGAGAGGCATTCGGCCAGCAGTGCGTGTGTGGCGAAACAGGGGTCGTACTGCACGGCGATGCGCGCGAGATCGAGGGCCTTCGATACGGCGCCCAGTGCGAACTGGCGGCGGGCCGCTCGAAGAGCAAGCGGACCGGCCTTCTCCCGGTTGGATGCTTCGACGGCTACGGCTGCCGCTCGGACGTACATCTCTTCGTCCCAGTCGGGTTCGGACTCGATGATTTGAAGCAGTCGGGCGTGGTGCCGACGCCAGCGGGGGCCGTTCGCGGCGCCGCGCTCGCGCAGGATCTGGGCGAAAAGCGGATGGTGGAGGCGATAGCGGTCGAGGTCGCTTCGTTGTTCGGCCGGGCGAACCAGGTCGTGTTCATCGAAGAGGACATGTAGCCGCTCGTAGACATCGTCGACGTCGATCCGGGCCAGTTGCGCCAGATAGTCGACCTCGAAGTTGTAGCCGATCAATGCGGCGGTTTCGAGCAACCGCTGATCGTCTGCCGACAGATACGACAACCGGTCCTCGATGACCGCGGTGATCTGTTGGGGGGGACGATGCCCGCTCCGGTGGTCGACACGGGCCAGCGACTCCGCGAACAGCGGATTGCCCGCGCTCAACCGGACGATCTGAGACACCGCACCGGGCGGAACATTCGACCTGCTGACGGTCCGGCGCACCAACTCCTCGGTGTCGTGCGGGGACAGGCGCGGCAGGTCGATAACCTGCGTATCCGGACGGTACCTGCACAGTTTGAAGACCGTGCGCTGCAGCGGATGCGTCTGGTCGGTGGATTTCAGCTGATCGGACCGGTAGGCCAGGACGAGGACCAGCGGGCCGCGCACCCGCAGCGCGACCGCCGTCAAAAGGTCGATTGTTGCGGTATCGGCCCAATGCAGATCGTCGAGCACCATCACCAGCGGCGTATCGGTGACGATGTCCTCGATGAGCAGAAGGAGTTGGTCGAGACGACTGTCCATCTCGGTGCGCTCGCCACCGCTCGCGGCGTAGGACTGGCCGGTTCGGACACCTGCTGCCAGCACCTGGCCCACTACGGGAACCGACTCGATCCAATCCGGAGCGTTCTCCTTGAACGACTGCGCGACCCGCTGCCACCGGGACGCCGAGCCGGACCGCTGCGCCGACGAAGCCAACGATCTCAAGCACTCGCGCACAGCCTGGAACGAATCGGAAGCCAAGGAGTTCAGCATCGCCTGGCCGTAGCCGGCCAGCAGATGCACTGAGCTGTGACGTTGCACCGCCTCGTGTGCGAATCCGGCCAACAGGCTCGTCTTGCCGACCCCGGCCTCCCCGCGGAGGACGATCACGCTCGCCTGCCGGAGTTCGACCGAACGATCGACCTCCGAGAGCAGTGTCGCTATCTCATCGACACGGTCCACCAGCGCCACTGGTCCAGATACACCCGGCACGAACATCCCCTCCCGACGGTCCAGCGCACGCGATGGTTCCCGTCACGAATCATAGAGCTCTGTCCCTTGATGCACCGGAAAGCATTGAGTTGCCGAAAGATTGGTCGGGGCGAAGCTTCGGATCGGGGAGTGCAGGCCCAGCGGCGATCGCGAAGACCTCACGTTCAGAGTGTGCTGAATGGGGATGTCTATGGCAGAGAAAGGCAGAAGCCCAGTCCCGCTGGACGCGGAACCGGGCTCCGGTCGTGCCGCTACGCCTGGTCGAAGTCACCGCGGGCGATACCGGTTGTGAATGCGTCCCAGGCGTGGGCAGAGAAGGTCAGGTGCCCGCTCGCGATGTTCTTGGAGTCCCGGACACCGACCTGAGCGTCCACGAAGGCGACCTCGACGCAGTCCCTGTCGCCGCTCTTGGAGGACTTGAACCAATGGGCACCGGCGAAGTTCATCGCGCATACCTCCTTGCCGCCTGCCTGAGCAGGTCACGTGTCTGCTGCGGATTCAACGCTACGCGGGTCAGCTCACGATGCGCCATCCGGTAACGCTCCACGCTTTCGGATTGCTCCAGATACAGGCTCCCCGTGAAGCTTTCGAGGTGCACGACCGACGGTTCGCGCGTGCCCTTCGCGTCCGGCGCGAAGTCAAGGATGAAGTAGGGGCCGATCACGTCTCCCAGCGGAGATGCAGCGGTGAACGGCACTACCCTGACCTCGATGTTGTCCCGGGTGCTGAGGTCGGCGAGGTGCCGCAGCTGCTGCGACATAATCGCCGGGCTCCCGACAACCCGGTGGACCGCGTGCTCATCCAACAGCACTGTGGCGTGCATCGGTCGCCATGTCCGGGTGACGAGCTTCTGTCGGTGCAGCCGCATCTGCACCCGCCGTGAGATTTCCGAGGACTCGTTGTCCGGATAGGCCGTGCGGATCATGACCTCGGCGTACGACGGCGTCTGCAACAGGCCCGGAACGATGATGCCGTAGGAGGTCGACGACGCGGCAGCTGCCTCCAGCCCGATGTACACGTCGAAGCCCTCGGGGATGAGGTCGCCGTACTCGTGCCACCAGCTCCGGTCGTTGCCTTGCCGAGCCAACCCCATCAGCGCATCGGTCATCGTTCGATCGGCGTGCAGCACGCGGCACAGCGCCTCGATGTCGAGCAGTCGGATGCGATGCGGGGTACCGGTTTCGAGTCGCTGCACCGTCCCGGCGCCGCGCTCGATGAGCCGAGCAACCTCCGCGATCGTGAGCCCGGACTCCTGTCGTAGCTCCCGCAGATGCCGCCCCAACTGCCTGCGCGGCACTGTCGAGCCGGCGTGAGCGTCAGGCCGCCCCCCAGTTTTGGATTCCCCGTTTTGAACACTGGGGCCCCTATTTTTGGATGCCACAGATCTCCCCTTTGGATGAAGGAAAACTCCTCATACACAACGGTTTACATCATATCTGGAGATGCGTCAGGGCGATCAGAACGATTGCCCCGGATCATCCGGACACCCTCGAAACGCGCCTACCGATGCGGTCTTCTGTCTCCGGCGCCCGGCCCGGAAGGAACGTCAGGGGTTCCTCCCGCATACCGGACCCACTGCCCCGGTCCGGGGCCGGGCGCCCTCGCATCCGAGGGCCAGCAACTGAGGGGGAAACCGAATGCATGTCGCCGTGCCACCGTTGGAGACGACGCTGGAAGAGCTCTGCGACTACTACCGCGAAGTGTGCGGAATCCCGGCCTTCGTTAGCGCCGGCGGGGTGAACACCATCCGGGCCAGCGGCGACGACTTCTGTGTGGTCACCACACCACCACACCTCGGCGCCGCCGTGCGATCACGGATGGACGACGTACCGGGACGATGCGGCCCGATCTCGTCGTCCACGCTCAGCGGACGCTGGATGTTCCTCGCCCGAGTCGGCCCCCTCGACACCTACGCCGACCTCGAACTCGCCGCGGCGAACGTCGGAATCACCGATGCCGCGACCTTCCCCCTACCCGTACCCAGCACCGCGCACCGCACGTGGGTCGTCCCACCCACCGACACCTACCTCCCCACCCGGGACTGGATCGTCGACGCAATCCGCTGGTGTCACCCCCGAACCCACCGCTGAACGAACCGCCGCCTTCCCCTGCCCGCAAGACCCCTTCGCCCGATTGCCACCCCACCCCCACGGAAAGCGCTCCAACACCCCAGTCCACGGAGGCGACCCCCAATGCCCCCTCACCGCACCGCGAACGACCAAGCCCACACCGGCCGCAACGGCTCAGCCCCGACCTCCCCCCACCCCGAGGAACCCGACATCTGGCTAACCCTCACCCTCGGCGGACTCGAATTCCACTTCGTCGCCTGCCTCACCGCCGCCCTCATCTTCGTCTGCGACCTGCAACGCCACCGCCTCGCGGAACACGTCCGCATCGCCGCGTACGGTGCACATGAGACGCCGCGGCTCCCGAACGAGTGCCTGTTCCTCGAGCCGTAGCCCGCATTCCAGGTAGCAGGTATTCCGAATGGGGGAGAACCGCCACCGGAATCCCCTGTCAGCGGTGGCGACGCCGGACCCCGGATCGGCGAAAGTTCACAGCATGACGACAACGCTCTTCACCTCGTGCGACACCGCCTTCGAGGAACTGTCGTGGCGAGCTGACGGACTGTGCGCGCAGACCGACCCCGACGCCTTCTTCCCGAGCCAGGGCGAATCGGCGCGCGACGCCAAACGCATCTGCGCCGGGTGCGGGGTGCGGCAGCGCTGCCTGGAGTACGCCATCGCCAAGGACGAGCGGTTCGGGATCTGGGGCGGGCTCTCGGGGCGGGAGCGCAGGCGGATCAGCGGTGGCGATAGGTCTCCAGGAGGCGCAGCCACACCTCGCTGATCGTCGGGAAGGGCGGGACGGCGTGCCAGAGGCGGTCGATCGGGACCTGGGCGGTGATGGCGATGGTGGCGGAGTGCAGGAGTTCCGCGGCGCCGGGGCCGGCGAAGGTGACGCCGACGATGGTGCGCTGGTGCGGGTCGATCAGGAGCCGTGCTTGGCCGCGGTAGCCGGGGAGGTACTGCTGGGCGTCGATGACGCGGCTCAGGTCGTAGTCCACGACGTCCACCGGGCGGCCGGCCCGTGCGGCGTCGTCGGTGGTCAGGCCGACCGAGGCGATTTCGGGGTCGGTGAAGATCACCTGCGGTACCGCGATCGAATCGGCGGTGCCGACGTGGCTACCCCACGGATCAGTATCGATATTCCGTCCGCGGGCGCGGTCGGCGATCACGGTTCCGGCTATCCGCGCCTGGTATCTGCCCTGGTGGGTGAGGAGGGCGCGGTGGTTCACGTCGCCGACGGCGTAGAGCCAGTCGGTGCCGGGCACGGTGTAGGTGTCGTCGGTGCGGGGGCGCGGCCGGTGGCGAGGAGGAGTTCGTCGGTGGTGAGGTGGGCGCCGTCGGCGAGTGTGAGGTGCACCGCGTCGGTGCGCTCGGCGTGGGTGATTCCGCTGGTGAGGCGGAGGTCGGCGCCTGCGGCGCGCAGGCGGTCGGCGACCAGGGCGGCGGCGAAGGGCTCGACGCGGGGGAGCAGGCGGTCCTCGCGGACGATGAGGGTGACCTGCGCGCCGAGCGCCTGCCAGGCGGTCGCCATCTCGACGGCCACCACGCCGCCGCCGAGTATCGCGAGCCGGGCGGGGACGGTGCGGGCGCTGGTCGCTTCGCGGCTGGTCCAGGGGCGGACGGCGGCGAAACCGGGTGGCAGCGCCGCACGGGTGCCGGTGCAGATGGCGACGGCGTGGTTCGCGGTCAGCGTGCGCGGTCCGACGGTGACCCGGCGCGGGCCGCTGATGCGGGCGTGGCCGCGGATCAGGTCGATATCCGCGTCGGCGAGCCAGGCGGCCTGGGCGCTGTCGTCCCAGTCGGAGGCCATGCGGTCGCGGTGGGCCAGGACGGCGGAGCTGGGATAGTCGTTCGCCTCTGTTGAATGACCCAATCGATGACTGTCTGGCGATTCCAATCGGCTGTCGAGCCGGCGGTTACTCCGCGACCATCACGCCAGGGTTGGGATCGAAGCGGAAGACCGTGTCCGGCGTCAGGAACTCCCGGCCTCCGAAATCCAGGCTCGGATTCTGGCCGGTCCATAGCTCGGCCTGAATAGGCTGCCCGTTGGACAGGAATAGGCTCATGTACGGGCTGGCCATATCGGGGTTGTCGTCGTTGTACTGCGGTCGCCCGGTGAAGCACGCCAGTTCCAGGTTCGAGCCGGACATCTGCTTCAGGTCCGCGTCGGTCATGCCCGCGCCGAAATAGATCGCTCGATCCCAGCCGTCGGACCACCCGGCGCGGTTCACCATCTCGGCCATGGTCACGGATTCCAGCCGCTGATCCACCGCGTCGTTGAAGGCCGATACCAGCTCTTTGGGCGGGCCGAGCGGTGCCGCCGACCGATCCTTCAGATCGAAGGTCTGCCCGGAGCAGGCAGGGCCGGTGGGCTCCTCCCCGATCAACTGACATCCCGTGCAGGTCACGATCGCGGCGATGGTCACCGCTGCGAGCCGGGCAATGGAAAATCGCATGTCATCTTCCGTTCAAGGGGAGGTCGGCCCCAGGCTGAATCGGGTTCGTGCCGGGCGTGACAGAGTTGCTGAACGCGATCTGCGCACCTCCGGGAGCTTCCTGGAGGACCACCGCCCGGTTGTTGTCGATGGCCTCCAGAACCTTCTGCTGCAACTCCTCCGGCGAAGCGTTCATGTTCTGTGTTCCGATTTCCCGGCCGCGCTCGTTGTTGTAGAGGTCCATCGCCTCTCGGGCCGCGGGGTTGCTTCCCACCATCTCGTGCGCGCTGGTGAAGGTGCTCGTCCACTCGGGGCCGAACTCCTGGGTCATGCGCGCATTCCAGTACATGTGCCGGAAGGCATCGGAATGCCCGTCCGCGAGAGACCTTCTGTTCTCCGTCATGTCGAGTTCCGGGTATGCGGTCTTCGCCACCTCCGCTGCCTCGTCTTGAACGGCGTAGAAGGTCTTCAGGTTGAACACCCCCTCCGGGGGTTTGGTGGCGAGAAGTGCCAGCGCCGCCGCCTCCTCCTGCGTCATCGCTTTCGGCTGGATATCCGGTAGGTAGAGGCGCAGTGTGTCCAAGAGGACGCCGGATGGGAAGATGACCGTCGTGCCCGAGGCGTCGACCTGGTATTCGCGCAGGATGCGGGCCAGTTCCGGATCGCTCGGTACGGGGATCAGCGCTTCGCGAACCGCCTCCGGCAGGCTCTCGAGCACCTCGTTGAGGGTGGCGTTGTAGCGGAGATCGGCTGTCCAGATATCGTTCAACGCCTCCTGCAGCGCCTCCTGATAATCACGACGTGTTCGCTCGACGGACATCGATCGGGTCAGGCCAGTGAGCAGGTTGTCGGTCATCCAGTCCAGCACCGACTTCCTCGACAGCACCTGGCCGTCCTCGGTGTAGAACAGTTCGTATTCCGAGGCCTCGATCTTGCGGACGGTGTCCACGATGGATGTCTTGGCCGAACGAAAGATCTCGGCTACCTCTTGGATGGGGGCCTTCATCGAGGAGATCGCGTCCACGGTGGCGAGCGCATTCCGTCGTTCGGTCTCGAACCGGGTCCGGAGGGCGTCACCCGCCTCGCCTTCGAAGTAGTCGCGTGAATTCTGTACGTCGCGGCTGGCTGCTTCGACATCGGTCTCGATGGTGTTGGCGAGGGAGTCGAGTTCGGTCGGCAGCCGTTCAGCGGGGCTGATGGTCCACCCGAGCACGGTCGAGATCTCGATCGAACTGCCGTCCGTCATCGCTGGCCCGCCTGCTCCATCGACGCTGCGCTGGCCGCTTCCTGGGCTTCGTAGGCCGCGGCGGCGGTATCGAGATCAGCGGCGACGGCGGTGATTCGGCTCGCGTGATAGCGGACGACCCGGTCCAGCGCCCCGAGCACTTCCTGTACCCGGACGAACGTCTCGGATTCGTCGATGCCCTCGCGAGCGGAATCTCGGGTGGCCTTGGCCAGCGGCTGGTGACCCTCGATAATCCCTGCCTGCGTCCGCAACCTCGTCGCCAGCTCCCGCACCTTGACCGGATCGACGTTCACCGCGCACCCCGCGAATCCTGTTGCCCGCGAACTCGATCCTCGGTTTCCCGCGCTTCCGCCAGCGCCGCCGTATGCGCCCGCTCGTGGCAGTCGCGGACGAGCTGGGCGAAGTGCTCCGGCCCGCGTTCCATCGCGAACTCCGTCAGGCGCAGGTCGGTGATGGTGCCGTAGATGTCGACCTCGATGGTGATCGAGCCGTCGGGCGAATACGCCGCGCCCCGCACCTTCGCGACGGCGGTATCGAGTTCGGCGACCTGTCGGGCCACCTGCGCCAAGTCGTCAGACACCGCTGTCTCCCGGATTCGACGCCGCGGGGTCGAGGATGCGCACGGCGTGGTCGATGGCAGCGGTGTGTGCGTTGCGATGCTGCTCGGCGAGGACGGCTGCCAAGCGTTCGGGGCCGTCGTCCATGGCGTAGTCGGCGACGTGCAGGCGGGTGATCCGGCCCGCCGGGTCGGTCTCGATGGTCACCGTTCCGTCGGGCGATCGCGATTCCCCGCGAACCGCCGCTATCTGCTGGTCCAGCTCCGATTCGGGTTCCGCACCGTGCACGCTCCGCCCCGCTTTCACATCGTCGGGACAGCCCACAGCGGAATCCCCCGGCGCTACCGTATACCCCAGGCTCGAGCGCCGCGAAGGCTGCGGCCTCGGGATTCCACCCGAGGTCGGGGCCCCGCGGGGTCAGATGAACTCTGGCGGCAACGCCAGCGACGGGACGAGCGTTGTCAGGTCGACGAGCTCGATATGCGCGCCGTACTCCCGAGTGAAACCGGCGATGGTGTGATCGCTCGCGGGTCCGAAGCGTTCTTCGAATCGGGCTCTGGTGTGTGGAGATGACCTGCCGAGCGCCCATTCGATCGTCGACTTGGATGTCGTCAGGAAATGGATGGGAAGTGTGCCGACAACGAACAATTGAGCACGCCGATCACGGTCAGCGAGCGCCAGGTGGACCAGGTCGGCGACGACGCCTCGTTTGCGCATGGTGTCGGCGCCCTTCCACTGCGCGACCTTGAATTCAGCTATTCGCCTGTCAGTTTCGAGGTCGAAAGGGCGCGAAGGATCGTTGCCCGCTCCGAGGGACGGCCTTCGCGCGACAACTTCGCCGGGTTCGAGTATGGCAGGCAGCACGCGCGCTATGACGGTCGCGTGAATGACGTCGCTGAGGCGACCGACGTGTGCGCGCACAGCCAGCGCGGCGTCGAGAAGGTCGTCGCTGAATCCGTACTCGGTGGTCACCGCGGCACTCTTGGTCGAGTCGGCGTGCTCGAGGGCGGCCTCAGCATTGGCGAGGTGCAGCGTCAGATCGCGGTCGGTGAGGAATTTCAGCAGCGTTGCGAATGATTCGGCCGGTTGGCTGCCGCTCGTCGCGTCTTCGGATTTCTCGACCGGTTCCGGGTGGCCGGCCCGCTGAGGTGTGTAGACGCTGGTGGTCAGCCCTGATCCGCGCAGTTCAGCGAGCGCTCGGTGCGAGGTGAACGTCGAGCGCGGCAGCCCGGTGATGAGCTGGTAGACCTGCTTGGGTGGGTAGCGCTTGTTCGCGACAACCACCCAGTGCTCGCGGATCGGCTCGGGCGTGATCTTGCTGATTGCCTCGAGCGGCAGTGGTCCGATCCCCTCCTCCGGGCGGGGGAGCGCGGAGTCCAGCGCTTCGGCGGGGAGGGCAGCGCGCGCACCGCGGATTTCGATGCCGACGAGCAGACCGTCGCGGTCGAAGTCGATGATGATGTCGCCACGATCGACGTCGACATTCTGCTGCCGGACCGCCTCGCCGTTCGCGATCTGCCTCAGGGAGATGTATGCGGCGTCGGCGGCGGGGTCATAGGTCATCTCCATAGGGACGAATTCTCCAGCCTGCGCGGCCTCCCTGCCGAACCAGCCTCCCGGCGCTAGCCTGAGATATGGACGCTGTCACGGTTGTCCCCACCCCGGGCAACGAGCCGATCCACACCTACGCCCCCGGCACCCCGGAACGCGAACGTCTCCGCGCGAAACTCACCGAGATAGCCGAGCAGCAGGTGGAGATCCCGCTGGTCATCGGCGGGAAGCACCGGCCGGGCACCGGGGCGCTGCACGAAGTCGTCACCCCGCACCGGCACAGCCACGTGCTCGGCACCTACACCGACACCACGCACGAGGAAGCCCGCTCGGCCATCGATGCGGCAATCGCCGCGGCACCGGCCTGGCGCGCGCTCCCGTTCGACGAGCGCGCAGCCGTCCTACTGCGCGCCGCCGACCTGCTCGCGGGCCCGTGGCGGGAGACCCTGGCCGCCGCGACCATGCTCGGCCAGTCCAAATCCGCCCAGCAGGCGGAGATCGACGCCCCGTGCGAGCTGGTCGACTTCTGGCGCTTCAACGTCGCCTTCGCCCGCGACATCCTCGCCCAGCAGCCGGAGTCGAGCGCGGGCACCTGGAACCGGATGGACTACCGCCCCCTGGAGGGCTTCGTCTACGCCATCACCCCGTTCAACTTCACCGCCATCGCGGGCAACCTGCCCACCGCGCCCGCGCTCATGGGCAACACGGTGGTGTGGAAGCCGTCGCCGACGCAGACCGTGGCCGCTTTTCACACGATGAGGCTGCTGGAGGAGGCGGGGCTGCCGCCGGGGGTGATCAACCTGGTCACCGGGGACGGGCGGGCTCTGTCCGAGGTCGCGCTCGCCGATCCGAACCTGGCGGGGATCCACTTCACCGGCTCGACGAAGACCTTCAAGTACCTGTGGCAGCAGGTTGGCGCGAACCTGGACCGGTACCGCGGGTACCCGCGGCTGGTCGGCGAGACCGGTGGGAAGGACTTCGTAATCGCGCACCCCTCCGCCGACCCGGCCTCTCTCGCCACCGCGCTCGTCCGCGGCGCTTTCGAGTACCAGGGTCAGAAGTGCTCGGCTGCCTCCCGCACCTATATCCCGCGCTCGCTCTGGACCGCTATGAGCGACGAATTCCTCCACACCACAGGCGAATTGAGTTACGGAGACGTCGCCGAGCTGACCCACTTCGGTGGGGCGCTGATCGACCGCAGGGCCTTCGACAAGAACGTGGCCGCGCTGAACCGGGCACGAGAAGCGGGGATCGAGATCCCGGTGGGTGGCACCGCGGACGACAGCGAGGGGTACTTCGTGCAGCCGACCGTGCTGCTGGTCGACGACCCGCGCGACGAGGCGTTCGGCACCGAGTACTTCGGCCCGATCCTCGCGGTGCACGTCTACGACGACAACGCCTGGCCCGCCGTACTGGACGAGGTCGACAGCGCCGCGCCGTACGCCCTGACCGGCGCCGTCTTCGCCCGCGATCGGCAGGCGATCAACCAGGCGAGCGAGAAACTGCGATACGCGGCGGGGAACTTCTACGTCAACGACAAGCCGACCGGCGCGGTGGTCGGGCAGCAGCCGTTCGGCGGGGCGCGGGCCTCCGGCACCGACGACAAGGCGGGGTCGCCGCTGAACCTGCTGCGCTGGGTCGCGCCGCGGACGATCAAGGAGACGTTCGTCCCGCCCACCGACCATCGCTACCCGCACATGGGGACGCCGTGAACCCGCTGCGGCCGGTGATTCTCGCGGCGGCGGGGTCGCCGCGGCTGGCGAAGGCGGTCACCACCGTGCCCGCCACCGCGGCGGTGGTGCGGCGCTTCGTGGCGGGCGCCGACCGGGCCGCGCTGCTCCCGGTGCTGCGGGAACTGCTCGCCGACGGGCGGCGGGTCAGCGTCGACTTCCTCGGCGAGAACACCACCGACCCGGCGCAGGCGGATGCCGTCGTCGCCGAGTACCTGGCGTTGATCGCGGATCTCGCGACGCTGGCCGACGCGCCCGGTACGGAACTGGGCCCGCGCTGGGCGCGGCCGCTCGAGGTGTCGGTGAAGCTCACGGCGCTGGGCCGGGAGCTCCACGAGCCCGCTGCCACCGGCGGCCACGCGAGCCCGGCCGCGGCCGATCGGCTACGCACCATCTGCGGCGCTGCCGAACGGGCGGGCGTCTGGGTGACGGTCGACGCCGAGGGCCACACCGGCATCGCGGAAACCCTCGGGATCGTGCACGCACTGCGCCCGGAATTCCCCTGGCTCGGCGTGGTTCTCCAGTCCTACCTGCACCGCACCGAAGCCGACTGCGGCGGTTTCACGGACGCGCGGGTCCGGCTGTGCAAGGGCGCGTACAACGAGCCGCCCGAGGTCGCCTTCCAGCACAGCGCGGAGGTCACCGACTCCTACCTGCGCTGCCTGGACGTGCTCATGCACGGCGACGGCTACCCGATGGTGGCAAGCCACGACCCGGTGCTGGTCGAGGCGGCCATCGCGGCAGGCCGAACCCGGTACGAGCACCAGATGCTCTACGGCGTGCGCGATCTGGAGCAGCGCAGGCTGGTGCGCGAGGGCCGGGCGGTGCGGGTCTACGTGCCGTACGGGACCGAGTGGTACGGCTACCTGACCCGCCGCCTGGCCGAGCGCCCGGCCAACCTGGGCTTCTTCCTGCGCGCCCTGGTCAGCCGGTCGTGACTCAGACCAGCGGCTTGCCGAGCCTGCGGCGCAGCCGGAAATCGGCCAGGTAGAAGTTCATCGGGAAGAGCCGCAGCGCCGTCGGCAGCTTGCGCTGGCCGGCGCCGATGGCCCGCATGAGCAGCTCGAGCCGCCGCTCCTCGCGCTCCGACCAGGTCATGCCCATCTGCTCGCGGAGCCGGGGCGGGAGCAGCCCGGTCACCAGGAAGCGCTGGAACGGGGCGAAGGCGCGCAGCGGTTTGGGCAGCATGTGCAGATCGATGAGGGTGTCGAAGTACTCGCGGGTGCGGTCGTCGATGGCGCGGGCGGCGAGGCCGGACTCCCAGTACTCGGCGAAGGCGGCGCGGTCGGCGGGCCACATGTCGGGGCGCATCTGCAGCGAGGTGCCGAGGCGGGCGGCGTAGCGGTAGAAGGTGTCGGCGGTGTCGTCGTCCCACTCGCCGTGCAGCCTGCGCTCGATATCGATCACGCCGTAGTAGAGGCAGGCGGCGACCCAGAGCTGCAGGTTCGGGTCGAAGGCGTTGTACTTCACCGGGCTCTGCTTCGAGGAGCGGACCGAGCGGTGCGAGGTGTTCACGGCGTCGCGATAGGCGGCGCGCTCCTCTTCGGTGCCCATCAGCGCGACGGCGAGGTAGGTGAGCGTGGTGCGCAGCCGCTTCATCGGATGCAGCATGACCTTGCCCGAATCGACCGAGCTCTCCAGCACGCCGTAGGCCACGGGGGCGTGGCTGAGCTGCATGATCACGTTCGCGGTGCCGCCGAGGAAGGCGCCCGCGCCGGTCCACCGCGCGGCCATGTCGAAGCCGTCGACGGGGGTCGGCGTCGGCGCGGGGAGCGGTGCTGGCATCGTTGCCGCCTTCCGTGAGAAGATTTACCGGTAAAGCTCTCATCATCTCGCAACGCTGTCAATCGGGGCTGCAACCATGCGATGCTGAAGCTGTCATCGTTTCGGGATGGATAGGGTGGCCCACATGGCGAAGCTGACCCGATTGCTGCATCTGGTGCGGTCCGCGGGCCCGGAGGATCGCAACCAGGCCCGGGTGCTCGACGCGGCGCTCGTCGCCTTCCTCGACTTCGGTATCAAGCGGACCAGCATGGTCGAGGTGGCGCGGCGGTGCGGGCTCTCGTTGGCCACGCTCTACCGGCGCTTCGCCAGCAAATCCGATCTCATCCAGGCTGTGGGGTTGCGGCAGGCGAAGCAGTTCGTCGAGGACGTGGATGCGGCGTTGCAGCGGCAGGTCGACCGGGATGCCGGGGCCGAGGATCAGATCGTCGAGTTGTTCGTCGTGTTCCTGGAGGGGTTGCGGGGAAACAAGCTGCTCGACCGGCTGTTGCAGACCGAGCCGGAGATCGTGCTTCCCTATCTGACCGTGCAGGGGGCGCCGGTGATCGAGCTCGGTCGGGATTACTTGGTGGAGTTCATCGTTCGGTTGCAGCGGGAGGGGAAGTTGCCGGAGTACGATCCGGCGCCGATCGCCGAGATGATCGCGCGGACGTCGCTATCGCTGGCGCTGACGCCGCAGACGGTTATTCCGTTCGAGGACGAGCGGGCGGTGCGTGAGTTCGCCCGCGATCACATCGCGATTTCGTTCCGGGTGCCGGGGCGGCTGGCTGAGGGCTGAACGCCGTGTCGATCATTCGGCGGACAGATTTGCTTTGCGGTAACTGACACTCTGGGTGGCTCTACGTCCAGAACCAGTCAAGGTCAGGTCATGACTCAGCCGCCTTATCCGCAGCAGCCCAGCGGGCCGCAGTATCCCCAGCAGCAGGCGTACGGACACCCGTACCCGCCGCCGCAGCCGCCGAAGAAAAAACCGGTGTGGCCCTGGGTGCTGATCGGCGCCATGGTGTTGCTCTGCGGCGGCTGCTTCGGCATCGTCGGTCTGTCGAGCAACAGCGCCGACGAGGACAAGTCGACGGCCACCTTCAGCTCGGCGGCGCCAGGTGCCGAGCCGGCCGCGGTCGCGCCGGAAACGGCGGCTCCCGAGGTCGCCTCGGCCGGGGCGACAGTGCGGGACGGGAAGTTCGAGTTCCGGGTGACCGGGGTCGATGCCCCGGTGAAGACGGTGGGCAGCAACCCCTATCTGAAGGAAACCGCTCAGGGCGAGTTCGTCCAGGTGCACCTGGTGGTGACCAACATCGGGGACCGGGCGCAGACCTACTTCGGCAGTAATCAGCATCTGATCGACACGCAGGGGCGCAGGTTCGACAACGACACCTCGGCGGAGATCAATGTGAACGACGAGATCATCACCGAGATCAACCCTGGGAACAGCGTGAACGTCACCGTGGTCTTCGACGTCCCGGCGGGGTCGGTGCCCGGGACGCTGGAGTTGCACGATTCGGCGTTCTCCGGCGGGGCGAAAGTCGCCATCGGTTAGACCAGCGGGAGCCCGTGCTTGCGGCGGAAGCGCAGGTCGCTGAGGTAGATGCCGAGGGGGAGGCGGCGGACCGAGTGGGGGAGGGCGTTGTCGACGTGGCCGAGGAGGCGGAGGGTGCGGGAGAGGAGCCATTCGTCGCGGGGCGTCCAGCGCAGGCCCATCTGGTCGCGGACGTGCGGCGGGAGCATTCCGGCTACGAGGTAGCGGTGCGGGCGGCTCAGGAGGACCTGGACCGGCAGGGGAAGCATCTTGAGGTCGACCAGGTCGCGGAGGTAGGCGCGGACGGCGGGGGAGACGGTGGTGGCGGCGAGGTTCTCGGACCAGTAGCGGTCGAAGGCGGCGCGATCGGGGGGCCACATATCCGCGCGGACCTGGAGGGTGGTGCCGAGGCGGGCGGCGTACTGGTAGAAGGCGTCGGCTTCCGGGGAGTCCATCGGGCCGTGCAGGCGTTCGTGCAGGTCGGCGAGGCCCCAGTAGAGGCAGGCGGCTACCCAGAGCTGGAGGCGGACGTCGAAGGCGTTGTACTTCACCGGGCTCTCGGCGGTGGAGCGGACCTGGCGGTGCGAGGTGTTCACGGCCTCGCGGTAGGCGGCGCGCTCCTCGTCGGTGCCGAGCAATGCGACGGCCAGGTAGGTCATGGTGGTGCGGAGGCGTTTGATCGGGTGGATCATCACGTTGCCGCTGTGCACCGTGCTCTCCAGCACGCCGTAGCCGACGCCGGGGGCGGCGAGTTGCAGGATGACGTTGGGGGCGGCGGCGAGGCCGCCCGCGAGCACCGGGAGGAAGGCGGCGACCTCGAAGTCGGCGGGGGGCTCGGGTGGCACGGGCAAAGGTCGGGGCATCGCGACCTCCGATCTCGACGGTGAGACGGATACACACCCACGGTTTCACTGTTTCGGGAGTCGTGTCAATGACGCCGGTGACCGGTGACCGGTCTGTGATCAGTAGCGTGAGCGGGGTGCTGCTGCGATCGCTGAACCCGGCCGCCGTCGCCGCCGGCGACGACCTTCCGGATGCCCTGACCATTGCCGGGGAGACGCTCTCCCGCTCCGATCTGCTCGGGGCCGCCACGTCGGTGGCCGAGCGGGTGGCGGGGGCGGAGCGGGTCGCGGTGCTGGCGCGGCCGACCGTCACCACCGTGCTCGCGGTGACGGGGGCGTTGCTGGCGGGGGTGAGTGTGGTGCCGGTGCCGCCGGATTCGGGTGCCGCGGAGTTGCGGCACATTCTGAACGACTCCGGGGCGCAGGCGTGGCTCGGTGACGCGCCCGAGGGGAGTGAGCTGCCGCGGATTCCGGTGCGGAAGCACGCGCGGTCGTGGCATCGGTACGCGGAGCCGGATCCGGCGGGGATCGCGTTCGTGCTCTACACGTCGGGTACCACGGGGGCGCCGAAGGGGGTGCTGCTCAGCCGGGGGGCGATCGCGGCCGGGCTGGATGCGCTGGCCGAGGCGTGGGATTGGACGAGGAAAGACACGCTGGTGCACGGGCTTCCGCTGTTCCACGTGCACGGGCTGATCCTCGGGCTGCTCGGGCCGCTGCGGGTCGGGAGCCGGGTGATCCACACCGGGAAGCCGACGCCGGAGGCGTATGCGGCGGCCGGAGGCACGCTCTACTTCGGGGTGCCGACGGTGTGGTCGCGGATCGCGGAGGACGAGGAGGCGGCGCGAAAGCTGGCCGAGGCTCGGTTGCTGGTCTCCGGGAGCGCGCCGCTGCCGGTGCCGGTGTTCCGGAAGCTGCACGAACTCACCGGGCACGCGCCGGTGGAGCGGTACGGGATGAGCGAAACCATGATCACGCTCTCGACCAGGGCAGATGGCGAGCGCAGGCCGGGCTGGGTGGGGCTTCCGGTGCGCGGGGTCGAGACCAGGCTGCTGGATGAGAACGGTGCCGAGGTGCCGCGTGACGGGGAGAGCATCGGCAGCCTGCAGGTGCGGGGGCCGATGCTCGGCGACGGGTATCTGAACCGACCGGACGCCACCGCCGAGAGCTGGCTCGCGGACGGGTGGTTCGCGACCGGGGATGTGGCGGTGATCGATGCCGACGGGTTCCATCGGATCGTCGGGCGGGAGTCGGTGGATCTGATCAAGTCCGGTGGGTACCGGGTCGGTGCGGGCGAGGTGGAGACGGCGCTGCTCGGGCACCCGGAGGTGGCCGAGGTCGCGGTCGTCGGCCTGCCGGACGACGATCTGGGCCAGCGCATCGTCGCCTTCGTGGTGCCGCGGGGCGCGGCGCCCGACGAAGCGGAGCTGGTGGCGCATGTGGCGACGGAGCTGTCGAACCACAAGCGGCCGCGCGAGATCCGCTTCGTCGAGGCGCTGCCGCGCAACGCCATGGGGAAGGTGCAGAAGAAGCAGTTGAGCTAGTTGTGCGCGTGCAGCGCGGAGTTCAGCTCGATTCCGGTGCCGGTGCGCGAAACCACCTCGACGGCGCCGGACTGCGAGTTCCGCCGGAACAGCAGGTTCGGCTGCCCGCTCAGCTGCGCCGCCTTGACGATCGTCCCGTCCGGCGTCGAGACCTTGGTGCCCGCGGTGAGGTAGAGCCCCGCCTCGAGCACGCAGTCGTCGCCGAGCGGAATGCCGAGCCCGGAGTTGGCGCCGAGCAGCGAGCGCGCGCCGACCGAGATCACGGTGGTGCCGCCGCCGGAGAGCGTGCCCATGGTGGAGGCACCGCCGCCGACGTCCGACCCGTCCCCGACCACGACGCCGGCCGAGATCCGCCCCTCGACCATCGAGGTGCCGAGCGTCCCGGCATTGAAGTTCACGAACCCCTCGTGCATGACGGTCGTCCCGGCGGCCAGATGCGCCCCGAGCCGGACCCGGTCGGCGTCACCGATCCGCACCCCGGTGGGCACCACGTAGTCGACCATCCGCGGGAACTTGTCGATGCTGTACACGGTCACCGGCCCCCGGCCGCGCAGCCGCAGCCGCACGCTCTCGAAGCCGTCGACGGCGGCGGGGCCGTGGTTGGTCCACACGACATTGGCGAGCAGCCCGAACTGGCCGTCCAGGTTGAGCCCGTGCGGCTGGACGAGCCGGTGCGAGAGCAGGTGCAGCCGCAGGTAGACGTCGTGCGCGTCGACCGGGGGGGCGGAGATGTCGGCGATGGTGGTGCGCACGGCGACCACCTCGACGTCGCGCGCGTCGTCGGGGCCGACCAGGGTCGAGTACTCGGCGGGCGGCGCGTCCAGCCGCTCGGTGCCGGTGCTGTCGAAGCTGCCGAGCTCCGGGGCCGGGTACCAGGTGTCCAGAACGGTCCCGGACGTGGTCACGGTGGCGATGCCGACTGCTGCTGCTCCCTGAGTGCTCACGTCGAGAGAGCGTACCGATCGCGTCGGGCGCGTGGTGCCGCCACGTCCGCGGAGCGCGCGACCAGGGCCGAGCGCAGCTTCCAGATGTCGGCGCCGCAGGTGGGGTCGAGCCCGGTGAACTGGGCGATCCGCTTGAGCCGGTGGTCGACGGTGTTGGCGTGGATGTGCAGCTGTCGCGCGGTCAGCTGGCGGTTGAAGTCGTTCTCCAGGTGCGTACGCAGCGTGGCGAGCAGCTCGGGGTGCTCGTCCAGCGGGTTCAGGATGGCGGCGAGGCAGTCGCGGGCCGGGCCGGGCCTGGTGAGCTGGAATTCCAGGGCCATGCGCTCGAAGCGGTGCAGGCCGCCGCGGGCGCCGATCAGGGTGACGGTGTCGAGCAGCTGGTGCGCGCGGTCGGCGGCGTCCGGGATGGCGTGCTTGTCGGCGTGTACGACGGTGGCGGTGATCGGCACCCTGGCCGCCGCGGACAGCTCGGCGATCAGCGCCTCCAGCGAGGCGTCGGTGACGGCGTGCGCGGGCAGCAGCACGGTGCCGCCGTCCACGCTGAGCAGGGCGAGGGTGTCGCGCCCCGCGTGCGCGGCGAGCGCGGCCTGGGCGCGGCGCAGGGTGCGCCGGACCACCACGTCGCCGTCGAGCGCGGGGTCGGCGGCGTCGGGGTGGGTGGGGATCTGCAGCGCCACGACGGCGTACCGCTCGGCGGGCTCGATGCCGCACTCGCGCGTCATGGTGCTGGTGGAGTAGCCGCCGAGCAGCGCGGAGGTGAGGGTGTGCACGGCGGTGTGGTGGTCGGCGGCGGCGGAGCGCAGCTCGCGGACGTAGGCCATGCTGATCGCGGTGGTCATCCGGTCGAGCGCGGTCAGCATGGCGCGCATCCCGGCCACCAGGGTGTCGTAGTCGTCGCGCCGCACCTCGCCCTCGGTGCGGCGCGCGGCCACCAGGTCGAGGCCGATCCGGTAGCCGGAGTGCACGGCGTGGTGCACGGCGTCGATCGGGACGCCGGTCCGTGCCCAGCCCGCCGCGGCGCGCTCGATCTCGGCGATGTGCTCGGTGGTGTCGTCGCCGTCGGCCGTGGCCAGCGCCGCCGCCAGGCACTGCCGGGTCAGCGCGGTCACCTCGTCCGGGGCGTCGAGCGACGCGATCTCGAGTAGTTCGCGTTCCGGCAGGGTGACGGTCACGACAGGCTCCTCCACTGCTCGGCGCCTACCAGGCGATAACGGTGTTACTGGGAGACGTTACGCGCGTAACCGACGGTTATCAACGGTGTGCGGCGAGTGCGCCCGCGGTGTCCAGGTCGGCGTAGGCGGCGGCGTACCGCTCGGCCAGCGCCAGCGCGATGTCGGGGCGCTGCCACAACTCGCCCGCGCTCGCGGTGCAGAGCCAGAGCGTCAGCCCGTGTGCGACGGAGGCGCGGTAGCCGTCCCTGATCTCCGCCGCCGACGGCAGCTCGGCGGCCGGGAGTCGCAGCGCGGCCCGGTACTCGGCGAGCAGGTCGTTCTCGGCGCGGCGCCGGTCCTCGATGGTGAGCGCGCCCTGCAGGAAGTAGCCGAGGTCGAGCGACCAGGAGCCGCGCCTGGCCACCTGCCAGTCCAGGAAGCCGACCCGGGCGCCGTCGATCAGGTAGGTGTTGCCGATGTGCGCGTCGCCGTGCAGCAGCGTCTGCGGGCCGGTGGTGAGGCTCGCGATGTACGGCTTCCAGATGTCGTCGATCAGCGCGCCGATGGTCAGCTCGCGCACGGCGGGCGGGGCGTCGGGGAGCCGGTCGAGCGCGGCGGGCAGCGGCGCGATCTCCATGCCGTCCCACGGGACGAAGGGCTCCAGCCAGGCGAGTTCGGGGTGCTGCTCCAGCCGGGCGCCCCAGTAGGTGCCGTGCAGCCGGGCCAGCGCGCGCACCCCGTCTGCGGCCTGGTCGACGGTGAGCGGGCGGGTGGCGTCGCGCGGGTCGGCGCCGCGCTCGGCGAGATCCTCCATGACCAGCAGGAAGTCCTCGCGCTGCTCATCGATCAGCGCGATGTGCACGACCGGGTGCTCGACCGGGAGCGGCAGTCCGCTCTGGAAGAGCCGCGGCTCGTGGTACATCCCGCTGGTCAGCTTGATCAGCTCTTTGTGGGCGGGGTCGGCGGCCTTGACGAACACCGAGCGCGGGCCGGGGGTGCCCGCGTACTCCAGGCCGAGCCGGGCGCGGCGGTTGGTGCCGTCGTCGCGCAGCGTCACGTGCACCGCGGTCACCCGGGCGCCGGGGAAGTCGGCGGCGAGCGCCGCCGTCATCCACTCCGGGGTGATCTCCGCCCAGTCGGCGGGAATCGGAAGGTCGCGCGTCATGGAGAACCTCTCTCGGCGATCGAGAAGAATTACATTCTCGGGAGAGGTTACGCGCGTAACCGGCGGAAATCAGGTGGATTCGCGGACCAGCAGCACCATCAGGTCGGCGCCGGTGGCCTTCGCCTCGGTGGGGTAGCCGAGCGCGGTCATGAAGGCCGCGGTGGCGATGTCGACGATGGCGTCGGCGGCGAAGGCGACCGAGGTCAGCGGCGGCGCTGCCACCTCGCCGAGCGGGATGGCGTCGACGCCGATCACCGCCAGGTCGCGCGGGCACTCCAGCCCGGCCTGGCGCATGCCGTGCTGGACGACGAAGGCGGTGTCGTCGTTCTGCGCGCACACCGCGGTGACCCCGCGTTCGCGCCACTCGGTGACGACCTGGGCCGCGTTCGCCGTCCGTACCTCGGCGAGTTCCGGCTCGGGCAACCCGCGGGCGTCCATCGCGGCGCGCAGCCCGGCCAGCCAGTACTCGCCGATCGGGCGCAACGACTCGTCTGGCGAGAAGGCGTAGGCCAGCCGCCGGTGCCCGCGCTCCACCAGGTGCGCGATCCGGACCTCGCCCGCGGTGAGGTGCAGGTTGCCGAGGTCGGCGAGGCGGCTGCTGCCCAGGTGGAAGTTGGGGATCCGGGCCGCCTCGACGGCGGCGAGCGCGGCGCCCTGGAGCGGGTAGACGCCGGTGACGGCGACCGGGTCCAGGTCGGTGATGGCGTTCACGATGGCGGCCTCGTCGCCGGTGTCGAAGAGGAGCACCTGCATGACGCCGCGGCGCGCGAGCTCGGTCGTCATCCTGGTGCTCACCTCGATGGCCAGCGCGTTCAGCGCCACCTGCGGGAGTACGAAGAGCACGACGCCGCTGCGCCGGCGGGCCAGGTTGCGGGCCGCGAGGTTGGGGCGGTAGCCGAGCTCGTCGGCGGCGCGCCGGACCGCGGCCCTGGTCTGCTCCGAGATCGAGCGGCCGGGGACGTTGTTCAACACGTAGCTGACGGTCGCCGTGGAGACACCGGCCTGCCTGGCCACGTCCGCCTTGGTCGGTCTCGCGGTCATCACACCCCTTCTCCTCGCCCCGGCCGCGACCATGATGGCATGGCATCCGCGCGGCGAACTGGCCGTAGGCTGACGGCGTGAGCATCGATTTGCGCGCCGACCCGATCGAGCTGACCGCCGCCCTCGTCGACATCCCGAGCGTCTCCAGGGACGAGGCGGCCATCACCGACGTGGTGGAAACCGCGCTGCGCGAACAGACCTCGGGCTTCACCGTGCTGCGGCACGGCAATGTCGTCCTCGCACGTACCGACCGCGGCAGGCGGGACCGGGTGATCCTGGCCGGGCACCTGGACACCGTGCCGATCGCGGACAATCTGCCCAGCCACTACGTCATGGAGGACGGGCACCGGGTGCTGGCCGGTTGCGGCACCGTTGACATGAAATCCGGCGACGCGGTCTTCCTGCACCTGGCCGCGACCGTGGCCGATCCGGTCTGTGATCTCACCCTGATCTTCTACGACTGCGAGGAGATCGCGGCCCGCTACAACGGCCTCAACAGCGTCGAGCGGGACCTCCCCGAGTGGCTGGCGGCCGATCTCGCGATCCTCGGCGAGCCGTCGGCGGGCTGGGTCGAGGCCGGCTGCCAGGGCACGCTGCGCGCCAAGCTGACCACCGCGGGCGTGCGGGCGCACTCGGCCCGGTCGTGGCTGGGGGACAACGCCATCCACCGGCTCGCCCCGGTGCTGGAGCGACTGTCGAGCTACCGCGGCCGCGAGGTCGACATCGACGGCTGCGTCTACCGCGAGGGGCTCTCCGCGGTGCGGGTGGGCGGCGGGGTCGCGGGCAATGTGGTGCCGGACGCCGCCGAGGTCGAGGTGAACTTCCGTTTCGCCCCCGATCGCTCGGTGCAGCAGGCCGCCGAGCACGTCGCCGAGGTCTTCTCCGGGCTGGAGCTGGAACTCGAGGTCACCGACTCGGCGGCGGGCGCGTTGCCCGGGCTGAGAGCGCCGGCGGCGGCCGACCTGATCGCGGCGGTCGGCAAGCAGGGCGGCGGCGGGGTGCGGGCCAAGTACGGCTGGACCGACGTGGCCCGGTTCGCGGCCCGCGGCATCCCGGCGGTGAACCTCGGGCCGGGCGATCCGAACCTGGCGCACAAGCGCGACGAGCGGGTGCCGGTGCGGCAGATCACCCAGGTCACCGAGGTGCTCAGGGGGTACCTGACCGACGGCGCGTGACGCTGGGGCAACAGCCGGGCGAACAACTCGGTCCCCGCGCTCGGGCGCGGGCACGGCCGGTAGCGTGGGGCGCATGTCCACCGACGCCGAAGCTGCCGGTCAGCGCAGGCCCTCCACCAGGTTCCGCGGGCCGCTCGTCTTCCGCAGGGCGCGCCGGGACGGCAGCACCGCCGACCGCAATCTGCTCGACCAGCGCGGCGATTCGGACTGGGTGCACACCGACCCGTGGCGGGTGCTGCGCATCCAGGCCGAGTTCGTCGAGGGGTTCGGCGCGCTCGCCGAGGTGCCGCGCGCGGTCACCGTCTTCGGCTCGGCGCGCACCGGCGCGGAACATCCGGAGTACCAGGCCGGGCTCGCCATCGGCGCGGCGCTGGCCGAGGCGGGGTACGCGGTGATCACCGGCGGCGGCCCGGGCGCCATGGCGGCCGCGAACCGCGGCGCCTGCGAGGCGGGCGGCTACTCGATCGGGCTCGGCATCGAGCTGCCGTTCGAGCAGGGGTTGAACGAGTGGGTCGACCTCGGCATCAACTTCCGCTACTTCTTCGTGCGCAAGACCATGTTCGTCAAGTACTCGCAGGCATTCGTCTGCCTCCCCGGCGGTTTCGGCACCCTGGACGAGCTCTTCGAGGCGCTCACCCTGGTGCAGACCCGCAAGGTCACCCGGTTCCCGATCGTGCTCTTCGGCACCAGGTTCTGGGGCGGGCTGGTCGACTGGATCCGGGATTCGCTGGCCGCGTCGGGCAAGATCTCGCCGGAGGACCTGGACCTGCTCTACGTCACCGACGACGTCGCCGAGGTGGTGGAGATCATCCGTACCTCCGGCGGCACCGGCAACGTCGACGCGCTCGGCACCGAGGACGAATGGTGACCGCTGCGAGCGGGTACGCCGTCTGCGTGTATTGCTCGGCCAGCACCACCGACCCGGAGCACGTGCGGCTCGCGGCCCGCGTCGGCACCGAGATCGCCCGGCGCGGCTGGCGGCTGGTCTCCGGCGGCGGGCACGTCTCGATGATGGGCGCGGTCGCCACCGCGGCGCGGGCGGGCGGCGCGCACACGCTCGGCGTCATCCCGAAGCACCTGGTGCACCAGGAGGTCGCCGACGTCGACTCCGACGAGCTGGTCGTCACCGACACCATGCGGCAGCGCAAGCAGGTCATGGAGGAGCGCGCGGACGCCTTCCTCACGCTGCCCGGCGGCATCGGCACGCTGGAGGAGTTCTTCGAGACCTGGACCGGCGGCTACCTCGGCGAGCACGGCAAGCCGGTGGTCCTGCTGGACGCCGACGGCTTCTACGGCGGCCTGCTGGACTGGATCGCGACCCTGCGCGACCGGGGCTTCGTCACCGCGGCGGCGCTGGACCGAGTGGTGGTCGCGCCCGACCTGCCGTCCGCCTTCGCGGCGCTGGAGCCGGCGCCCGTCTGAGAGGAGAATCGCCGGTGAGCACCCCTTCGACGGTCGGCCTGCTCGACATCGTGACTCGGCTGCCCGGCATGGTGCCGGACGCACCGACCATGCTGCGCAACGCCTTCGGGCTGCTGAACGCCCGCTCGGTGGGGTTCGCCTTCCAGCAGGTCGCGCACCGCGTTCCGGACCGGGTGTTCCTGCGCTTCGAGGGCGCGGCGTTCACCTACCGCGAGGCGAACGCCGAGGTGAACCGGTACGCCGCGGTGTTCGCCGACGCCGGGGTGCGCCGCGGCGACGTCGTCGGGATCCTGCTGCGGAACCGGCCGGAGGCGCTCTTCGCGGTGCTCGCGACGGTCAAGCTCGGCGCCACCGCGGGGCTGCTCAACCACCACCAGCGCGGCGAGGTGCTCGCGCACAGCATCGGGTTGCTGGAGAGCCGGGTGCTGGTCGCCGGGGCGGAGTGCGCCGAGGCGCTGGACTCCCTGGACGAGCGCCCCGGCAACCTGCTCGCGGCCGAGGAGCTGGCCGAGCGGGCGCGCACCGCGGCCACCGACGATCCGCCCGCCTGCGCGCGGGTGCGGGCGAGCGAGCGCGCCTTCCTGATCTTCACCTCCGGCACCACCGGCATGCCGAAGGCCAGCGTCATGACGCACCTGCGCTGGAGCAGGGCGATGTCCGGGCTCGGCGGGTTCGGGGTGCGGCTGCGCGGCTCGGACACGCTCTACTGCTGCCTGCCGCTCTACCACAACAACGCGCTCACGGTCGCGCTCGCCTCGGTGCTCGCGGGGGAGGCCACGCTGGCACTGGGCCGAAATTTTTCGGTCTCCCGGTTCTGGGACGAGGTGATCCGCGAGCGGGCCACCGCCTTCGTCTACATCGGCGAGCTCTGCCGCTACCTGCTGAATCAGCCGGAGCGGGCGGAGGACCGGGGGCACCGGGTGCGGCTGGCCGTCGGGAACGGGCTGCGGCCGGAGCTCTGGGACGACTTCCAGCGCCGGTTCGACGTTGGCCGGATCGTCGAGTTCTACGGTGCCAGCGAGGGCAATATCGCCTTCATCAACGGCTTCGGGGTGCCGCGCACCGCCGGGTTCGGGCCACTGCCCTACGCCGTGGTCGAGTACGACGAGGAGGCGGGCGGGCCGCGCCGGGGCCGGGACGGGAAGCTGCGCCGGGTGCGCACCGGCGAGGCCGGGCTGCTGCTGGCCAAGGTCACCCGGCTCACCCCGTTCGACGGGTACACCGACCCGGAGGCGGGCGAGGCGAAGCTGGTGCGCGACGGCTTCCGCCGCGGCGACGTCTGGTTCGACACCGGCGACCTGGTGCGCGACCAGGGCTGGTTCCACATCGCCTTCGTGGACCGGGTCGGCGACACCTTCCGCTGGAAGGGCGAGAACGTGGCGACCACCGAGGTGGAGGGCGCGCTCGCCGCGGCGCCGGTGCTCGCGCAGGCCGTCGTGTACGGGGTCGAGGTGCCCGGCGCGGACGGCAGGGCCGGGATGGCGGCGGTGGTGCTGCGACCGGAGGCCGAGTTCGACGGCGCCGCGCTGGCCCGGCTGGTGTACGACCGGCTGCCCGCCTACGCCCGCCCGCTCTTCGTCCGGGTGGTCGGCGAGCTGGAGCAGACCTCGACCTTCAAGAGCCGCAAGGTGGAGCTGCGGAACCAGGGCTTCGACCCGGACGCCGACGGCGAGCTGTACGTGCTGGACGGCAGGGAGGCCGGCTACGTGCCGTTCCGCGACGACTACCCGGCCGAGGTCGCGGCCGGGCGGGCCCCGCGCGGCTGATCCGGACACCACCGACCGGTCGCCATCCCCCTCGGTACAGTCGGAGCATGATCAGCGCCAGCCATCTCTCGGAGAGGAGTGCCCCGCCGCCCACCCTCTGCGGCAGGCCGGTGGCGACGGATCGGGCCCTGGTCATGGCGATCGTGAACCGCACCCCGGACTCGTTCTACGACCGGGGTGCCACCTTCACCGACGCCGCCGCGATGGACGCCGTCGCGCGCGCGGTGGACGAGGGCGCCGACCTGGTCGACATCGGCGGCGTCAAGGCCGGGCCCGGTGCCGAGGTGGACGCCGTGGAGGAGAGCCGCCGGGTGGTGCCCTTCGTCGCCGCCATCCGGGCCCGCTACCCCGAGATGCTGATCAGCGTCGACACCTGGCGCGCCGAGGTCGCGCTCGCGGCCGGGAAAGAGGGCGCCGACCTGGTGAACGACACCTGGGCCGGCGCCGACCCCGAGCTGGTCCTGGTCGCCGCCGAGCGCGGCATGGGCATCGTCTGCAGCCACACCGGCGGCGCGATCCCGCGCACCCGCCCCTTCCGGGTGCGCTACGCCGACGTGGTGGCCGAGGTGACCGCGGTGGTCACCGCGGCGGCCGAGGCGGCGCTCGCGGCGGGGGTGCGGCGGGACGGAATCCTCATCGATCCGACCCACGATTTCGGCAAGAACACCTATCACGGGCTCGCTCTGTTGCGCGGAGTGGACGTTCTTGTAAAGACCGGATGGCCTGTCCTGATGGCGCTGAGTAATAAGGATTTCATCGGGGAGACTCTTGGTGTCGGACTATCCGAACGGCTGGAGGGCACATTGGCGGCGACGGCGTTGTCGGCGGCACAGGGCGCCCGGGTCTTCCGGGTCCACGAGGTCGCCGCTACCCGGCGGGTGGTGGACATGACCGCGGCGATCCAGGGCCTCCGGCCGCCGGCGCGAACATTGCGAGGACTGGTATGACGAACCGCTATCGCGAGCACGGCTGGGCGAACACCCACACGTGGGACGCCCCCGACTGGACCGTCGACGAACTGGTCGACGCCAAGGACGGGCGCACGGTCTCCGTGGTGCTGCCCGCCCTCAACGAGGAGGAGACCGTCGCCGACGTGGTGGCCAGTATCCGACCGCTGCTCGGCACGCTGGTGGACGAGCTGGTGGTGCTCGACTCCGGCTCCACCGACGCCACCGCCGCGCGCGCCCGCGCCGCCGGTGCGCGGGTGGTGAGCCGCGAGCAGGCCGTGCCGGAGCTGGAGCCGGTGCCGGGCAAGGGCGAGGTGCTGTGGCGCTCGCTCGCCGCCACCGGCGGCGATCTGGTCGCCTTCGTGGACTCCGATCTCATCGACCCGGATCCGTCCTTCGTGCCGCGGCTGCTCGGGCCGCTGCTCACGGTGCCGGATCTGCACCTGGTGAAGGCGTACTACCGGCGGCCGCTGCGGCAGGGCGCGGCCGTGGACGCCACCGGGGGCGGGCGGGTCACCGAGCTGGTCGCGCGGCCGCTGCTCGCGGCGCTGCGGCCGGGGCTCGCGCCGGTGCTGCAGCCGCTCGGCGGGGAGTACGCGGGGACGAGGGAGCTGCTCGCCTCGGTGCCGTTCGCGCCCGGCTACGGCGTGGAGATCGGGCTGCTGCTCGATACCTACGATCGGCTCGGGCTGCATGCCATCGGGCAGGTGAACCTCGGGGTGCGGACGCACCGCAACCGGCCGCTCTCCGACCTCGGGGTGATGTCGCGGCAGATCCTCGGGACGGTGCTCGGGCGCTGCGGAATCCCCGACTCCGGGGCGGCGCTCACCCAGTTCCCGCTGATCGGGGACGAGTTCACCGCGCACAGCACGCACGTCTCGCTCGCCGACCGCCCCCCGATGAACACGCTGCGCCCCGCCGAGGTCGCGGCCTGATCCCTTCCGCGCCGCGCGGGGGTGGGGGTTCCGCCCCTGCGGGGTGGGTCGCTATCCGGCGTCGCCGGAACGGCCGGGCTCGGTTCGCTCGCCGTCCGGCCCCGGTTCGGGGCTGCCGGCGTGCCCGGTGTGGTCACGCGGCGGCTCCGGGGCGGAATCGGGCGGCTTCGGGGCGGAATCGGCGGATCGCGAGGTTCTTTCGGCGGGCGGCCGCGATTCGGCCGCGAGCCTGGCGCGGAGTTCGTCCACGGTGACCTGCTCGACCTCGCGCGGGCGGCGCAGGCGCAGGATCAGCGCGGTGCCGAGGGCGAGCGCCGAGATCGCGAGAGCGGCGAGGACGAACGCGGATTCGCTCACGGCCCGTTCCCGCGCAGCTGGAATCCGGCGGGCACGTCGCCGCTGTGGAAGTACTCGGTGAAGACCTCGGCGGCGTGCGCGGCGGTGAACACCTCGTCCGCGTGCACGTACCGGTCGGCGCCGCCGCACGGGATGGGCACGCTCGGCGCGCCGGTCCTGGCACCGGGCAACCCGAGCACGTAGTGCCGGGGCGGCCCGCCGCCGCCGGTGCGGCAGAGCTCGAGGGTGAGCGCGTCGGCGGCGCCGAGGCACTGCACGAAGTTGCCGCCGAAGGCGGTGCTGTCGGCGAGCGTGATCCCGGTGGCAGGCAGCGGGATCGGGAGCCGGGCCAGGTTGAGCGCGTAGCGCCGCCTGCCGTCCAGCCCGCGCAGCGGGCGCAGGTACCGCGCCACCGCCTCGCCAGGGCCGATGAAGACGCGGAGCCGATCGCTGTAGGTCATCCGATGGGTCACCAGCGCGCCGGTCTCGCTCGCCCCGGCCGGGACGCGGAACCCGCCGTCGTCGGAGGTCGCCACCACGGAGTTCACCTTACTGCCCGCCAGTTATCGCGCAGCAATTCAAACATGTACGTAGGAAAGGCGGGCCGGAAGCGGCGGTGAACTCCAACACAATCGAGCGGGGCCCGGTATGGCCGGATCAGCGCCGCAGCCGGGCGGGGCGCGGGTCGGAATCGTGCCGGTAGACCGGGGTCAGCAGATCGGCATCGACCGGCTCCCCGGTCGCCCGTTCGTATTTCACCGCGATGAGCACGGAGAACAGGTGGCTGTCTGCCCGCTCGTGCAGCGTGGCCAGCCGGGTGGCGAGCAGCCGCACCGCGCCGAGCGAGCCGGGCGGGTGCAGCCCGTCGATCACCAGGATCGTGCCGCGCCCGTCCGGCCGGGGTAGCCGGGCCAGGTAGGCGATGTCGTGCGGCTCGGGGCCGCCCGGCCGGTAGACCCGCCGCGCCGCGCGATCCTCGATCCCGCGCCTGGCATCGCCCGCCCGGGTGATGGTGCGGCGCAACCGCGGATCGGCGGTCACCAGCTGGCGCAGGCTCGGCGAGAGCTCGGGGCCACCGAGCACGATCAGCCCGTCCCGGTTCAGGTCCAGCGGGCGCCCGGGCAGGAAGTTCTCCACCACCACGGCGAATCCCAGCTGGCGCAGGAGCTCCGCGAGCCGCTGCGCGGCCGCCGGGTCCGGCGCGCCGAGCACCCGGCCCGCCCTGACCTCGGGGACGAGCACGCGGAGCGCCCCGTGTCCGAAGAACAACCCCTCGGGCGCCGGGCCCTGGGTACTCACCTGGTGGATTCTGGCCCGGGAAAGACCCGCGGCGGCACCGATTCTCGCGAACGTCCAGCCCTCGTCGTGCAACTCGCGGATGACCGCGCGGCGGATCCGGGTGAGCTCGTTGATGGTCTGCTGGGCCGCCGCGACTCCCTCGGTAGCCGCCTTGAGTCGATCGACCTTGTCCTCGATCGCAAAGACCCGTGCCACGTCATCGGCCGACATGTGCGAAGTCTAGACAGACGACCAGCATCCTGCGTCTAGCCTGCTTGACGCTTCCCGGCCGGTCAGCGGGGTGATCAGGTGGCGTCGGTGTCGATCGGCGGACGCTCGTTGTGCCCCAACGGTTTGTCGTTCTTGGTGAGGCTCGGACCGGTCGGTTTCGGGTAGTCCGGCATGGCGCCACCCGTACCGAACAGGTCGTTCGTGTCCGGCACGGCCCGCTCCAGATCGCGGAAGATCGACTCGTCGCCGTTGAGCAGGTGCTTGGTGACCATCGACCGCGGCGACATTCCGCGCAGCTCGTTCAGGTCGGCCAGCGGCTTGCGCAGATCGTCGAATTCCGGCCCGAGTTCTTCCCGGAGCTGGGAGGTGGCGCCGCTGGCGTAGTCACGCACCTGCCTGAGGCTGCGCGTTGTCCAGCGCACGGCGCCGGGCAGCCGCTCCGGACCGAGGATCACGAGGGCGGCGACGATCAGGATGACGAACTCGCCCCAGCCGATATTGCTGAACACCGCTCCAGGCTACCCTCCGACGGCGGCCGACCGGTCAGTCGGATTGCAGCGTGACCGGAACATCCACCTGCCTGCCGTCCCGGATCAGCGTGACGTTCACCGTCTCCCCGATTCTCCGCGCCTGCACCGCGACCACCAGCTCGTCCGGCCCGGTGACCTCGCGGTCGCCGACCTTCACGATGACGTCGCCCTCCACGATGCCCGCCTTGGCGGCCGGGCCGTCCGGCTGCACGTCGGCCACCGCGGCGCCGCTCATCACCTCGTTCGCGACCTGCCTGGTGTTGGCGCTGACCCCGATCATCGGGTGGTGCATCTCGCCGTCCCGGATCAGCGTCTGCGCGACCTCGGTCATCACGTCCACCGGGATGGCGAAGCCGAGCCCGACCGAGCCGCCGGTCTCCGAGCGGATGGCGGAGTTGATGCCGACCACCCGGCCCTGCATGTCCACCAGCGCGCCGCCGGAGTTGCCCGGGTTGATCGAGGCGTCGGTCTGCACCGCGTCGATCACGGCATTGGTGTCGCTGCCCTCGCCGGAGAGCTTCACCGGCCGGTGCAGCGCGCTGACGATGCCGGAGGTGACGGTCTTGCTCAGCCCGAGCGGCGAGCCGACGGCGAGCACGTCGTCGCCGACCCGCACCTCCTCCGAGCGGCCGAGCTGGGCGACGGTCAGGTTGTTCGCCTCGACCTTGATCACGGCGAGGTCGGTCTTCGGGTCGCGCCCGACGATCCTGGCCGGCACCCGGGTGCCGTCGTTGAAGGTGACCTGGATGGCGGCGCGGCCGCTGGTGTCCTGTGCGGCCATCGAGATCACGTGGTTGTTGGTCACCACGTACCCGGCGCCGTCGATCACCACGCCGGAGCCGGTGGCGCCGTTGTCGCCGACGGTGACCCGGATGGAGACCACCGACGGCAGCACCGCGTCGGCCACCGCGGCGATCTGGCCGTGCGGCTCCTCGCCGCCCTCGACCTGCTCCAGGGTGACCTTGCGCGAGGTCAGGGTGGATGCGGTCTCCGCGGTGAGCCTGCCGACCAGCCCGCCGATGAGCCCGATCACCAGCGCCACGGCGGCGAGCAGGGCCAGCGCGCGCGGCGCGACCCGCGAGCCGAAGAGCACCTCGCGCGCGGTCAACCGCTCGGAGGGGGGCAGCGCGGCGGGCTTCGGGGTCGGCAGCGCGGGGGCGCCGAGCCTGGCGCCGGCGGCGGGATCGCGCCACGGGTCGGCGGGGCCCGCGATCCGGTCGTCCCGCTCGGCGGCGTCCGGGTCGCGCTGCAGCAGCTCGGCGGAGCCCTCCGGCCTGCCGAACGCCTCGGCCAGCACGGTGTCCGGCGGGCGGTGCGGGACCGGGTCCGGGCCGGCTCCGGCGGCGCGCGCCTGGTCGTGCGCGGCGAACGAGCCGCTCAGCCCGGACGGCCTGCGGAAGGTGGAGGCGGTGTGCGTGTCGATGTGGGGCCGGTACACCGGGCGCGGGCCGAGCACCGGGGCGTCCGGCGGCCGCAGATTCCCCCGGTTCGCCGCCGAATCCGAGGTGTCGGCCGCTCCGGAATTCGTCGATTCGGTGGTCACCCGGTGAACTCTACTTGCGCCACCAGGTTGTCCACCGGGTCGCGGTGAACGATTCCGACAGGAAGCCGAAGACCGCCTCGTCGCGGCGGTTCTCCCGGTGCGCGGCGCCGGGCTGCGGCTCGGCGAACGGGATGCGGCTCAGGCTGTCGTGCAGCCCGTGCGGAGCCGACACCGCGCCGGAGCGGCGCAGCGCGATCCGAGCCTGCTGCTGGGCGTCCACCTCGGCGGCGCACTCCGGGCAGGCCGCGAGGTGCTGGGCCGCGCGCAGGTAGGCGTTCATCCGCAGCTCGCCGTCGACATAGGCCGCGACGGCTTCGCTGGCCAGATGCTCGGTGGCGTGGAACCGGGGAGCACGGCCGGACCCGCTGGAGTCGCCACTCATTCGGTGCTCACCCTTCCGACTATCGACAGCATCCACGGCAGGTGGGTGACGCCGACCCTGCCGGGTCACCCGATCGTCGAGTCAGCGGCGAACCGCTGCTGTGCTCCATTATGCGCAAGGTGATCCCGGATGGCCTGCCGGCCGCGGTGGATCCGGCTGCGCACGGTACCCAGCTTGACACCGAGCGTGGCGCCGATCTCCTCGTAGGAGAGCCCCTCGATGTCACACAGCACGACCGCGGCGCGGAATTCCGGGGCCAGCGAGTCCAGCGCGGACTGCAGGTCCGGGTCGAGCCTGGCGTCGTGGTAGACGTCCTCCGGGGTGGGGCCGTTGGCGGGCACCCGGTCGTAGTCCTCCGGCAGCGCTTCCATCCGGATCCGGTTCCGCCTGCGGACCATGTCGAGGAAGAGATTGGTGGTGATGCGGTGCAGCCAGCCCTCGAAGGTGCCGGGCTGGTAGTTCTGCAGCGAGCGGAAGACCCGGATGAAGGTCTCCTGGGTGAGGTCATCGGCGTCCTGGGCGTCGCCGGAGAGGCGGTAGGCCAGCCGGTAGACCCGGTCGGCGTGTTCGCGGACGAGCTCCTCCCAGGACGGCATGGCGGAGCGGTCGCCGGTCGCGTCGAAGGCGGCGGTTCCGGTCAGGTTTTCCGGCGAATCCTCGGCAACCGCTTCGGTGGCATCGAAGTCGCCCGGCTCGGGATGTTCCGGCAGGGTGGCGTATTCTCTCGCCGCATCGACCATGTGGATGGGGCTACCTCCTACTAGGGACCGTAAACTCCGCGGGGTCGTCGATGGAGACAACCGACAGTGGGTACATCGTTGTTCCCGACACCCGCGTTTACCGTCGAGCGGTTTCCGCGTGATTCACACTCTCTCCCGCCGCCATATGCCCTGGATATATAGAGGCTGAGGGTGAGCTGAGAAAATCGCGCGGGCGCGTGGAGCGACCCGGTACCGCGTGGTCCGCATTAGCCTCATGGTCGTGGCATCGAACCTGGAGCGCACCCTCGCCTACGTCGAGGACTCGGTCGTGGAGGACGAGATCCTCGTCGGCGCCCGCGAGCGGGCACTCGAGCTCGGCGTGCCACCGGTGCCGCCGTCGGTGGGCGCGCTGCTGAGCATGTACGCCCAGCTGCTCGCCGCGCGCGCGGTGGTCGAGGTCGGCACCGGGGCGGGCATCAGCGGGCTGTGGTTGCTGGACGGCATGCGGGAGGACGGCACGCTGACCACCATCGACCCGGAGTACGAGTACCAGCGCGCCGCCAAGGAGGCGTTCCGCGCCGCGGAGATCCCCACCGCGCGCACCAGGCTGATCAACGGCCGCGCGCTGGACGTGCTGCCCCGGCTCGCCGACGGCGCCTACGACCTGGTCTTCGTCGATGCCGCGCCCATCGAGCACCCGCAGTACGTGGCGGAGGGCGTGCGGCTTCTCCGCGACGGCGGCGCCATCCTGCTGCACAACGCGCTGCTCGGTGGCCGGGTGCCGGACCCGGCGCAGCGCGACGCCACCACGCACGCGGTGCGCGCGGCGCTGCGCGCGGTCGCCGAGGATCCCCGGCTGACCAGCGTGCTCATCCCGGTCGGCGACGGCCTGCTCTGCGCCAGCCGGGGCTGAACCGGGGATTTCCGCTCCCGCGCGGGGGTATTCGGGCCGTAAGCTGTTCAAAGGGACGGCCCGGCAACGAGATCGAGGTGCGGCATGATCTGGGGACGCGGCGGCAGTACGTACATCGCGGTGGAGACCACCGAGGCGGCCGCCACCAACAGCGGCGGAGACGGCCTGCAGCGCTGGCTGATCCGCGCCTTCATCGGCGTGCTGGTGGTGGTGGTGATCGCGATCGTGCTCGCCATCATGCTCGGCGGCGGCGACTCCAGCGATCGCCCGCACAACAACACGACCATCCCGAGCCAGCCGGGCAACTGCTACCCGTTCGCCTGCCGCTAGACCCAGACGCCCTTGCCGACGGTGACGACGCCGCCGTTGCTCACCGCGAAGCGCTCGCGGTCGCGCTCCAGGTCGACGCCGATGATCTCGCCCTCGCCGACGACGACGTTCTTGTCCAGGATGGCCCGGCGCACCACCGCGCCGCGGCCGATCCGCACGCCGGGCATGAGCACACTGCCCTCGACCGTCGCGCCGTCGTCGATCATGACGTTGGAGCTGAGCACCGAGGTGCGCACGGTGGCCGCGGAGAGGATGCTGCCCGCGCCGACGATCGACTCCTGCGCCAGCCCGCCCTGGGCGAACTTGGCGGGCGGCAGGTTCTCCGCCGCGCCGCGGATCGGCCAGTGCCGGTTGTAGAGGTTGAAGACCGGGTGCACCGAGACCAGGTCCATGTGCGCGTCGTAGAAGGCGTCGATGGTGCCCACGTCGCGCCAGTAGCCGTGGTCGCGGGCGGTGGCGCCGGGCACCTCGTTGTCGGCGAAGTCGTAGACGCTCGCCTCGCCCGCGGCGACCAGGGTGGGGATGATGTCGCCGCCCATGTCGTGGTCGGAGTCGGAGTTCTCCGCGTCCGCCTTGATCGTGTCGACCAGCACCTTGGTGGTGAAGACGTAGTTGCCCATCGAGGCGAAGGTCACGTTGGGGTCGTCCGGGGTGCCCGGCGGGTGCGCCGGCTTCTCCAGGAACTGGGTGATCCGGCCGGTCTCGTCCGAGTCGATGCAGCCGAAGGCGCCGGCCTCGCTGCGCGGCACCCGGATCCCGGCGACGGTGACGCCCGCGCCGGAGTCGATGTGGTGCCTGACCATCTGCTCCGGATCCATCCGGTACACGTGATCGGCGCCGAAGACCACGATGTACTCCGGGTCCTCGTCGTAGATGAGATTCAGCGACTGCATGATCGCGTCCGCGCTGCCGGTGTACCAGCGCGGCCCGAGCCGCTGCTGGGCGGGCACCGGGGTGATGTACTCGCCGGCGAAGCCGGAGAGCCGCCACGTCTGCGAGATGTGCCGGTCCAGCGAGTGCGACTTGTACTGCGTCAGCACACAGAGCCGGAGGAACCCGGCGTTGACCAGGTTGCTCAGCACGAAGTCGATGAGTCGGTAGGCCCCTCCGAACGGAACGGCCGGTTTGGCACGATCCGCGGTGAGGGGAAATAGTCGCTTGCCCTCGCCACCGGCGAGCACGATCCCGAGTACGTGCGGCTGGCTCCTCACGAAACCCAAACTACCGTGCCACCGCCGGGCGAGTGGCCCGGGCAGGCGGGAGCGTCTAGTTTGGGACCGGTGAGTTTCGGCACGGACGGCGAACGCTCGGCAGCGCGCTCCGACGGGCAGGAGCATTCGGACCCGCGGCTGCGGGTCGCGATGATGACTCGGGAGTACCCACCCGAGGTGTACGGCGGGGCCGGGGTGCACGTCACCGAGCTGACCGCGCGGCTGCGCCGGTTGTGCGAGGTGACGGTGCACTGCATGGGCGTTCCGCGCCCGGATGCCGTTGTGCACGATCCCGATGCGGAGCTGGACGGGGCCAATGCCGCGCTGCGGATGATCTCCACGCAGGTCCGGATGGCCGGCGCCGTCGGCGAGTTCGACGTGGTGCACTCGCACACCTGGTACACCGGGCTGGCGGGGCACCTCGCCGGCACGCTCTACGGCATCCCGCACGTGCTCACCGCGCACTCGCTGGAGCCGCGGCGGCCGTGGAAGGCCGAGCAGCTCGGCGGCGGGTACCGGCTCTCCTCGTGGTCCGAGCGGAACGCGGTGGAGCTGGCGGACGCGGTGATCGCGGTCAGCGACGGCATGCGGCACGACGTGCTCGACGCCTACCCGGCGCTGGACGCCGGGCGGGTGCACGTGGTGCGCAACGGCATCGACGCGACGCTCTGGCATCCGGGCGCGGCCGCCGACGGGGTGCGGCGGGTGCTGGACGAGCTCGGGGTCCGGCGGGATCGGCCGATCGTGGCCTTCGTCGGGCGGATCACCCGGCAGAAGGGGGTCGGGCACCTGCTCGCCGCCGCGCGCGAGTTCGACCCGGAGATCCAGCTGGTGCTCTGCGCGGGCGCGCCGGACACGCCCGAGCTGGAGGCCGAGGTCGTCGCGGCCGTGGCCGAGCTGCGCGAGCGGCGCGACGGGATCTTCTGGGTGCGCGAGATGCTGCCCACCGAGCAGATCAGGCAGATCCTCGCCGCCGCGGCGGTCTTCGTCTGCCCGTCGGTGTACGAGCCGCTCGGCATCGTGAACCTGGAGGCGATGGCGGCGGGGACCGCCGTCGTCGCCTCGGATGTGGGCGGGATTCCCGAGGTGGTGGTCGAGGGCGTGACCGGGAATCTGGTGCACTACGACCCGGCGGCCGCCGCGGAGTACGAGCGCGGGCTGGCCGATGCGGTGAACCGGCTCGCCGCCGATCCCGAGCTGGCGGCGCGGTACGGCGCGGCCGGGCGCGAGCGGGCCATCGCCGAGTTCGACTGGGCGCGCATCGCCGAGCAGACGGAAGCCGTGTACCGCTCGGTGCGCTGACGCGGGTGCGCGTCGGCCCGGCGCGGTGCCGCGCGGGCCTGTGCGGTGCCGAGCGGGTGGCTGCGGTGCCGTGTGGCTGGTGCGCTACCCGCGGTCACGTGGAGGGCCGGGCGTGACGGCGGCGCGCTGCGCGCAGGTCACGGTGTGGTGCGCGGGATGTAGGTGCCGACGCGGACGGACGCGGTGACCCCGAGCTCGTCGGGGAGCGCCGCGAGCTGCGCCGCGGTCTCGGCACCTGCGTGAAAGGCCGAGGGGCCCATGTACACCAGGAGCGCGGCGTCCGCGCGGGTGAGCGCCATGGGGTACTCGACGAGCTCGGCGCCGAGCGGGAAGAAATCGGCTTCCAGCGCGGCCGCCAGCTTGCGCTCCTTGTCCGGGTCGACCCGGACCAGCCCGAGCGGCCCGATCAGCTCGGCGAGGTGCCGTTCGGTGGGCGTTGCGACGACGAACCGCCCCTCGGGGGCGAGCACCCGCGCCACCTCGGCCGGGTTGCGCGGGGCGAAGACCGTGAGCACGGTGTCGACGGCGGCGGGGCGCAGCGGGAGCCCGCGCCACACGTCGGCGAGGACCGCCGCGGCGCGCGGGTGGGCGCGGGCGGCGCGGCGCGCGGCGGGTTTGGCGATGTCGAGCGCGATCCCGCGGGCGCCGGGCGCGGCATCGAGCGCCGCGCCGAGAAAGTAACCGTTGCCCGCCCCTATTTCGAGCAGCACCCCGTTTCCCTCCGGGGGCGCCGCGGCGGTGGCGACCGCCGCGGCGACCGGAGCGAAATGACCCCGCGCGTGGAAATCGGAACGGGCCTGGAGCATGTCGGCCGTATCGCCGGTGAACCGGCTGGCGGCACCGGTGAGCAGGCTGACATATCCCTGGCGCGCGAGGTCGAAACCATGTCCGCCGGCGCACCGCAGCGCGCGGCCGACGGCGGCGAGCGCGAGTCCGCAATTCGGACACGCGAGCGCCTCGGCGAGCTCGGCGAGTACCGCGCTGCTAGCTGGTGACACTCTTCAGTTCGTCACCCAGTGCAGCCGCTTCATCCGGTGTGAGCTCGACGACCAGCCGTCCGCCACCCTCGAGTGGAACCCGCATGACGATCCCACGCCCTTCCTTGGTTGCCTCGAGGGGACCGTCCCCGGTACGGGGCTTCATGGCCGCCATCCTCTGCTCCCTCCAGATCTGCGCGCTATTTCGCGCACTTCTCGGAACTCCAGTTGTCACCAACCGGCGCACCCCGCCGACAATCGGCGAGATACACCGGCTTCTATTCTTCCCTATCCCGCTTCTTCTCGGACAGGTGAGTTCGAAAACGAGTCCTCGAACCGCACCCAGCAGTCGGCGACATGGTCGTCCACCATTCCCACCGCCTGCATCAGGGCATATGCCGTCGTCGGCCCGACGAAGCGGAATCCGCGCTTTTTCAGCGCGCGCGCCATGGCGGTGGATTCCGGGGTCACGGCGGGAATCTCGGCGCCGGTGCGCGGCCGCGGCCGCGCCGGCGGGGCGAACGACCAGAGCAGCGCGTCCAGCCCGCCGTCCAGCTCGGCGGCGACCCTGGCGTTGGCGATGGTGGCCTCGATCTTCGCCCGGTTGCGCACGATGCCCGCGTCGGTGAGCAGCCGTTCGACGTCGGCCGGGCCGAACCCGGCCACCCGCTCGATCGCGAAATCGGCGAAGGCGGCGCGGAAGGCGGGGCGCTTGCGCAGGATCGTGATCCAGGAGAGCCCGGACTGGAATGCCTCCAGCGACATCCGCTCGTAGAGCGCGTCGTCCCCGTGCAGGGTGCGGCCCCATTCGGTGTCGTGGTAATCGAGGTAGAGCTGGGAGCCGAGCGGCCAGGGGCAGCGGATGCGGCCGTCGTCGACCGGGGCGCTCACGGATTCGCCGAATCGCCGGGGCGGGAGATCCGGCGCGGGCGGGGTTGTTGGTCGGCGACCGCGGCCGGAATGTCGCCCGAGCGGGGCGCGGTGAATTCTCCCGTGCGGAAAACCGCATTCTGGGCGGGGAATTCCCCGGTGCCGGGGTGCGAGACGGCCGGAACCGGTGGCTGCGGGCGAGCGCCGGCGTCGGTCCAGCCCGCCGGCGCGGGTCCGGGGGTGGGGCGGGAGGACCCGTCCTGCCCGGCGTGCGCCAGCGCGAGCTCGTGCTGGAGTTCGTCGATCCGCTCGGCGAGCCGGGCCAGCGCCCAGTCCACCTCGACGGCCTTGTACCCGCGGACCGCCTGCTGGAAGCGGAGCGAGCGCACGTCGGCGCCCGCGATGTCCGCGGCGGGCAGCACGGTCGCGGTCGTCCCCTCCGGCAGCGGCCCGAGCTCCTCGGCCCGGCCGAAGACAGCGCCCGCCAGCAGGAAGAGCACCGCGGCCACCAACCCGACGATCAGCACGTACAGCAGCAGCGTGAGCATGCCCCGAGCTTATTGGTGCGCCCGGGCTACAGGTGCCGGGTGGTGTCGATGCCGAGCGACATCCCGGCCAGCCCGCGCCGGCGAACGGCCAGCTTGTCGGCGACCTCGAGCAGCGCCTTGGCCGCCGGGGTGTCCGGGTCGCGCAGCACGATCGGGGTGCCGTCGTCGCCGGATTCGCGCACCGCCTGCTCGATCGGGATCTGCCCGAGCAGCGGCACCGTCGCGCCGACCGCGCGGGTGAGCCGGTCGGCCACCGCCTGGCCGCCGCCGGAGCCGTAGAGCTCCATCCGGCTGCCGTCCGGCAGGTCGAGCCAGGACATGTTCTCCACCACGCCCGCGATCCGCTGCCGCGTCTGCAGCGCGATGGCGCCCGCCCGCTCGGCCACCTCGGCGGCGGCCGGCTGCGGCGTGGTGACCACGAGGATCTCCGCGCCCGGGATGAGCTGGGCGATGGAGATGGCGACGTCGCCGGTGCCGGGCGGCAGGTCGAGCAGCAGCACGTCCAGATCGCCCCAGAAGACGTCGGCGAGGAACTGCTGCAGCGCCCGGTGCAGCATCGGGCCGCGCCAGACCACCGGGGTGTTGCCCTGGGTGAACTGCGCGATCGAGATCATCTTCACGTCGTGCGCGACCGGCGGCATGATCATCCGCTCGACCTGGGTGGGGCGGGCGTCGGTGCCGAGCATGCGCGGGATGGAGTGGCCGTAGATGTCGGCGTCGAGCACGCCGACGGAGAGCCCGCGCGCGGCCATGGCGGCGGCCAGGTTCACCGTGACGCTGGACTTACCGACGCCGCCCTTGCCGGAGGCGACGGCGTAGACGCGGGTGAGCGAGCCGGGCTGGGCGAACGGGATGACCGGCTCGGCGGAGTCGCCGCGCAGCGACTTGCGCAGCTCGGTGCGCTGCTCGTCGTTCATGACGTCGAGCTCGACGGTCACCGCGCCGACGCCGGGCACGTCGGAGACCGCGCGGCTGACCCGCTGGGTGATCTCCGTCCGCATCGGGCACCCGGCGGTGGTCAGGTAGACCTCCACGTGCACGTCACCGGAGTCGGCGACGCCGATGCTCTTCACCATGCCCAGTTCGGTGATCGGTTTGCGGATCTCCGGGTCGTCCACCTTGGCGAGGGCGCCCCGCACGTCCGCTTCCGTTACCACTGACATGGGAACCGAGTCTAGTGGCGTCAGATGCGGGGCAGGTCCGCGGGCTTCGGCGCGACGTTGTTGCTGTACGAGTTCGCCCAGGCCATGACGTTGGCGACGTAGGCCATCGAGTTGTTGTAGCGCAGGATCGCCTTGGTCTGCTGCGCGAGATCGCGCATGTCGAGGCCGCCGTGGCAGAGGTACTTGCCCGCGGTGAGCGTGGCGTCGAAGAGGTTCTGCGGGTCGGCGATGCCGTCGCCGTTGCCGTCGGCGGCGAACTTGGTCCAGGTCTCCGGCAGGAACTGCATGGGGCCGATGGCGCGGTCGTAGCCGCCGATGTTGTCCAGCGCGCCGCCGTCGCTGTCGTGGATGATGTTGTTGCCGTAGAGCGAGCCGTCCAGCACCGGGCCGTAGACCGGCTTGAGCGGGTTGCCGTCCCGGTCGGCCTTGCCGCCGTAGACGTGCGTGGACTCGACCCGGCCGATCCCGGCCAGGGTGGACCAGCCCATGTGGCAGTCGGGGTTCTCGACGGCGAGCCGATCCTCGGCGTTCTGGTACGCGGCGATCGCGATGCCGGGGATACCGAGCGAGCCGGAGGGCAGATCGGCCATGGCCCGGTCGCCCGCCAGCGCCACGGTCTTGACCACGGGGGGCGCGGACGGCTTCGCCATGGCGTGCTCGGCGGTGGCCACCGCGGCGACCGGCTGGGCGCCGACGACCTCGGCGGCATCCGGGGACGTCGTCTCCGGCTCCAGCACGTCACCCTGCTCGTTGTTGAGCAGGTCGCGCGGGTTCGGCAGGTGCTGCGCGACGGCCGCCGGGCTGATGTTCGTCGTCGCGGTCACGGCCGCGAGGCCGGCCGGTACCAGGCCGGTCAGCGCGAGAACCGAGCTGCGCTTGAAGGACGCGGAATGCTGCTTACGGTGACGCCCCACGGTGCGCTGACCCTCCATGCTCGACGCTCGGACGATCAGAGGCTACCGCAGCCGAGATGTTTTTGTTACCCCTTCGTGATGCGCATTGCGTTTAACTGGGCTGACCTGGCATTTTATTCGTGATTCGATTGTGATCGGCCGTTTCTGCCGATCACGGAACGGGAGGGGCCGGGGGCGCGGGCAGCGGGATGGTGATCCCGAAGGGGAGCACCAGTCCGGGCGGCGGGGCCGCCGGGTCCTGGGCCGGGGCGACCGGCCGGCCGTCCGGGCCGAATTCCAGCGGCTTCCCGTCCGGGCCGAGCGGGCGGTCCGGCTGGGGGGCGGGCGCGCCCTGCGGCAGTGCCTCTCCCTGTGGAGCCTGCGGGCCGGGCTGCGGCAGATTCTCGCCCTGTGGCGGCTGCGGGCCGGGCTGCGGCAGCGTGCGGCCCTGCGGCTGCGCGGGCGGGCAGAAGATGCCGCACGGGATGGGCGGCAGGCCGGGGATGGTGATCATCGGCTCGGGGACCGGGGTGCTCGTCGTGGCGGGCGCGGGGTCCTCCAGCGGCAGGCCGTCCGGCCCGGTGGCGCCGGGGACGGCGGCCGGGACGGTGGTGCCCGGCGCGGAGGCGGCGAGCACGCCGGGCGCGGTCCCCCAGCCCCCCGACCCCGGAACGATCGCCTCCGGCGACACCCGCC
>NZ_JBHSAX010000003.1:0-154952 GCF_042650385.1 Nocardia jiangsuensis
GGTGCCGGTGCCGCGCGGTGCGGCGGGGGCGATGCCGGGCGAGGTCTCGGGCAAGGTCTCGGGACGAGTGCGGCGCAGCCGGACCGGGTCGCCGCAGAAGATCGGGGCGAGGTTGCGGTGGCGGAGCAGTACCGGCGGGCCCGGGTGGTCGACGCGCAGCGTCTCGGCCAGTGCCAGCGTGGTGAGCGGGCCGTGCACGACGAGCGCCGGGTACCCCTCGACGCCGGTGGCATAGGGCCGGTCATAGTGGATGCGGTGCGCGTTCGCGGTGGCGGCGCTGAACCGCATGAGCACGGTGGGGTCGGTACGCAGCTCCCAGTCGCCCGGGCCGTGCCGCAGCAGCGGCACCCCGACCGGGTCGGATACCGCGGCGGCCGGGACGGCCACGGGGGCGGCGGCCGCCGCGCGGTAGATCAGATCCTGCCGCTCGCGCACGGCGACGACACCGTCCGGACCGGTCAGCGTGATCTCCACGACCACGACCACCAGCTCGCCGCTGCGCCCGCGCTTGAGCGTCACCGCACTCACCGTGGCCTCGCGCCGGACCGCGCTCCCGACCACCAGCGGCGCCTCGAACGACACCTCGCCCCCGGCGAACATCCGGCGCGGCAACTCCACCGGCGGCAGGAAACCGCCCCGGCGCGGATGCCCGTCCGGCCCGATCTCGTCCGCGGCGGGCCAGCGCGCCAGCGCCGCCCAGTGCCACAGCGGCGGCAGCGGATCACCCGGCCCCACCGCGGGCGCACCGGAGCCGAGCAGCGCGGTGAGCGCCGCCACCGGCCCCGGATCCAGGTACTCCTCGGTGACGACGGTGTGCGGTTCCCAGCTCACATGAACCGCCCGCCGGTGACTTCCAGGGCGGTCCCGGTCATGTACGACGACAGCTCCGAGGCCAGGAACAGCGCCACCCCGGCCACCTCGGCGGGCTCACCGGCCCGGCCCAGCGGGATCTCCGCCATCTTCTGATCCCACACCTTCTCCGGCATGGCGGTGGTCATCGGGGTGCGGATGAGCCCGGGTTGAATGGCATTGACCCGCACATTGAACCGGGCCACCTCCTTGGCGGCGGCCTTGGTCAGCCCGACGATCCCCGCCTTGGCGGCGGAGTAGTTGGTCTGCCCCGCCAGCCCGACCTTGCCCGACAGCGAGGAGAGGTTCACGATGCTCCCGCTCCCGCGCTCCCGCATGATCGCCGCCGCCAGCCGGGTACCGTGCCAGCTTCCCTTGAGGTGCACCGCGATGACCTGGTCGAACTGCTCCTCGGTCATGGTGCGCATGGTGGCGTCCCTGGTGATGCCGGCGTTGTTGACCATGACGTCGAGCGCACCGAACTCGGTCACCGCGACGTCGAGCAGCGCGGCCACGTCGTCGGCGGAGGTGACGTCGCACCGCACCGCCCGGGCGACATCCGCGCCGAGGCGCTCGGCGGCATCACCGGGCTCGAGGTCGCCGACGACCACCGCGGCGCCGTTGCGCACGAACGTCTCGGCGATGGCGAAGCCGATGCCCTGGGCGCCGCCGGTGACGACGGCGACCCGGCCTGCGAGAAGCGACATGGGGGACCTTTCAGTATTGGGTGACGCCCTGGTCGACGGCGACGCTCGCCGCCGTCATGGCGCGGGACCGGTCCGAGGCCAGCCAGAACACGGTCTCGGCGATGTCCTCGGGCTCGGCCACCCACAGTGGCAGGAACGGAGTGATCATGTGGGCAAGCGCAGGGTTGGTCTCGATGGCGCGGCCCAGCGAGGCGACCATGTCGCCGGTGCCCATCGGGGTGTTGACCGCGCCCGGGTGCACGCTGTTGACCCGGATCCGGTGCTTGCCCAGCTCGGCCGCGAGCGCGCGGGCCATGCCGGTGACGGCGTGTTTGCTGGCGGTGTAGTGCACCATGAACGGCTGCATCTTGAGCCCGGCGGCGGAGCTGATCAGGATGATCGAGCCGCCGCGGTCGCCCGCGATGAGGTGCGGCGCCCCGGCGCGCACCGTGTTCCAGACACCGGTGACATTGATGTCGATGGTGTCGCGGAAAGACTCGTCGGTGATCGCGTCCCAGGTCTCCGGGATGCTGATCCCCGCATTGGCGACGACGACATCCAGCCGGCCCAGCTCGGCGACGCCGGCGTCCACGGCGGCTTTCAGCCCCGTCGCGTCGCGCACATCCACCGCCGAGGCCAGGATGCGGCGCCCGGTGGCCTCGACCAGGCGCACGGTCTCGGCCAGGTCGTCCGGGGTGGGGGAGTCGTAGGGCACGGCGGGTGGCAGCGGACCGGCGATATCGACGGCGATGATGTCGGCGCCCTCGCCCGCCAGCCGCAGCGCGTGCGCCCTGCCCTGGCCGCGCGCGGCCCCGGTGATGAGAACGACCCTGCCCGCCAACTCGCCCGCCATTGCACTCCTCGATCGGTTCCGCCGCGGGCAAGCCCCGTGCCGTTCTGTATATAGTAAGCACAACGGTAAAAGCTCCGGAAGCGGTCCGCTCGGTGTGCGGCGGTGCTACGGTCTGTCTTACCGAAGGGTTATCCGTCCGCATCCTCGCGCGGGCGTCGCTGAAGGAGTGCGCGGATGTCGCAGATCATCGGTTTCATCGGGGCGGGCCGGATGGGCAGGCCCATGGTGCGCCGGTTGCTCGATGCCGGGCACCGGGTGCGGGTCTTCGCCCGCCGCGACGAGGTCCGCGAGCGGTTGCGCGAGTGGGGTGCGGAGCTGGTGGCGACGCCCGCCGAGGCCGCGGACGGCGCCGACGCGGTGCTCACCTGCCTGTTCTCCGACGACCAGCTGATCGAGGTGCTCGGCGGGGCCGACGGCGTGCTCGCTGCCGCGGACCCCGGCGTCCCGGTGGTCTCGCACAGCACCGGGACCGTGGCCACGGTGACCGCGCTCGCCACCGCGCACCCCGGCCGGGGCGTGCTGCTCGACGGCCCGGTCAGCGGCACCGCCGACGATATCGCCGCCGGGCGGCTGACGGTGCTGCTCGGCGGGCCGGAGGAAACGGTTGCTCGGGTGCTTCCGGTGCTCGTCGCCTACTCCGACCCGGTGATCACCACCGGCGCGCTCGGCACCGCGTTGAGCGTGAAGCTGGTGAACAACGCGCTCTTCGCCGCCAATGCCCAGCTCGTCGCCGCGGCGGTGGCGGTGGGGGAACAGCTCGGCTCCTCGGGCGAACAGCTGCTGGCCGCGCTCGCCCGGTGCAGCGGAAACAGCTACGCGGTCACCGCGGTGCGGGCCACCGGCGGGCTGCCGTCCTTCACCGCCAATGCCGCCCCCTTCCTGCGCAAGGACGTGGCCGCGTGCCTGTCCGCGGCCGGTGACCTCGGGGTCGACCTGGCCGGGCTCGCCGATGTCATCCGCACCGGTCCACTCGAACTCGCCTGATTCCCGCTGCGAAAGGCCCGATGATGACCCTGCCGCTGACGGCGACCGATCCGCGTGAACTGCTGGCGAACCAGCGGGCGGCGTATCTGCTCGAGGGGCCGCCGTCGGCGGCGGTCCGGCGCGAGCGCATCGACCGGCTGACCGCCATGGTGCTCGACAATGCCGATGCCTACGTCGAGGCGCTGGTCGCCGACTACGGCACCCGCTCGCCCACCGGCATCCGGTTCGCGGAGATCGTTGGCATGCTGTCGGTGCTCGAACACACCCGCTCGCACGTTCGGAGCTGGATGCGGTCGCGCAATCCGAGCCCGGCCGCGCGGCTGATGGGCATTCGCGCCGAGGTGCAGCCGACCCCGCTCGGCGTGGTCGGGATCGTCGGGCCGTGGAACTTCCCGCTCAATCTGGTCATCCTGCCCGCCGCGGCCGCCTTCGCCGCGGGCAACCGGGTGATGATCAAGATGTCCGAGGTGACCGCGCACACCGCCGAACTCACCGCCCGGCTCGCGGCCGAGTACTTCGACCCGGCCGAGCTGGCCGTGGTCACCGGCGGGCCCGACGTCGCCGCCGCCTTCACCGCGCTGCCCTTCGACCACCTGTTCTTCACCGGCTCGCCGCGGGTCGGGCAGCTCGTGGCGCGGGCCGCGGCGGAGAACCTGGTGCCGGTCACCTTGGAACTGGGCGGCAAGAACCCGGTCGTGGTCGGCCGCGCCGCCGATATCGGCCGGGCCGCTCGGCGGATCGCGCGGGCCAGGATGGTCAACGGCGGCCAGGTCTGCGTCTGCCCCGACTACGTCTTCGTGCCGGAGGAGCACTTCGCCGAATTCACCGGCGCGCTGCGCACCGAGCTGCGCGCGCTCTACCCGGCGATCCAGGACGACGCCGATTACACCGCCAGCGTGGACCGCGCCAACTACGACCGGGTGCTCGGCCTGATCGAGGACGCCCGCACCCGCGGCGCCGAGGTCGAATCGCTGGCTCCGCCGCACGAGCCCGAGGCCGACCCGGTCACCCGCAAGATCGCGCCCACCCTGATCACCGGCGTCACCGACGACATGCGGGTGGCGCAGGAGGAGGTGTTCGGTCCGGTGCTCGCGCTGCGGCCCTACCGTGCGCTGGCCGAGGTGACCGACTACGTCGCCGCCGGGCACTCGCCACTGGTCGCCTACTGGTTCGGCCCCGACGACGCCGATTTCCGGACCTTCGTCCGGAAGACCCGCAGCGGCGGGGTCGCGCGGAACGATTTCGCCGTGCACATGTTTCCCAGCGACGCGCCCTTCGGCGGTGTCGGCCACAGCGGGATGGGCGCCTACCACGGCAAGGCGGGCTTCGACACCTTCAGTCACCACCGCACCGTGGTCGGCTCCGCGCTGCCGTTCGCGGTGACCGCGCTGGCCGCGCCGCCCTTCACCCCGTTCCTGCGCAACGGCGTCGGCCTGGCGCTGCGCGCCGCCGCCTTCCGCGCCCGCCGCCGGCTCGGCCGGTGAGCATCCCCGACCTCGAGGAGACAGCAGTGTCCAGCTCCGTGACGACCGAGTTCACCCTCGTGCACACCGCCGACGTGGTGGCCGCGCAGATCCCCGACCGCGAGCTGGTGGTGCACGGCGACCGCCGCTATACCTACGCGCAGATCGCCGAGCGCTCCCGGCGGCTCGCCGCCTTCCTGCACGCCGAGGGCCTCGGCTGCCATCGCGAGCGCGCCGAACTCGCCGGGCACGAGGTCGGCCAGGACCTGGTCGGGATCTACGCCCACAACGGTCCCGAGTTCATCGAGGGCATCGTCGGCGCGCTGCGCGCGCGGGTGGCGCCGTTCAATGTCAACTTCCGCTACGTGCGCGACGAACTGCGGCACCTGATCGGCGATTCCGGCGCCACCGCCCTCATCTACCACGCCGCCTTCGCGCCCCGGCTGGCCGAGGTGCTGCCCGAGCTGCCGCACCTGCGGGTGCTCGTCCAGATCGCCGACGGCTCCGGCAATGCCCTGCTGGACGGTGCGGTCGACTACGAGACCGCCATCGCCGCGGCCGATCCGGACGCGCTGCCGGTCGAGCCGACGCCGGACGACCTGTACGTGCTCTACACCGGCGGCACCACCGGCATGCCCAAGGGCGTGCTCTGGCGCCAGCACGACCTGTTCGTGGCCGCCTGCGGCGGGCGGGACATGAACACCGGCGCGGTGGTCGAGTCCTACGACATCATCGCCGAGCGGGTCGCCGCCAACCCCGGCCTGAAACTCATGATCTTGCCGCCGCTCATCCACGGCGCCGCGCAGTGGGCCGCGCTGACCGCGCTGAGCTCCGGGCAGACCGTGGTGTTCCCGCCGACCGTCGAGCGCATCGACGCCGACGAGGTGGTGCGCACCATCGAGCGCGAGCGGGTCGCGGTGGTCACCCTGGTCGGCGACGCCATGGCCAGGCCGCTGCTCGCGGCGATCGAATCCGGCATCGCCGATGTCTCCTCGCTGGTGGCGATCGGCAATGGCGGTGCCGTGCTGAGCCCCGCGCTCAAGGAGCGGCTGCTGGCCGCCAAGCCGGGGCTGGTGATCATCGACGGCGTCGGGTCGTCGGAGGGCGGGGCGCAGATGTCGCAGGTCTCCGTCGCCGGTGCGCCTTCCGCGGGCACCTTCACCGCCGGTCCGCACACCCGGGTGGTCGCCGAGGATCTCGGCTCGGTGCTCGAGCCCGGGCACGAGGGGATCGGCTGGCTGGCCCAGCGCGGCCACGCGCCGCTGGGCTACAAGGGCGACGCCGACAAGACCGCCGCGACCTTCCCGGTGATCGACGGCACCCGCTTCTCGCTCCCCGGCGACCGGGCCAGGCACCTCGCCGGTGGTGGTATCGAGTTGCTCGGGCGGGACTCGATGACCATCAATACCGGCGGGGAGAAGGTGTTCGCCGAGGAGGTCGAGATCGCGCTGGGCTCGCACCCCGCGGTCGCCGATGTGATCGTGGTCGGCAGGCCGAGTCAGCGCTGGGGGCAGGAGGTGGTCGCGGTGGTCGCGCTCGCCGACGGTTCTGCCGCCACCCCCGAGGAGCTGACCGCGCACGCCGGACAGAGTCTGGCCAGGTACAAGCTGCCCAAGGCGGTCGTGTTCCGGCCCGCGCTCACCCGCAGCCCGGCCGGTAAGCCCGACTACCGCTGGGCGCGGGAGCAGGTGGCCGGGTAGCCGCTTCCAGGGTTGGGCCCATGGCGGGAATCAAGGGCGGCAGGCCGCGCAGCGGCCGGGCGCGGCGTCATGGTCGGCGCAGGGGCGAACCGGGTCGCGATCGTCACCGGTGGAGCGGGTGGCATAGGGGTCGCCACGGCGGCGCTTCTCGGGCGGGAGCAGACGGTGGTTCTCGCCGACGTCCGGGCGGAGCGGCTCGAGTCCGCGGTCGCCGGGCTGGCGGAGCGTGGGATCACCGCGGTGCCGGTTACCTGCGATGTCACCGATCCGGCTGCGGTCGAGCGGCTCTTCGAGACCGCGGTGGGGCTCGGGGAACTCGGGGCGGTGGTGCACACCGCCGGGGTGAGCCCGAGCATGGGCGACGCCGCGTTCGTGCTGCGGGTCAACGCACTCGGCACGCTGCTTGTCGGCGAGACGTTCTTCCGGGTCGTGGGCGAGGCTGCCGCGATCGTCAACGTGGCCTCCATGGCCGCGCACATGCTGCCCGCGCCGAAGCCGTTCCGGCGCAGCTCTTTCCCTTGGCCCTGCGCGACCAGGACGCGTTCCTCGGCGCATTGGAGGAGGCGTGCGCCCTCGCTCCCGAGGAGGCGCGCTCCGGCTACGCCTACGCCATCGGCAAGAGCTTCGTGCGCTGGTACAGCGCCGCGCAGGCCGAGCGCTTCAACGGCCGTGGCCTGCGCATCGTCTCGGTGTCGCCCGGGTCGATCGACACCGAGATGGGGCGGCTGGAGGCCGAGGCGGGTGCGGGTGCGGGTGCGATGGTCGCCGACTTCGCGGTGCCCCGTTGGGGCCGGGCCGAAGAGATGGCGGAGCTGCTCGCCTTCTGCGTCAGCGCGAAGGCCGGTTACCTCACGGGCACCGACATCCTCTCCGACGGTGGCGTGATCGCCTCCATGCACGAGCGGTCCCGGGTCACTGCCGCGGGGTAGCCGCGTGTCACAGCGCGCGCCATTCCCACGGCTTTGCTACGTGACCGCGCAGGCAGGCGATGCGGTGCCGCGCCTCGGCCGCTGCCGCCCGGTCGCGGTGGGCCAGGCCGATCGCGAAGGTGACCCAGCGCAGTTCCTGGATATCGGCGAAGATCCGGAACTCCGGTGTCGAAATCATGTCGTAGCCGCCGTACCCGGTGACGAAGGACCGGTAGGCCGCGGTGTCGAGGCGCGTGAAGTCGGCGTGGTCGACGGCGAGTTGCACGAGATCCCATTCGGGGCGGCCGCGCGAGACCTTGTCGAGGTCGAGGAAGATCGGGGTGCCGTCGGCGGGCACAGCGAGGTTGCCCTGCCAGGCGTCGCCGTGGATCACCGTGATCCGCGCCGGGGGCGGAAGTGCTTCGTACTGCCGCCGCAGTGACGTGTAGTGCCGGATCAGCCACTCCCGCTCGTCGTTCCCGAAGGCGGCGATCCGGTCGTGGAGCCCGCTGAACGGCTCGTATTCCGGCAGTTCGAAGGTGGTCGGTGGGTCGAGAGCGTGCAGGCGGGCGAGTGCCGCGCCGAGCTCGGCGGGGGTGGCGGGGCGGTGGTCCGGGATCAGATGCCACCAGGTGACGGGGCGGTCCTCGACAACGATCGGTTGGGGCAGCGTTGTCATCGCTTCGACCGTGGGGATCCCGGAGGCGTTGAGCCACTGAGAGACGCGGAGTTCACGGTCGGCGGCAGCAACGCTCGCGGATGGTCCGATTCGGGCGACGATACCGCCGCTCAGTTCGACAATGGCGTTGGCACCGTCGCGCAGCAGGGTCGCGGTGTTCATGTCGAGGCCGACGTGGGCGGCGGCACGTTCGAGAATGTCGATGGGTTTCCCGCTCATGGGATCGCTTCGAGATCCGGTAATGCCGCGATGGCATGGCGAAGTTCGGTGACCTCGGCGATCCTCCGGTGTCGCGTCGTAGCGGCGGCGAGATCTCTCGATTCATCCCGCACCCGCTGCGAACGGAGCTGCGCGGCGTCGTCGAGCGCTTCCAAGCCGAGGCCGGCGGCCACGCGCGGCTCGCCGATTCTCATTGTGAGGGTGGCCAGCCGAGTGCGTGAGAAGGTTCGTGAACGGGGGTAATTCTCATCCTGTAGCAGGATGGCCTGCTCGATTCGGGGCGCCGCCGGATCGATACGACGGCGTGCGACGGCGACAGGGATCATGGCTTTTCCGGTGCTCCCCAGGTGTTCGGCTCGGTCGTAGTAGCACATCCAGGGTGGGTCCTCGGCGAATTTCACCGAACACACCGGGCACGCCTGGACCGCCCTCGGCGAGGACGCGCCGGTCACCGACGCCGTCGCCAGACCCTCGCGACCTATCGCGCGCGCTGAGCGGCGCGCACCAGCCCGCCGCCGATGATGAGGCGCTGGATCTCGCTGGTGCCCTCGTAGAGCCGCAGCAGGCGGACGTCGCGATAGATGCGCTCCACGGTGACGTCGCGCATGTAGCCGGTGCCGCCGTGCACCTGGACCGCGAGATCGGCCACCTTTCCGGCCATTTCGGTGCAGTACAGCTTGGCGACCGAGGGCGCGACCCGGCGATCCTCCTCGCTCACCCACAGCCGGGCCGCGTCGCGGACGAGGGCGCGCCCGGCCATCACCCCGGTCTGCATATCCGCGAGCATGGCCTGGACCAGCTGGAATTCGCCGATGGCTGTGCCGCCCTGGGTGGCGCCCGCGGCGTAGGCGACCGATTCGTCCAGGGCGCGCTGGGCGGCGCCGACGGCGAGGGCGGCGATGTGCACCCGGCCGCGCGCGAGCGAGCTCATGGCGGCGCGGTAGCCGACATCCTCGCTGCCGCCGACCAGGGCGTCCTCGCCGACCCGGACGTTCTGGAAGCGGACCTCGGCGGTCCACGCCCCCTCCTGGCCCATCTTGCGGTCCTTCGGCCCGACCTCGACGCCGGGGGTGCGCGCGGGGACGAGGAATACCGCGATCCGGTCGGGGGCCGTGCGCGCGAACACCACGAAGAGGTCGGCGACCGGAGCGTTGGTGATGAAGCGCTTCTGACCGTCGATGACCCAGTCGTCGCCATCGCGGGCGGCGGCGGTGCGCAGCGATGCGGGGTCGGAGCCGGCGCCTTCCTCGGTCAGGGCGAACGAGGCGACCACGGAGCCGGACGCGATGTCGGCGAGCCAGCGCTGTTTCTGCTGGTCGGTGCCGTAGCCGACGAGCACCTGGCCAGCGATGCCGTTGTTGGTGCCGAAGAGGGACCGGAGGGCGAGGGTGGTGTAGCCGAACTCGAGGGCGAGCTCGACGTCCTGCGCCAGGTTCAGCCCGAGGCCACCCCACTCCGGCGGCAGCGCGTAGCCGAAGAGGCCCATGGCCTTGGCCCGGTCGACGATGTCGTCGGGGACGCGGTCGTTCGCGGCGATCTCCCGTTCCCGGGGCAGCACGAACTCCCGGACGAACTTGCGGGTCTGGGCCAGGATCTCGCGGAACTCGTCCTCGGTCACCGCGTCGTTCCCTTCCGCACTCGTCATCGCCGATCCTCCTCGTTGTGTATGTGCTTACTGTAAGACTAGCGGTAAGTTGGTCGCCATGACGGCGTTCGATACGGGTGTGCTGATCCTGCGGTTGTGCCTCGGCCTGACGATGGCGGCACACGGCTATGCGAAGTTCCTCTCCGGTGGGCGGATCGCGGGCACCGCCGCCTGGTTCGACGGTATGGGAATGCGGCCCGGTGCGCTGCACGCCCGGCTCGCGGCGGGGACCGAGGTCGGGGCGGGGCTCGCGCTCGCGGCGGGGTTCCTCACTCCGCTCGCCGCGGCCGCGTTCGTCGCGGTGATGCTGGTGGCGGCGTGGACGGTGCATCGGGAGCACGGGTTCTTCATCGTCGGCAACGGCTGGGAGTACAACCTGGTGCTCGCCGTGTCGGCGGTGGCGGTGGCCACGCTGGGGGCGGGGCGGATCTCGCTGGATCATCTGCTCTTCGGCGCCGACGCGCCGGACGGGTGGTTCGGGCTGGTCGCGGCCGGGCTCGGCGTGCTGGCCGGAGTGGCCCAGCTGGCGATCTTCTACCGGCCGAACGCGGAGCAGGCGCGGTGAGCGGCCGTGCCGAGGTGCCGGGAGATGCCGGACCGGGAGTAGCCGAGCCGTCGCCGGAACCAGCGCGCGATCCAGGTGTGGAGTTCGCCGCCACGCTCGCGGCGCGGCTCGACTCCTACGGTGCGGGTCCGTTCGTCGAGTTCGAGCGGCGCTGGTATACCGGCGACGACCTGTCCGCGATCGCCCGCGCCACCGAGGACGCACTGGCCCGGGCGGGGGTTGGCCCCGGCGAGGCGGTCGGCGTACTCGTGCGCAATCGAGTGCCGCACGCGGCGGTCGTGCTCGGTGCGGTGGCGCGGCAGCGGCCCCTGGTGATGATCAATTCCTACCGGTCGGCGGGCGCGATCGCGCGCGAGGTCGCGGAGCTCGGGCTCGCCGCGATCGTCGCGGGCGAGCAGGACTGGACCGCCGAACTCCGCGCGGCCTGCGCGGCGGCGGGCAGCGCGGGCGTCACCGCGGAGACCGGGCGGACCGTGTGCGCGCGCCACGGCGCGACCGCGACAGCGGCATCCGAGCCGGACGTTCCGACCGGCCGGCCGCAGCGGGTGGCCGTCGGCAACGCAGCATCGGGGCTGCACATCCTGACCAGCGGCACGACCGGCCCGCCGAAGCGGGTGGCGATCGGCACCGCCGCGCTCGCCCACACAGTGCTGACCATGACCGGTGGCCGCACCGCGGAGCCGGACGACCCGCCCGAGCTGGTCTACTGGCCGTTCGGCAGCATCGGAATCTGCCAGCTGCTGGCGGTGCCGTTCCTCGGCACCCGCATGGTGCTCATGGAGAGGTTCACCGTTCCGGAGTGGGTGCGCGCGGTCCGCGACTACCGGGTGCGCCGGGCCGGGGTGCAGCCGACCATCCTGCGCATGCTGCTCGACGCGAAGGTCCCACCCGAGGATCTGGCCTCGCTCGAATACCTGCCCGGTGGCTCCGGGCCGCTGGAGCCCGGTCTGCGCGCCGAATTCGAACAGCGCTACGGCATCCCGCTGCTGTGGGCCTACGGTGCCACCGAGTTCGCCGGGTCGGTCTGCGCCTGGACGCCGGAGCTGCACCGAAGCTTCGGCCAGGCGAAAGCGGGCAGTGTGGGGCGCCCGCTGCCTGGCGTCGATGTCCGCATCGTGGACCCGGAGACCGGCGCCGAGGTGGCGCCGGGGGAGCGCGGGCGGCTGGAGGCGCGGGTTGCGGTGCTCGGCCCGGACTGGATCCGCACCACCGACCTCGCCTCCCGCGACGCCGACGATTTCGTCACCATCCACGGCCGCGCCGACGGGGCCATCAACCGCGGCGGGTTCAAGGTGCTGCCGGAGACCGTCCGCGTCGTGCTGATCCGGCACCCCGCGGTGCGGGACGCCTGCGTGGTGGGCGTGCCCGACCCGCGGCTGGGCCAGGTGCCGTTCGCCGCCGTGGAGCTGCGCAGCGGTCACGCGGCCCCGGCACCGGCCGAGTTGCTGGAGCTCGTGCGCGAGGAGCTGCCGAGCCACCACATCCCCGTGGACATCGCGGTGCTGCCGGAGCTGCCGCGCAATGCCGCCATGAAGGTGCGGACCGACGCGGTCGCCGCACTCTACGGCGGCGACCGCGGCTGACGGTCAGGCCGGCGGGTCGCCGATCCCGGGGAACCCGACATTGGCGAAGTTCGCGGTGGCGATCACCGCGAGGGTGTCGCCCGGCACCACCCGCACCTCGACATCCACCACCGTGGAACGCCTGCCGGAGTGCACGATCCGGGTGTAGGCCCGCGCCGTCCCCTCGGTGACCGCGCGCAGGTACCGGATATTCAGGTCCGAGGTGACCACCCCGGTACCGCTGGGCCGGGTGGCCAACGCGGCCGAGCCCGCGGCGACATCCACCAGGGTGGCCAGCAGCCCGCCCTGGATTCCGCCGGACAGATTGACATTGTGCGCGGCGGCAGGCAGCTCCCAGTACTCGGTGCCGTCCTCGGTGGTCCGGCGGAAGCCGATCCGGTTCATCAGGTCGCCGATCGCTTCGAGCGCTGTCATCGTGGGTTCCTCGCTGTGGTGCCCCAGGCGTCGAGCAGCGCGCGCAGGGCGGGAAGGTCGACCTTGCCGGTGCCGCCGCGCGGCACCGGGTCGTCGGAGTCGAGCAGGAGCCAGACGGCGGGCACCTTGAAGGCGCTGAGCACGCCGCGGGCCGCCGAGCGCAGCTCCTCGGCCGAGGTGTCCGTGTGGCACACCACGGCAGCGGCGATGCGCGGGCCGGGCAGGTCGGTGACGTAGGCCTGGGCCACCGCGGGCAGCGAGCGCAGCGCGCGCTCCACCTCGCCGGGGTAGACGGTGGCCCCGCTGACCTTGACCATGTCGTCCGAGCGGCCGTGGTAGAAGAGGAATCCGGCGTCGTCCAGGCGGCCGAGGTCGCCGGTGCGGTAGTAGCCGTCCGGGGTGAACAGCTCCTCCCGGGTGCGGCCGCACCGGCCGCGCAGAATATGCGGGCCGCGGATCAGGATCTCGCCGATCTCGCCCGGCGCGGGGGAGTCGATGCGGATCTCGGTGCCGGGGAACGGGCGGCCGCAGCTGCCCCATGCCTGCTCGGGCATGTCGGTGTCGGCGGGGTAGCCGCAGTAGGGGCCGAAGGATTCGGTCATGCCGAACAGGTTCGCTCGGGCGCCCGGTCGGGAGCGCAGCTCGGGCGGGAGCAGTGCCTCGAGGCTGCCGGGGCGCAGCGCGGAGAGGTCCGCGCCGACGGCCCCGGCTTCCCGGGCGAGCGCCTGCGCCTGATCCGGCCAGCCCCGGAAGAGCGTGACCCGTTCGCGTTCCAGCAGCCGCAGGGTCGTCTCCGGGTGCGGGATCTCCTCGGTGACGAGGGTGGCGCCCGCCAGCAGTGCGGAGAGGATGCCGCCGCCGAGGCCGCCGACCCAGAAGAACGGCATCGGCAGGTAGAGCCGGGTCTCGGCGGTGATACAGCGGTCGGCCAGTCCGGCGCGCACCGCCCCGAGCGCGCTGCCGTGTGCGTGCACGACCCCCTTCGGGGCGCCGCGGCTGCCGGAGGTGAACAGGATGGTCAGGGGGTCGGCCGGGGTCACGGCGGCGGCCAGGGCGCGGGCTACGTCGGTGGCGTCGCCGCGCAGTGCCGCTGCTTCGTCGATGGTCAGCACGGTCCGCAGGGAGGGCAGTTCGGGGTGCAGGATCGGCGGTGTGAGCGGGGAGTCCAGTGCGGTGCGCAGGTCGTCGAGGTAGCGGTGGCCGCGGAACTCCTCGGCGGCGATCAGGACCTGCACCGAGGCGGTGCGCAGCTGGGCCAGCAGCTCCGGCGGGGTGAGCAGGGTGGAGAGCGGGACCAGGACCGCCCCGATGCGGGTGAGCGCGAGCGCGGTGCGCACCCAGCCGGTGTTGTTCGGGGCGAGCAGCCCCACCCTGGTACCCGTGCCGATGCCCATCGCGACCAGCCCGGCGGCGAGTTCGGCCGTTGCGGTGTCGAGTTCGCGGTAGGTGAGCCGATGGGCCGGGTCGATCACCGCGGGCTTGTCCGGATGGGCCGCCGCCGCGGCGGTGATGGCCGCGTCGATGGTGTCGCAGCGGCTCCCGGAACCGGGGTCCTGCGGAGGCTGCGCGCCGGGACCGGCGTCGGGGACAAAGCGCTCACCGCCGCGCCGGGCCGTCGTCGCGGCGAGGTTCGCGGGTGGCGAGTCACCGGACATGCTCACCTCCGGCGGCGATGGCGCCGTGCACGGGGGCCTCGCCCGCCGCGGGGGAGACCTGAGCTCCTGCCGCCGCGACCTCGGCTCCGGCAGTGGGATGCGAGCCGCCGGGCACAGCTGGGTCGGCGAAGTGCCGTCGCACCGCGCCCAGATCCGGCTTCCCGGACGGGGTGCGCGGAATCTCGGGCACCACCGCGATCTCGGTCGGCACCTCGTAGCCGGCCAGCCGGTCGCGCAGGAACGCCGTGAGGTCGTCCGCGTCGGTGTGCGCGCCGGAGCGCAGCTCCACCATCGCCACCGGGGTCTCGCCGAGCCGCGGGTCGGGCCTGGCCACCACGGCGGCGCCGCGCACCGCGCGGTGCGCCTCGAGCGCGCCCCGCACGTCATCGGGAAGCACCTTGAACCCGCCGCGAATGATGGCTTGATCGGCCCGGCCGAGAATCCAGAGGAAACCGTCGTCGTCGAGCCGGGCGAGGTCGGTGGTGCGGATCCAGCCCGCGTCCGGGCCGAGCTGTCCCGGCGCCACCTCGAGCAGCCCCTGCTCGCCCGCGGGCAGTGCGCCGCCGTCGTCGGCGATGACGCGCAGCTTCGCGCCGCCCTGGGCCCGGCCGACGCTGCCGCGCTTGGTCGCCCAGAATTCGCGGTGGTCGGCGAGTGTCCACCCCGCCACCCCGCCGCCGAATTCGGTGGCGGCGTAGGAGGTGAGCACCGGGATGCCGAACTTCTCGTAGAAGGCGTCGGCGTCGGCGGCCGCCAGCGGCGCGGTCCCCGAGGTCACCACCGCGACGCCGGCGAGATCCTCCCTGGTCAGCTCGGAGTGCAGCACCATGCGCAGCGCCGCGGGCACCAGCGAGACCGCCCGCGGCCGATGCGTGCGCACGGCCCGTGCCCACGATTCCAGCTCGAAGCGCGGCAGCAGCACGAACGGCCGCGCCTCGGCGACGCACTGCAGCACCCGGTAGACCCCACCGATGTGCACCAGCGGCGCGTTCACGATCGCGACCCCGGTGCGCGGCTCGGCCGGGGCGGGCAAGGTGCGGAAGCCGGTCCCGATCACGCTGTGCGCCAGCATGTCGTAGCCCAGGTCGATGCGCTTGGGCGGCCCGGTGGTGCCGCTGGTGAGCATGCGCACGGCCACATCGCAGGTCAGCGGATCGACGCCGTACTCGGGGGTCGGGCCGGTGAACAGCCCGGCCAGCGACCCCGTCGGGGTGTCGTCGGGCACCACCGCCGCCAGATCCCCCGGCAACCCGAGCACCAGCGGCAGGTCCAGCTCGATCAGGTCCGCGCGGGTGCGCTCCTCGCCGCGGGAGGGGTTGATCGCCACCACGGTGCCGCCCGCGCCGAGCACCCCGAGGAAGGCGGTGACATGCGCGGGGGTGTTGCGGAGCAGGATCCCGATCGGGGCCCGGCCGTCGACGGCGTGTGTGCGGGTGAGCGCGGCGATCCGGGCGGCCGGGCCCGCGAGCTCACCCCAGGTGTGCCAGTGCCCGTCGAACTCGATCGCGGGTGCCTCCGGCCGCAACGCGAGCACCTCGGCGAGGCGGCGGATCAGGGGGTGGACGGAGGTGCTCATCAGCGGATCCTCGGTTCGGTGGGGGCGGGCCCGCCGCGGGCGGCGAGTTCGGCGGTGCCGAGCGGATTACCGAGCCGGGTGTAGATGAGCCCCTGGTCGAGAGCGGCGCGGTACGGCTTGTCCAGCGATTCCCAGATCGCCTTGACGGTGCCCTGGGTGGCCGAGGGCGGTTTCGCGGCGATGGTCGCCGCGATCTCGTGCGCGCGGGCCCACAGCTGCTCGGCGGGAACGACCTCGCTCACCAGCCCGATGCGCAGCGCGGTCGCGGCGCCGACCCGTTCGTCATTGCCGAGCAGCGCGATCCGCAGCGTCTCGCCGAGCCCCACCCGGCGCATGAGCCCGATCGGCTCCAGCGCGGAGACGAGCCCGGCCGAGACGTGCGAGTCGAAGAAGGTGGCGCCCTCGGCGCAGAGCACCACGTCGGACTCGTTCACGAAGTAGAACGCGCCCGCGGTGCAGATCCCCTGCACCGCGCAGACCACCGGCTTCCACATCTTCTGCCACTTCGGGCTGAGCAGCTCGCCCGGATCCTCGTGATGCCAGATGCTGTCCGGCTGCCCGTAGCTGGATTTGATGTCGAGCCCGGCGCTGAAGGCCCGCTCACCCGCCGCGCGCAGCACCACCGCGTGCACCCGGTCGTCGGTGCGCAGCGCCTGCCAGATCCCGGCCAGCTCCTCGCACATGCGCCGGTCGAAGGCGTTGAGCCGCTCCGGCCGGTTCAGGGTGATGGTGGCCACGCGGTCCGCGGCGTCGATGTCGAGCAGGACGGTGTCGTACCCGCCCTCCGTGCCCGCGCTCACCGGGCCCGCCATTCCGGGGTGCGCTTCTCCACGAATGCCTTCGGCCCCTCGAGCGCGTCCTCGGTGCGGGTGACGCGCTCGCGGAAGGACTCGGCGAGCATCTCCGCCTCGTGCAGCGGCAGGTCGAGCCCCTTCCGGATGGCCAGCCGGGTACCGCGTACCGCCAGCGGCGCGTTCCGGTTCACCAGGGCGGCGAGCTCGTGCGCGCGTTCCAGCAGCCGGTCGTGCTCGACCACCTCGCTGATCATCCCGAGCTCGTAGGCGCGCGCGGCGCTCATCCGCTCGTGCTTGCCCATGATCGCCATCCGCAGCGCGACCGAGCGCGGCAGCACCCGGGCCAGCCGCACCACCTCGCGCCCGGCGACCAGGCCGATGCTGACGTGCGGGTCGAAGAAGGTGGCCCGGTCGGAGGCGATCACGATGTCGGAGGTGGTCACCCAGTCCAGCCCGGCCCCACAGCAGATGCCGTTCACCGCGGTGAGGATCGGCTTGGCCATGGTGCGGAACGGGGGGGTGCCCTCCTGCGGGGCCTCCCACTGCTCGTAGGTCGACAGGTACGGCCGCTCGTTGAGCACCTTGCCGTCGCCGGGGATCGCCTTGACGTCGGCGCCGGTGCAGAAGGCCCGGCCGGTGCCGGTGACGATCAGCAGCCACACCCGGTCGTCGTTCTCGGCCTCGGCGTAGGCGGCGCGCAGCTCGGTGATCATGTGCGGGCTCAGCGCGTTGAGCGCATCCGGCCGGTTCAGCGTGACGGTGGCCGTATGCCCCTCGACCTCGTATCCGATGGAGTCGTACGGCATGGGAGTCCCTTCGTCGGTGGTCATCGGCCCTCGAATTCCGGCGCCCTGCGGTCCCGGAAGGCCGCCAGGCCCTCCTTGAAATCGCGGGTGCGGCAGGCCAGTTCGAGAGCGAACAGCTCATTGGTCATGGCCTGCGGCAGGGTGGCGTGCAGGTTCTGCGCCAGCGCCTGCTTGGCCAGCCCGAACGCCACCGTCGGCGCGGCGGCCAGCCGGGCGAGCAGTGCTTCGGCGGCGGTGTCCGGGTCGGCGGCGACCTCGTGGATCAGCCCCCAGTCGGCGGCGGTGGCGCCGTCGATCTTCTCGCCGAGCAGCAGCATGCGCCGTGCCCTGGCGAGCCCGGTCAGCCGCGGCAGCAGCCAGGTGGCGCCGGAGTCGGGGCTGAAGCCGCGGTCCAGGAACGGCTCCCAGAAGGTGGCGCCGGGGGCGGCGACGGTGAAGTCGGCGGCAAGTGCGAGATTGCAGCCCATGCCCGCGGCCCAGCCGTGCACCGTGGCGACGACCGGGAGCTGCACGGTGTGCAGCAGCTCGATCACCCGGTGCGCGGTGTGCGGGACGCGGCGCTGCACCGAGCCGGTGCGCGGCTTGCCCTCCCCGGCATTGCCGGAGACCCAGTCCACACCGGTGCAGAAGTGCTCGCCCGCGCCGCGCAGGTGGATCGCGCGCAGGCTGTCGTCGGACGCGGCGGCGGTCAGTGCGGTGATCAGGGACTGCACCATGTCCGGCGTGAGCGAGTTGCGCCGCCCGGGCCGGTCCACGGTGAGCCGCAGCACCGCCCCGTCCCGGTGCACCCGCACCGCCGCAGCGGTATCGCCCTCATCGCCCACGCTCACCCTCCGATCGTTACTGAGATAGATACAGTAGACAATACCGTTGCTCGTCTGCCAAGGTGGGCGTGAGCCCGAGGAGGAACGAGCCCCGCATGGAGATCCATTTCGGCGAACGCCCGCTGGCCCAGACCGAGGCCGCGGCCGCCGCGCTGCGCAGGCTCACCGCGCTGCTGCTCTCCCAGGAGCAGCCGCAGCCGGTGGTCGAGGAGATGCTGCCGCGCTTCGCGGAGTGGGAGCGCGCGCTCACCGCCACCGCGCCCGCCGACCCGCGGCCGCGGGTCGGCGACGCCGAGGACGATCCGGAGCGCCGGATCTACCTCGACCACGCCTTCGACATCGGCACCTACAACCCGAGCTTCCCGGAGTACGTGTTCGACACCATCGATCCGGCGTCGGCGACCGGACGGGTCACCTTCCCGGTGAACTTCGAGGGGCCGCCCGGGCTGGTGCACGGCGGCTTCCTCGGGGTGTTCTTCGACTGCGTGGTCCAGCAGCACAGCTGCGCGGCGGGCGTGACCGGCAAGACGAAGTCGCTGGCGATCACCTACCGGCGTCCGACTCCGCTCCGCACCGAGCTCGGCTTCTCGATCGCGCGCACCGTCACCGAGGCGGGCATCGAGTCCAACGCGCTGCTGCGCCACGGCGAGGAGGTGCTGTGCCGCGCGGCCGCGGTGACGGTCGCGGTCACGCCGGAGCACCTCGCGGGCACCAGATACGGGCGCCGCCGGGTCTCCGGCGCGCCGACGACCGAAGGGATCTCCCGATGACCGCTTCCAGCGCCGCCGACGGCCGTGTCCGCTACCAGGTGGACGACGATCGCCGGATCGCCACGATCACGCTGAACAACCCCGAGCGCCGCAACTCCTACGACGCGACCATGCGCGAGGGGCTGGCGCGCTTCCTCGACGAGGTGGCCGCCGACGACGACATCACCGTGGTCCTGCTGCGCGGCGAGGGCGGGGTCTTCAGCACCGGTGCCGATATGAACAATGCCTACGGCTGGTACGGCGAGGGCAACGGCAACGGCGCGGCGCCGAAGAAGAGCAGGCCGAGCCAGCGGCGCAGGCTCACCGTCGATCGCAAGTCCTTCGACTTCTACCACGAGTTCCTCGGCTTCCCGAAGGTCACCGTCGCCGAGGTCGGCGGCTTCGCGCTCGGCGGCGGATTCGAGATGGCGCTGATGGCCGATATCGCCGTCGTGGCGCGAGACGCCGGACTCGGCATGCCCGCCACTCGCTTCCTCGGCCCCGCGCTCGGCAGCCTGCACATGTTCTTCCACCGGCTCGGTCCGGTGCTGGCGCGGCGGCTGCTGCTCACCGGTGACATCGTCGAGGCGGGCACGCTGGAGCACCTGGGGGTGTTCACCGAGACCTGCGAGCCGGGGCAGGTGACGGCGCGGGCGCGCTACTGGGCGGAGAAGGCGGCGAAGATGCCCGCCGACGGGGTGGTGATCGCCAAGGAGGCATTCCGGCTGGTCGAGCAGAGCCAGGCGTACCAGGGGGAAGAGGTCGCGAGCTACCTCTTCCACGCCTTCGGGACGAATCTGCAGTTCGCCGACGGGGAGTTCAACTTCGTCAAGACGCGGGCGGAGCACGGCACCCGGGAGGCATTCCGATTGCGGGACGAGCACTTCCACGTCCCGGAGCCGTGAACGCGAACGTGCCCCGGCCTGGTGGGCCGGGGCACGGGACGGGCGCGGGCGGCGCCGGGAGGCGATCCGGTCAGGATGCGGCGGCGGTGCGCCGAGCGCGCGTACCCGGCGCCTTCGCGACGGCTCGCTTCGCGGCGGCCTTCTTGGCCGGCTCGGCGGTTTTGGCCGCGGCCTTGGCGGGCGTCTTCTTCGCGGGAGCGGCGGGCGCGCTACCCGCGATCACCCGGCTCGCGTGGTCGAGAACGCATTCCAGCCCGTACTCGAAGTTCCGATCGTCCGGCGCACCGCTGCGTCGCCCGCGCGCCATGGCCTCGGCGAGCAGCGGCGTGGTCTCCGGCTCGATGGCGATGTCCTCGTAGTAGGCGGACGCCTCGGCCTCGAGTTCCTTGTTCTTGTCGTAGAGCCGCTGCAATACGACCGATCCGCGCACGTGCAGATTGATAGCGGAATAGAGGTCGAAGGCGTCGTCCACGGAGAATCCCGCTTTGACCAGAGTGTTGATCGCGCGCTCGATTCCCTGCGCGCCGAGGCGGGCGGCATCGCGGCTCAGCGCGGAGCGAATGAGAATCAGATCGCACAGGATCGGATTGCCGAGAAACGTCTCGCGCATTGTCCGCGCGTGATTGCGCAGCGTCTCGCGCCAGTCGTCGGCCTCGACGAAGGGCGCGGCGAAGGCGTACTGGCTCAGCGCCCGGTCGGTCATGGCGTTGAGCAGGTCGTCCTTCTTGCGGAAGTACCAGTAGATGCTGGTGACACCGACATCGAGGTGTTTGCCGAGCAGCGGCATGCTGAGCCCGTCGATGGAGACCTCTTCGGCGAGTTCGAAGGCGCCCTGGATGATGTCCTCGGGATTGAGCGATCCTCGCTCGCGGCGCTGCCGCTTCACGGGCGTTGCGCGCTTCGCCATCGCCGAACTCACTTCCTCTGCGGTGCTCGGGGTTTCCGGCGTCCGGCGCCGCCGGGGAAATGCCGGAAGCGGATCATCGAAATCCGCACGGTAGATGCTACCACGGGGTTTACCGTTCGGTATTTCCGACGGTGCCGAGGTATTCCGATCGGTCGATAATGTATCTCAGGTCACATTTCCGCGGCGGCCTCCGAATTCGCGTTCGCGCCGGGAAATACCGGCTCGCGTTTCTCCAGGAAGGCGGCGAACGCCTCGAGCACGTCGGGCCCGGCGAGATTGACGGCCTGGGCCCTGGTCTCGGCGTCCAGCGCCTCGTCGAGCGTCCGGTCGGCGCCGGCGGCGAGCAGCGCCTTGGTCTGCGCCAGCGCCGTGGGGGCGCCTGCCGCGAGCCGCTCGGCGAGTTCGGCGGTGAAGGCGTCGATCTCGGGCTCCGGCCGCACCCAGGTGACGAGCCCGAGCGCCAGCGCCTCCTCGGCGCCGATGGCCTCGGCGAGCAGGGTGAGCCGCTTGGCCTGCTGTATCCCGACCAGCCGGGGCAGCACCCACGACCCGCCGCAGTCCGGGGAGAGCGCGCGGCGGGTGAAGATCTGGCAGAAGCGGGCGTCGGGCGCCGCGACCACGAGATCGCAGGCGAGCGCGAGGTTCCAGCCCGCGCCGTAGGCCGGGCCGCGCACCTTCGCCACCGTCGGCACCGGGAGTTCGTGCAGCCGCCGCACCACCTCGTTGATGCCGCGCATCTCCTCGGCCGGGTCCGGGAACTCCTCCACGTCGGCGGTGGCGGAGAGGTCCGCCCCGGCGGAGAAGGCGCCGCCCGCGCCGGTGAGCACCACCGCCCTCGCCGCGCCCGCCGCGATCTCGGCCAGCTGTTCCCGCAGCGCCGCCCACAGCGCGCGGTCGAGGGCATTGCGCCGGTCCGGGCGGTTCAGCGTGAGGGTGCGCACGCCGCCGCGCTGCTCGGCCAGGAGTACGGTCATGGTGTTCCTTCCATGGCGGGGACCGCGATCCCCGCTGTGCCGAGCGCGACGATCTCCCGCGGATCGAAACCCGCTGCGCGCAAGACGGATTCGGTGTGCTCGCCGAGCGCGGGGACGGCGCCCATCGGTGCGGCCCAGCCCTCGATCACCGGCGGCGGCAGCAGCGCGGTCACGGTGCCGCCGGGGCTGTCGACCGGGCGCCACCGGTCCCGCGCCGCCAGCTGCGGGTGCGCGTTGACCTCGTCGGGGGTGTTGAACCTGGCGTTCCCGATCCCCGCCGCGTCGGCGCGGCGCCGGATCTCGTCCAGGGGGAGCTCGGCGCACCACGCGGCGAGCGCGGTGTCGAGCTCGGCCCGGTGTGCCACGCGTCCGGTATTGCTCGCGAACCGCTGGTCCGCCGCCAGCTCGGGCCGGGCGAGCAGCTCGGTCGCCAGCCGCTGCCACTCCCGGTCGTTGGTGGTGCCGAGGACAACGGTGGAGCCGTCGGCGGTCGGATAGGCGCCGTAGGGCGCGACCGCGGGCGAGCCCATGCCGACCGGCGGCTGCTCGCTGCCGGAGTAGCGGGCGTGCGTGAGCGGGTACCCCATGAGCTCGGTCATGGTGTCGAACAGGCTCACCGACGCGGTGGCGCCGCCCCGGCGGTACAGCAGCGCGAGGATCGTGATCGCGGCGTAGAGCCCAGCGGTGACGTCGGCGACCGGTGGCCCCGGCTTGGCGGGCGCGCCGGGGAACCCGGTGACGGCGCAGGCCCCGGACTCGGCCTGGATCAGCAGGTCGTAGGCGCGCTTGTGCGACAGCGGCCCGCCCGCGCCGTACCCGTCGATCTCCAGCGCGATCAGCCCGGGGTAGCGCCGCCGCAGCTCGGCGGGGTCGAGCCCGCGCCGGGCGAGCGCGCCGGGCGCGAGATTCGCGACGAACACGTCCGCCGTGGCCAGCAGCCGGTGGAGCACCGCGAGCCCCTCCGGCGCGGTGATGTCCAGCGCGATCGATTCCTTGCCCCGGTTGGCCCAGACGAAGTGCGCCGCCTGCCCGTGCACCACGTCGTCGTAGTGCCTGGCGAAGTCGCCGCCGCGCGGATTCTCCACCTTGATCACCCGCGCGCCCAGATCGGCGAGGGTGCGGGTGCACATCGGGGCCGAGACCGCCTGCTCCAGGGCGACCACGGTGACGCCTGCGAGCGGTCCCGTCATCAGATCACCAGCCCGCCGTCCACCGCTAGGACCTGCCCGGTGATGTAGGAGGCCGCGTCCGAGGCGAGGAAGACGAAGGCGTTGGCCACTTCGGCGGGTTCGGCCCAGCGGCGGAGCGGAATCCGGGCCAGCGTCTGCTCGGCGAAACGCTCGTCGGTGCGGATGGTCTCGGTCATCGGGGTGGCCGCCGCGGGGGCCAGCGCGTTCACCGTGATCTGCTTGCGGGCCAGCTCCTTGGCCAGCGATTTGGTGAGCCCGACGATGCCCGCCTTGGCGGCGGAGTAGTTCACCTGGCCGAGCGCGCCGGTGAGCCCGGCCGATGAGGTGACGTTGATGATCCGCCCGGTGCCGTCCTGCGGCAGGTACGCCAGTGCGGCCTTGGCGCAGCGGAACGCGCCGAGGACATGGATGTCGAGCATGGCCAGCACCGATTCCTCGGTGGTCTTGGCGAACATCGCGGGTGCGGTGGCGCCTGCGTTGTTGACCACGATGTGCAGAGCGCCGCCGGTCAGCGCGGCCGCGCGGGCCGCCGCGGCGGTGGCCGCCGCACTGTCGCGCACATCGAGCGCCACCGCCTCGGCGATCCCGCCCGCGCTCGTGATGCGCTCGGCCGTCCCGGCGGCCGCGGCGTCGTCCAGGTCGGTCACCAGCACCGCCGCGCCGCGGGCGGCGAGCGCGACGGCCACGGCCGCGCCGATCCCGCCCGCGGCCCCGGTCACCAGCGCCGAGCGCCCGGACAGGTCGAACGGGTCGCGCTCGCTCACCCGGCCACCTCGAACGACACCGGCAGCGCGGTGGGGGAGCGGAACGGCTGGCCGAAGATGTGCGGGTCGTCCTCGGTCAGCAGGGTGATGCCGGTGAGGCGATCCAGCAGGACCTCCAGCGCCACCCTGGTCTCCATCCGGGCCAGGTGCAGCCCGAGGCAGGTGTGCGCGCCTGCGGTGAAGCTGATGTGTGGCAGCCGCTTGCGATGGATGTCGAACTCCTCGGCGCGTTCCCAGCGCCCCTCGTCCCGGTTCGCCGCGCCCAGCGCGATGTCCAGGGTCGCGCCCTTCGGGATCGCGACCCCCTCGAGTTCGGTGTCGCGGGTCACCGTGCGCTGAACCAGGGTCAGCGGGGTCTCGTAGCGCAGCCCCTCCTCGATGGCCGGGCTGAGCAGCCTGCGGTCCGCCTGCAGCGCCGCGAACTGCTCGGGGTGGGTGAGCAGCAGGTAGAGCAGGTTGCCCGAGGAGCGGTAGGTGGTCTCCAGCCCGGCGGGCAGCAGCAGCCGCAGGAACGAGTAGATCGCCTCGTCGGTGAGCTGCTCGCCCTCGATGTCGGCGGCCACCAGGTCGCCGATGATGTCGTCGGTGGGCTGCGACCGGCGCTGGTCGATGTGGCCCTGGAAGTACTCCTGCAGCGCCCCCGACGCTTCGAAGGCGGCCTTGTAGTCGCCGGTGTAGCTGATGATGTCGACCGCGGCCTTGCGGAAGAAGGGAAGATCCTCCGCCGGGAGTCCGAGCAGCTCGGCGATCACCCGGGTCGGGAACTCGAAGGTGAACTCCCGCACCAGATCCGCGGTGCCGCGCTCGGCGAACTCGTCGATCAGGGCGGTGCAGATCGGCCGCACGATCTCCGGCTCCCAGGTCTGCAGCGACTGCGGCTTGAAGGCCGCGGCGACCAGGTTGCGGTGCGCCTTGTGCCTGGAGCCGCTCATGGCCAGGATCGTCGGGCCCATGAAGACACCGATGGTGCTGTCGTAGAGCTTGGAGCTGAAGGTCTCGTTGTCACGCAGCGCGGCGTTCGTGGCCGACCAGGACAGCGCCGTCCAGGAATCCTTCGGCCGGAAGGCCTCCGGGGTGCGGGAGTAGTCCATGACGCCGCCGTGGTAGACGCCGTGCTCGCGCCGCTTCGCGGCGAAGAAGGGGTAGGGATCGCGGAGATCGATCTCCCGTACGGGGCTGTTCACAGTTCACCTTTCGAGTAGTGCGCGGCTACAGCGCGAGCGGGCCGCCGACCGACATCGGGGCGACGAAGCCGCCGTCGATGTGCAGGTCCTGGCCGTTCACCCAGCCCGCGGCCGGGGAGCCGAGGAAATCGAGCACCGGGACGATGTCGGCGGCGGTGGCGTGCCTGCCGACGGTGGCCTTCACCACGTCGAGCACGTCCTTGCCCATCGAGGTCTCGAAGTCGCCGAGGATCGGGGTCTCGGTGGGGCCGGGGCTCACCGAGTTCACCCGGACCCCGTACTTCTGCCACGCCGCGAGCGCGAGGCGCTTCACGTAGAGGACCGCCGCCTGCTTGGAGGTGCTGTACACCGGGTAGTTCGGGTCCTGGCCGGCCTGCCAGGCCTGCACGGCGGCCTCGTCGGTCGCCGCGAGCAACCCCTCGAGCTCGGTGATCCGCTGCTGCCAGCCGAGCGCGGCCACCGAGGCGACGGTCACCACCGCGCCGCCGGTGCGCAGCAGCGGCAGCATGCCCTCCACGGTGCGCCGCAGGCCCAGGTAGTTCACCGCGAGCACGTCGGCGGCGGGCGCGGTGCCGGGCACGCCCGCGACGTGCGCGAGCAGATCCCAGCCGTCGCCGATGCCGGCCAGCAGGTCCGCGATCGAGGCGGGATCGCGCAGATCACACTGCCGGTGCTCGGCGGCCGGGGTGTCGCTGTCCCGGATGTCGACGGCGAGTACGTGCGCACCGGCCGCGTGGAAGTGCGCCGCCGCCGCGGCGCCGATGCCGGAGCCTGCACCCACCACCACGATTCTGCGCTGTGCCTGCGCCATGTGAACACCACCGTCCGGATCGTTTCGAAAGACTTACGGAATGCTTGACAGTAAGCTCGACTATAAATCACGCTGACACTCGAGACAACGAGCCCCGAAGGACGGAACAGCCCAGATGAGCACGCCGATCGTCGATGAAGCCGCGAAGGTACTCGCGGAGCCAGCTGCCTACACCGACGAGCCGCGTCTGCACGCCGCGCTGTCGGAGTTGCGCGCCAACACCCCGGTGTCCTACGTCGACGTCCCCGGGTACAAGCCCTTCTGGGCCGTCACCAAGCACGCCGACGTGCTCGCGGTCGAGCGCAACAGCAAGATGTTCAGCAACTGGCCGCGGCCGGTGCTGATGTCGGCGGAGTCCGACGAGCAGCAGGCCGCGGTCGGCATCCGCACCCTGATCCACATGGACGACCCGCAGCACCGGGTGGTGCGCGCCGTCGCCGCGGACTGGTTCGGCCCGAAGGCCATGCGCGCCATGGACCTGCGCATCACCGACCTGGCCAAGCGGTACGTGGATCGGATGCGCGACGCGGGTGGCGAGTGCGACTTCGTGCAGCAGGTGGCGGTCAACTACCCGCTGTACGTGATCATGTCGCTGCTCGGCGTGCCCGAATCGGACTTCCCGCGGATGCTGAAGCTGACCCAGGAGCTGCTCGGCAGCGACGACGAGGAGTACCAGCGCTCGGCCGTCTCGCAGGAGGAGAAGGTCGGCGCGCTGCTCGACATGTTCGCCTTCTTCAACGATCTCACCGCGGCGCGGCGGGCCACCCCGACCGAGGATTTGGCCTCCACCATCGCCAATGCCCGCATCGACGGCGAGCCGCTCGGCGATATCGACACCGTCTCCTACTACGCGATCATCGCGACGGCGGGCCACGACACCACCAGCGGCACCATCTCCGGCGGCATGCGCGCGCTGGCGGAGAACCCGGACCAGCTGGCCCGGCTGCAGGCCGACATGTCGCTGCTGCCGCAGGCCACCGAGGAGATGATCCGCTGGGTCACCCCGGTCAAGGCGTTCATGCGCACCGCGACCGCCGACACCACCGTCCGCGGCGTGCCGATCGCCGAGGGCGACTCGTTGCTGCTCTCCTACATCTCGGCCAACCGCGACGAGGAGGCCTTCGACGACCCGTTCCGCTTCGATGTCGGGCGGGAGCCGAACAAGCACGTCGCCTTCGGCTTCGGCATCCACTTCTGCCTCGGCGCGGCGCTGGCCCGGCTCGAGGTGAACCGCTTCTTCGCCGAGCTGATCCCGCGGCTCACCTCGGTGGAGCTGGCCGGCGAGCCGGAGCTGATCGCGACCACCTTCGTCGGCGGCCTCAAGCACCTGCCCATCCGCTACTCCCTGCGCTGAGGAAGGCCACCGATGAGCTGGAAGGAAACGCTGGAGGACCTGGATGGGCGCCGGGAGCGGTCCGCGGCGATGGGCGGCCCCGAGCGGGTCGCCAGGCACCGGGCCAAGGGCAAGCTGGACGCCAGGGCCCGGATCGCGCACCTGCTCGATCCCGGCTCGTTCCAGGAGTTCGGCGCGCTGGTCGGCGGTGAGATCGCGGCCGATGCCATCGTGACCGGTTCCGGCTTGATCGGTGGCACCCCGGTGATGGTCGGCGCGGAGGATTTCACGACGGTGGCGGGCACCATCGCGCCGGGCAGCAATGCCAAGCGCTACCGTCTCGCCGAGCTCGCCGTGCGCAACAAGGTGCCGCTCGTGATGCTGCTGGAGGGCGCGGGCTTCCGGCCGACCGGCGCGCACTACGGCCGCACCCCCACCGACCTGCTCGCGCAGGCGCGGTGCTCCGGCAAGGTGCCGATGGTCACCGGCGTGCTCGGCCCGTCGGCCGGGCACGGCGCGCTGATCGCCCCGGTCTCGGATTTCGCGATCATGAGCCGCCAGGGCGCCATCTTCACCGCGGGCCCGCCGGTGGTGCGGGAGTCCACCGGGGAGGAGATCAGCAAGGAGGAGCTGGGCGGCCCGGACGTGGCGGTGCCGAGCGGGCTCATCCACAATGTCGCCGAGACCGACGAGGACGCGCTGGACGAGATCCGCCGCTACCTCGCGTACTTCCCGTCGAGTGCCTGGTCCTACCCACCCGCCCAGCTCTCCGACGACTCCACCGAGCCGCGCGCGACCCCGGAGCTGCTCGACATCATCTCCCGGGACAACCGCAGCACCTACGACATCCGCACGGTGCTCGACGTCGTGTTCGACACCCCGGACTGGTTCGAGGTGCAGCCCGGGTACGGCCCCGCGATCGTGTGCGCGCTTGCCCACCTGGGCGGGCATCCGGTGGCGGTGGTCGCCAACCAGCCCGAGATCCTGGCCGGCTCGATCGATACCGCCGCGGCGAACAAGGCCGCGCACTTCATCACGGTCGCGGACTCGTTCCACCTGCCGCTGGTGTTCCTCGCCGACAACCCGGGGATGCTGCCCGGCAGCGAATCCGAACGCGCGGGGGTGCTGCGGGCGGGGGCGCGGATGTTCGCCGCCCAGACCACGGCGAGCACCATCAAACTGCACGTCACGCTGCGCAAGGCGTATGGGTTCGGGTCGATGGTCATGTCGCTCATCGGCTTCGACAACCAGACCGCCGCCTACGCCTACCCCGGCGCCACCATGGGGGCCATGAGCGCCGCCGCGCTCGGACTGGCCTCCGGCGCGGCGGAGGAGGTGGCCGCGCAGCTGCGCGAGATGGAGCTGCTGGCGTCCTACTACTCCGCCGAGCACATGGGCTTCGACGAGCTGATCCGCCCGGAGGAGACCCGCGACGCGCTGCTGACCGCGCTGCGCCGCGGCATCTTCGCCCGCCAGCAGGTGGCGGAACCGGTGCTGCGCACGGCCATCGTGCCCTGAGTGTCCGGTGGCGCCTCGGGGGAGGCGCCACCGGACAGCGGGCGGTCAGCGGTCGGCGTCGGTGTAGCGGATGATGCCGCGCAGGTCGTGGCCGCCGAGCAGCTCGGCGTAGGCGTCGTTGATCTGCTCAAGCCCGATGTCGGGATAGACCTCGGCGGCCCCGAACTCGGCCGCCCGCTCCCGTTTCCACTGCGCGGCTTCGACCACGAAGATCCGGCGGGCCCCGGAGAGCACGGCGGCCTGCAGCGTGGAGGCCCCGACCGCCCCGAGCTCGATGATCGCCACGTCCGCACCGGGCGCGATCCGGGCAGTGGTGCACGGCCGCGCCGTGCTCCCCGATCTCGATCTCCTCCACCGGCCACGCTGTGTCGAGTCCCCAGAGCAAAGCGCCTTCGGTTTTCATCCGAGTTCCCGTCCCGAACCTTGTGTCATCCCTTACCGATAGGTATACAGTAACAGCGTCAGGCCAGATCGTCGTGGAGGAATGCAGTGACCGAATGGACCATCGGCACGGTGCTCGACGCCGTGGCGTCGGCAGTGCCGGAGCGAACGATGACGGTGTGCGGCGAGCGCCGCAGCACCTTCGCCGAGTCCGCGGAGCGCACCCGCCGGTTCGCCAACTTTCTCGCCGATCGCGGGCTGGGCCTGCACACCGAGCGGGCGGAGCTGGAGCGCTGGGAGTGCGGCCAGGACCGGGTCGCGTTGCTCATGCGCAACGACCTCTACCTCGACGTGATGATCGGCTGCCTGAAGGCGCGTACCGTCCCGGTCAACGTCAACCCCAGCTACACCGCGCACGAGGTCGGCGAGCTGCTCGCCTACCTGCGCCCGAGCGCGGTGGTGTACCACCGGGCCTTCGGTCCGGTGCTGGCCGAGGCGGTGCCCCACCTGTCCGAGCTGCTGCTGATCGTGGTGGAGGACGGCAGTGGTGCGGCGGAGCTGCCCGGCGCGATCGCCTTCGAGGAGGCGGTGCGCAGCGGCGACCCGGACCGGGTCATCGAGACATCCCCCGACGACGTGGCGATGTTGTGTACCGGCGGAACCACCGGGCGGCCCAAGGGCGTGCTGTGGCGGCAGGCCGACCTGTACGTCTCCTCGATGAACGGCGGAGACCACGAGTCCATCGATGTACTCCACGGTTTCGCGCGCGCCACCGGCCAGTCCTGGTTCGCCATGTCCCCGCTCTCGCACGCCGCGGGGATCTTCACCGCCTGCGCCGGGCTGCTGGCCGGGCAGACCATCGTGCTCTACGACGACCGCAACCGCTTCGACGCCCGGCTCGCGCTGGAGACCGCCGAGCGGGAGCAGGCCGCGCTGCTCACCATGGTCGGCGACGCCTACGCCGCCCCGCTCGTCGCCGCGCTGCGCGAGCGCACCTACGACCTCTCGGGGCTGTTCGGCATCGGCACCGGCGGCGCGGCCACCAACCCGGTGTACAAGCGGGCGCTGCTCGAGCTGCTGCCGCACATCATGATCATGGAAGGCTACGGCTCCTCGGAGACCGGCGGCATGGGCTTCGGGCGCAGCAGCAAGGACAACCCGGTCGAGACCTTCGCGCCGATGCCGGGCGGCACCGCCATCTCCGCCGACCGTACCCGGTTCCTGGAGCCGGGGGAGAGCGAGATCGGCTGGGCCGTGCGGGTCGGGCGGGTGCCGCTCGGCTACTTCGACGACCCCGAGGCCACCGCGCGCACCTTCCCCGAGATCGACGGCGAGCGCATGGCCGTGCCCGGCGACCGGGTGACCGTCGACGCGGACGGCACCCTCCGGCTGCTCGGCCGGGACTCGCTGGTGATCAACACCGGCGGCGAGAAGGTCTTCGTCGAGGAGGTCGAGGAGGTGCTGCGCGCCTGCCCCGGTATCGCCGACGCCCTCGTGGTCGGCAGGCCGAGCCCGCGCTGGGGCAACGAGGTGGTCGCGCTGGTCTGCACCGAGTCGGGGGAGATCCCGGCGGCGGAGCTGCGCACCGCCTGCCGGGAGAAGCTGGCCGGCTACAAGATCCCCAAGGACTTCCTCCCCGTCGCCGAGGTGCGGCGCCTCGGCAACGGCAAACCAGACTACCGGTGGGCGGCCGAGCGGGCCCTGGAATCCGTCGCCGGAGAGATCGGAGCCTGATCCGTGACCAGAGTCATCGATGGACTGGTGAACGTGCACTTCGGCGAGGTCGAGCAGCAGCCCGACTGGATGCTGAAGGTGCGCGACGACTACTTCAAGGGCCCGAAGTCGATGTTCGCTCAGCCGGAGCTGGACGAGCTGATCGACGAGATGGACGAGCAGGGCGTCGAGAAGGCGATCCTGATGTACAACATGCGCAAGCCGTCGGCGACCGCGCTGAAGTTCGTGGAGGCGCGGCCGGAGCGGTTCGCGCTGGCAATCAACGGCGTCGACCTGCTGCGCCCCGTGGCCTCGCTGCGCGAGCTGACCGCACTGACCCGCGATCTGCCGGTCGCCTACACCGCCGTCGGCGCGAGCTTCTGGGGCGAGGGCAGGTACCCGCCCAGCGACGCGGTGTACTACCCGCTCTACTACAAGTGCTCGGAGCTGGGGCTGCCGCTCTGCATGAATACCGGCATCCCGGGCCCGCCCATCCCGGGCGAGGTGCAGAACCCGATCTACCTGGACATGGTCTGCGTGCGCTTCCCCGAGCTGAAGCTGTGCATGATCCACGGCGCCGACCCGTGGTGGGACGTGGCGATCCGGCTGCTGATCAAGTACTCGAATCTGCGGCTGATGACCTCGGCCTGGTCGCCGAAGCGGCTGCCGGACAGCCTGATCCACTACATGCGGACCAGAGGCAAGCAGAAGGTCATGTTCGGGTCGGACTGGCCGGTGCTGCCGATGCGGCGGGTGATCCCCGAGGCGCTCGCGCTCGACCTGCCCGCCGACGTCATCGACAACTACCTCTACGCCAACGCCGAGGCGTTCTTCTTCGGTGGCAGGGCGGGTCAGGAGCAGGAATGAATCGCTACGAACTGCGCAGACAGGACTACAGCCTCTCCGAGGACCAGTCCGAGCTGCAGGCCGTCTACGCCAAGTTCTTCCGCACCCGCTGCCCGATCGACACGGTCCGCGCGGCCGAGGGCACCGGGTTCGACAAGAGCCTGTGGGAGCAGCTCGCGGGTACCGGGGCGACCAGCATGGCGCTGCCGGAGTCGGCGGGCGGCGACGGCGCGGGCCTGGTCGAGCTCACCCTCCTCGCCGAGGAGCTGGGCCGGGCGCTCGCGCCGGTGCCATGGATCGAGCACGTCACCACGGCGCGGCTGCTGGCCCGGCTGGGGTCGGTCCAGGACGATGTCGTGCAGGGCAGGCGGATCGTCGCGCTGGACCCGGACCCGGCCGCGCGGCCCGGCCCCCGGCTGATCCCCGCCGGGGCGGTCGCCGACGAGGTCGTCCTGCTCGACGGCGCGGACGTGGTCCGGCTGACCTTCGACAGCCCGCCCGCCCGGGTGGAGAACATCGGCAAGCTGCCGATGGCCTGGGTGGACGCGAGCACCGCGGATTCCGTCACGGTGCTCGCCTCCGGCCCGGACGCGGTGGCCGACTACCGGCGCGCGCTCGACGAGTGGCGGGTCCTCACCGCCGCCGCACTCGTCGGGCTGCTCGACGAAACCCTGCGCATCGCCGCCGAATTCGCGACCTCCCGCTACACCCTCGGGGTGCCGATCGGCACGTTGCAGGCGATCTCGCACCCGCTGGCGAACATCGCCGTCGCGGTGAACGGGGGCCGCAACCTGAACCGGCGCGCCGCCTGGTTCCTCGACCACGAGCCGGAGCATCAGCCGGAGCTGCCCGCCGCGGCGTTCGTCTTCATCACCGGCGAGGCGCCCGCCGCGGCGACCGTGGCCGTGCAGGTGCAGGGCGGTCTCGGGGTGTCGGCCGAGGCGGCCTCGGCGGCCTACCTGGTGCGGGCCAGGGGCTGGGCGCTGGCCGGCGGCGACCCCGCGCTGCACGCCCGTGAGCTGGCCGAGACCGTGGCCCGGCGCGAAGCCGCGGCCGAATCCGCATAGGAGTACGCAGACATGGATTTCTCACGGGTGGAACTGTCCGAGGAGGACACCCGCTTCCAGGCCGAGGTTCGCGCCTTCCTCGACGAGCACGTCACCGACGAGGTGCGGCGCCGCGACCGCGAGACCGGTGACAACTTCGACGAGGGTGTGCACCTGGCCATGGCCGCCGCCGGCTGGCTCGCCGCCGAGCTGCACCGGGAGGGCGGGCCGGAGCTGAACCGGCTGCGCGAGCGGCTCTGGGACCTGGAGAAGCGCCGCGCCGAGGTGCCGTGGGTGACCTGGGGGACGACCAAGATCGTGGTGCCGTCGGTGCTGCGGCACGGTTCGCAGGAGCTGCAGGACGAGGTGCTGCCCGGCGTGCTCGACGGGACCGTCCGGCTCTGCCTCGGCTACACCGAGCCGGACGGCGGCTCCGACGTCGCCACCTGCAAGACCCGCGCGGTGCGCGACGGTGACCACTGGATCATCAACGGCTCGAAGATGTTCACCACCGGCGCGCACAACTCCCGCTACGTCTTCCTGATCACCAACACCGACCCCGCCGCGCGCAAGCACAAGAGCCTCACCATGTTCCTGGTGCCGCTGGACACCCCGGGCATCGAGATCCAGGGGCTGCGCACCGTGGACGGCGACCGCACCAACATCGTCTACTACAGCGACGTGCGGGTGCCCGACCGCTACCGCCTCGGCGAGGTGAACGACGGCTGGGCGGTGCTGCTCGGCCCGCTCAACGAGGAGCACGGCGTGGTCGACGCCGCCAACGACGGGCTGCAGGACGTCTCGATCATGACGCACCAGGGATCGACCATGGCGACCACCGTCGATCGGGTCGCCGGGCTCGCCGCCGACCGGGTGGCCGAGGACGCCTCGGCGGCGGTGCGGCTGGGCCGCAGCGTCGCGAAACTCGAGGCCGCGCTGAGCGCGCCGCACATGTTCGGCCGGGTGGCGCTGGCCCAGACCATGCGCGACATCTCGCCCGATCTGATGGATGTGCTCGGCCCGGCGGCGGCGCTGTCCGCGGGCGCCGATGGCGCCGCCGACGAGGGCGCCGCCGGCTACCTGTACCGGTGGGCACCGCTGTGCGGGATCTACGGCGGCACGCTCGAGGTGTTCCGCAATATGATCGCCCAGCACGTCCTCGGTCTCGGCAGGCCCGCCTATGCGCCGCCGAAGCAGCCCGTGGCCGCGAGCTGATGCCGGAGCACGACGCCCAGCGCCCGCTGCCGCTGCTGACCCCGCAGAACGAGTTCTTCTGGACCTCGGGAGCGGACGGGCGGCTGCGGGTGCAGGAGTGCCTCTCCTGCAGCGCGCTCATCCACCCGCCGCAGCCGGTGTGCCGGTACTGCCGCGGCGAGCAGATCGGCGTGCGGGCGGTCTCCGGTGCCGCCACCCTGATCGGGTTCACCGTCAACCACCGCTTCGCGCTGCCGGGCCTGCCCGCCCCCTACGTGGTGGCGCAGGTCGCGCTCAGCGAGGACGCGCGGGTGCGGCTGACCACCAACGCGGTGCAGTGCGATCCGGACACCCTGCACCTCGGGATGCCGATGGAGGTGGTGTTCGAGCAGCACGACGACGTCTGGCTGCCGCTCTTCCGCCCGGCCCCGCCGCCCGCGCTGCCCGCGCCGCTGCCCGAGGACGAGGTCACCGCCGACACCGTCGGCCGGTACGTGCGCCGCCCGGCGAGCACGGAGAAGTTCGAGGACCGGGTCGCCATCACCGGCATCGGCGCGACGCCACCCGGCAGGCGCACCATGGCCGACCCGCTGGCGCTGACGCTGCGGGCCTGCCGGGAGGCGGTCGCCGACGCCGGGCTGCTGCTCGACGACATCGATGGCCTCTCCACCTACCCGGGCCCCAACCTCGGCCCGTTCGGCGAGGGCGGGGTCACCGCGGTGGAATCCGCGCTCGGGCTGCGGCCGACCTGGCACAGCGGCGGCCCGGAGACCTTCGGCCCCGGCGGCTCGGTGATCGCGGCCATGCTCGCCGTGGCGAGCGGGCTGGCCAGGCACGTGCTGTGCTTCCGCACCATCTGGGAGTCCACCTACGGCGAGCTGGTGCGCACGGGCAGGCTCACCGCGCCCGGTGGCCGCACCGACAGCTGGCAGATCCCGTTCGGCGCCACCTCGGCCGCGCACACCCTGGCCCAGAACGCGCAGCGGCATTTCCACCGCTACGGCACCGACCGGGAAACCCTCGGCTGGATCGCGCTCAACCAGCGCGCCAATGCCGCCCTGAACCCGGACGCCATCTACCGCGACCCGCTCACGATGGACGACTACCTGAATGCCCGCCCGATCACCACGCCGTTCGGGCTCTACGACTGCGATGTTCCGTGCGATGCCGCCGTCGCCGTTGTCGTCTCGGCGAAGGACGCCGCCCGTGACCTGGCCCGCCCGCCCGTCCTGGTGGAGGCCGTCGGCACCCAGATCATCGAGCGGCTGGAGTGGGACCAGAGCACGCTCACCCACGAACCCCAGGTCATCGGCCAGGCGGCGCACCTGTGGACCCGCACCGACCTGCGCCCGGCCGACGTCGATGTCGCCCAGCTCTACGACGGCTTCACCTTCAACTGCCTGTCCTGGATCGAGGCGCTCGGCTTCTGCGGGATCGGCGAGGCGAAGGACTTCCTGCGGGCCGGGAAGAACATCGCGCGCGACGGCGTGCTGCCGCTGAACACCCACGGCGGCCAGCTCTCGCACGGCCGCACGCACGGGATGGGGCTGCTGCACGAGGCGATCGTGCAGCTGCGCGGCGACGGCGGGGCCAGGCAGGTCGCCGGCGCCTCGGTCGCGGTGGTCTCCAGCGGCGGGCTCACCCCCAGCGGGGTGCTGTTGCTCCGGGCCGACCGATGAGGGCCCGCACCGTCGAGGTCGACGGGATCCCGATGTCGGCGCTCTGCGCGGAGGTCGACGAGCCGCGCGCGGTGCTGGTCGCCGTGCACGGCGGCGCGGCCAACGCGCGCTACTTCGACCTGCCCGGCCATCCGCGCGCGTCGCTGCTGCGCACCGGCGCCGCGCTCGGCTTCACCGTGCTGGCGCCGGACCGCCCCGGCTACGGCGCCTCCGCCGTCGCCGAGGCCGAGTTCCGGCCGCCGCGGCGCCGGGTCGACGCGATGTACCGCACCGTGGACGCCCTGCTCGGTGCCCGCAGCCGCGGTGCGGGCGTCTTCCTGGTCGGGCACTCGGCCGGGTGTGATCTCGCCGTCCGGATGGCCGCCGACGAGCGCGGCGACGCCCTGCTCGGGCTCGAACTCGCCGGAACCGGGCTGGTCCGGCAGGAGCGCGCCATCCAGCGGATCGCGGCCCTGGTCCGGGAGCAGGACCGCGCCGGCATCCGCGATCTGCTGTGGCAGCCGGCGCGGGTGTATCCGCCGGAGCTGTTCGGCGGCAGGCCGATTGCCGACAGGGCGCCCGGCTACGAAGCCGACGTCGCGGTGGACTGGCCGGACGACTTCCGGGCGCTGGCCCCCGATATCCGGGTTCCGGTGCGCGTCACCTGCGCCGAGCACGAATCGGTGTGGCGACGCGACGCCGCGGCGCTCGACGAGATTCGCGGAATCTTCCCCGGCGCACCGCGGTTCGAGTTCAACCACCAGGCCGACGCGGGGCACAACCTGAGCGCGGGTCACGGCGCCACCGCCTACCACCTCGGCGTGCTCGCCTTCGCCGAGGAGTGCGCGGTGGCCGCCGCGGCCGCACCGGACGAGAAGGAGCGCGGCGCATGAAGTACGTGCTGGAGTATCCGAGCGAACAGCCCAGTGCCCCGCTCGACTACCTGCGCCCGGAGGTGATCCGCGAGGTCGCCGTGCGCGCCGAGGCCGTCGGCTTCGACGCGCTCGCGCTGAGCGAGCACCCCGCGCCTTCGGCCAAGTGGCGGGGCGCGGGCGGGCACGAAACCCTCGACCCGATCGCGGCGCTCGGCTTCGTGGCCGGCGTGACCAGCACGCTGCGGCTGCTGACAAACCTGTACGTGCTGCCGTTCCGCAACCCGTACCTGTCGGCCAAGGCGCTCGGCAGCCTGGATATCGTCTCCGGCGGCCGGCTGATCGCCGGGGTCGGGGCCGGGTACCTGCGCGCCGAGTTCGCCGCGCTCGGGGTCGCTCACGAGCGGCGCGCCGCCCTGTTCGACGAGGCGCTGGGCGCGCTGCGCTCGATCTGGACGGACCCCGCGAAGCCGGTGTCCGGCAGTGGCTTCGGCGCACCGGGCGAGACCTGGTCGCAGCGGCCGGTGCAGCGCCCGCACCCACCCCTCTGGATCGGCGGCAACGGCGCCGCGGCCCGGCGGCGGGTGGTCGTGCACGGTGACGGCTGGATGCCGATCATCGCCGCCGCGCGCATGGCCGCCGCCATGCGCACCGCCGCACTGGAGACACCCGAGCAGTTCGGGGACGCGGTCGATCGGCTGCGCCGAGATCTGGAGCGGGCGGGACGTGACCCGGAATCGGTGACGATCCAGGTCGTGTGCCCGCACTTCCGCTTCGACGACCCCGCGAGCGTCGCCGACGCCCGTGCCGTGCTCGCCGACCTGGGCAAGCGCGGCGCCACCTCCGCGGTGGTGCACGCCGACGGCAGCTCGCCCGCGGCGACCGCGGCCTTTCTCGACCGCTTCGGCGAGACATTCCACGACGACTGGAGGACATCGTGAAGGTTCCGTTCACCTGGAAGGTCACCGGCTGGTTCATGATCGGCTGGTCGGCCGAGTTCCCGCAGGGGCAGAGCAGCCCGCTGCACTACTTCGGCGAAGACCTGGTGGCCTACCGCGACGACGCGGGGGAGCTGCACGTGCTCACCGGGCACTGCCGCCACCTCGGCGCGCACCTCGGGCACGGCGGCAAGGTCGTCGGCGACTGCATCGAGTGCCCGTTCCACGGCTGGCGCTGGGGGCCGGACGGCCGCAACAAGAACATCCCCGGCGAGAGCCGGGTCAATCGCGGGCTCAAGCTGCGGGTCTACCCGGTGAACGAGCAGAACGGGTGCGTGTTCATGTGGCACCACCCCGAGGGCGAGCCGCCGAGCTGGGAGATGCCGGACATCCTCGGGCTCTTCCCGGATCTCGCCAGGGATCCGGACTCCTTCTACCGGCCCTATCCGGAGTTCTCCCGCAAGGCCGAGCGCGAGCCGGTGCACCCGCAGGTCGTGCTGGAGAACGGCCCCGACAGCGCGCACTTCCGCTACGTGCACCGCGCGACGGTGACCCCGAAGATGCTCGAATGGACCGAGGAGGGCCACACCTGGAACTTCCTCACCGGCTGGCCCGACGTCCGCAGTGAAGACCCGGATGCCATGGCGCTGCGTATCCACGCGCAGATGTTCGGGCTCGGCGGCTCGATCAGCGCCTTCGAGGGCTCGTCCAACCACCGGCTCATCTTCGCCGCCACGCCCGTGGACGACGAGAGCTCGGATCTCTTCTACTCCATCTGGTGGCCCAAGCTGCCCGGTGACGACGGCGACGTGCCGCCGCCGGAGGTGCAGGCCAAGGTGGAGCGGCAATTCCTCATCACGGTGTGGGACGACCTGAGCATCTGGCGCTACCAGAAGTACGTCGAGCACCCGGCGCTCTCGCCCGCGGACGTGAAACCGTATATGTCGCTGCGCAAGTGGGCGCAGCAGTTCTACGACGTGCCGGTGTGAGCCGCCCGCTGCCCGCTGCGCTGGTCGACCCGGCGCACACCGCGCTGATCACCCAGGAGTTGCAGGGCGCGGTCGTCGGCCCGGCCGCCGGGCTGCCCGCGCTCGCCGAGGTCGCCCGCGCCGAGGCGCTGCCGAATATCGCCGCGCTGCTCCCCGCGGCTCGTTCCGCCGGGGTCACCGTGGTGCACTGCCTGGTCGAGCGCCGCGCCGACGGCCGCGGCTCCAACCACAATGCCGCGCTCTTCGCCCTCGCCCGGCGCGGCGTCGCCGTCACCCCCGGCAGCCCCGGTGCCGCGCTCCTCCCCGAGTTCGGCCCGGAACCCGAGGATCTCGTGTCGACCCGCCGCCACGGCCTCGGCCCCATGGGCGGCACCGACCTCGACGCCACCCTGCGCAACCTCGGCATCCGTACCCTCGTCGTCACCGGCGTCTCCCTGAATGTCGCCATCCCGAACCTGGTCATGGACGCGGTCAACCGCGCCTACGACGTCGTACTGCCCCGAGACGCGGTCGCCGGGGTGCCCGCCGAGTACGGCGCCGCCGTCATCGCCAACTCCCTCGCCCTGCTCACCACGGTCACGACGACGGCCGAGCTGATCGAGGTGTGGTCGGAGTAGGGGGTTTTTACCGCGATGACGTAGTATTTCCTCGCATACGGTACGAAAACCGGCTCGGGGAAGGGGTGCGCCATGCTGTTGAAGTTCCGCGTAGCCAACTTCCGCTCGATCCGAGACGAGCACGAGCTGTCATTCGTCGCCGCCGACCCGGACGAGGGGACGGCATGGCCGACCGGTGTGGTGGCGGGCGGCAAGGAGATCTCGCTCCTCTCGGTCGTCGGCATCTTCGGGGCGAACGCCTCCGGTAAGTCCAACGTGCTGCAGGCCGTCCTCGCCATGCGGTCCGCCGTCGTGGACTCCGTGGCCGAGTGGGCGCGGCTCGATGGCATTCCGCGCGAGCCCTTCGCGCTCGATCCTGCGGCTCGCGGGGAGACCACGCTCTTCGAGGTCGATGTCCTGCTCGGTCCACGCAGAGTGCGGTACACCTACGGTTTCGAACTCTCCGACGAGCGGGTCGAGGCCGAGTGGCTGCACGCCTATCCCGAAGGCCACAAGCAGGTCTGGTTCGATCGCGAGGCCGATCGGGAAGACGGTGACGACTTCCGCTTCCCGAATTCGAACCTTCGGGAAGGTAAGCGGCTCACCGAACTCACCAGACCGAACGCGCTGCTCCTCACGGTCGGGGCGAGTTTCAACCACAAGCAGCTCGGCGAGGTGCATCGGTGGTTTCTCAAGGATCTGCGGCTGGTCACGTCGGATCGCGACGTCCGGAGCCGCAGTGCCCATACCCGCGATCGGCTGATCGACGGCCGGTACCGCGAGCAGATCGAGGCCCTGCTGGTCGCGGCCGACCTGGGAATCGTCGGATTGGCGATCGATAGTTCCCTGCCGAGGGAGAAGCGGGTCCGGCTCCTGCATCGGACGCGTGCGGGCGCACCGGTCCCGCTCGATTTCCTCTCCCAGGAATCACTCGGGACGCACGCCTGGTTCGCTTTTCTCGGGCCCGCGCTCGACGTGCTCGCGAGCGGCTCGGTTCTGCTGGCCGATGAACTCGACGCCAGCCTGCACCCGCTGCTCGCCGCCGAGGTGATCGGCATGTTCCAGGACCTGGAGGCCAACCCGAATCGGGCCCAATTGCTGTTCACCACCCACGATGCGACGCTGCTCGGCACCGCGGCCGCCGGTCGGCCGCTCGGTCGCGAACAGGTCAGGGTGACGGCCAAGAAGGCCACGGGGGAGACCGAGCTGTATCCGCTCACCGACGCCCATCCGCGCAGGGACGAGAATTTGGAGCGGGGTTATCTGCGCGGTCGCTATGGCGGGGTGCCGCGGGTGATGACCGGTGAGGTGGCCCGTGAGGTCGCGCAACTCCGGGCGGCGGACGAGTGAGCCGGAAACGCCGCAGCGATCCGAATGCGGAGCGGTCGGTGCATCCGGCACCGGGGCGGCCACGTTCCGTCCGGCTCTTCTATGTCGCCGTCGAGGGCGAGAAGACCGAGCCCGATTATCTCGCTCATCTCCAGAGGAGTCACGGCGAGGAGTACGGGTTCCGGATTCACCCGCTGTTCCGCCCGAATGGGCGAGGTGCGGCGTCCAGATCGCTTTCTCGCATCCCTCCTTCGGCCTGTGGCTTCTTCTGCACTTTCAATCGTTCGGTGGCGCGCAGGGCGGCTCCGACAGAATCGTGCACGAGAAATTGCGGGGTCGGCAGCACTGGGAGTCGTTCTCGGATCGGGGTGACAAAAGCGTCGGAGGCTACCGTGCGGCGACGTTGACAGGAAAGCACCGGGCAGCCGCGCGACGTGCCGAAAAGCTGACCGAGGATTGCCCGACCGATGGTTGTTCTGCCGCGTCGGGGCACAGGAGTCACTGCGACCCGCTGAAGCGGGATCCGTCGACCGACGTGTGGCGGCTACTCGAAGCCCTGGGGCTGCTGAGGTAGCGAAAGTCGCTGGCGGCGAGCTCCAGCGACCAGCAGGCCGACGGCGATCCAGATGACCGGCCAGGGGGCGGGTTCGAAGATGATCGCGGCGAACACGGACCAGACGCCCAGCCCGACGGCGAGGAACGTGGGCGGGGCGATGTCGCGGCGATCCAGCCACATCACCAGGGCGCCGATCAGCGCGAGCGGCAGGCCGAAACTGCCCGCGGTGAGCCAGAACGCGCTGTTCGCCGGAGTCATGTCGATGATGTCACCGCCCTCGCCCCACACCCCACCGGAGAACCAGTCGCCGCCGTGACGCGGGGCCGTGAGCACGAGGCCCGCCAGCAGATGTCCGGCGCCGAGAAGCAAGAGCAGGCGGCCCGCCCAGGTGATCATGTCGCACTCCGTCCTAGATACGGAACTATAGGTTCCGGAACTGATGGTTCCGTATGCTAGGGGAGTGAGTGAAGTCAGGCAAGGTGGGCGGCCGCGGGATGAGCAGGTCGACCGAGCGATCGAGCGGGCGGCGCGCGAGTTGCTGGCCGAGCGCGGGTATGCCGGGTTCACGGTCGATGGTGTGGCGGCGCGGGCGGGGGTGGGGAAGGCGGCGATCTACCGGCGTTTCCCCACCAAGCAGGAGCTGATCTACACCGTCGCCATCCACGGCGGGAGCGGGGAACCGCCGCCGGATCACGGCTCGCTCGCTGAGGATCTCGGCGCGGTCTGCGGCACCCTCGCCACGCAGCTGGCCGCCGCACCGCCCGGCGTCTACACGGGTCTGCTCGCGGATCTCTACGGCTCGTCAGGGCTCGCCGCCCGGTTCTCGGAGGTCTTCCTCGCGCAGCAGCGAGCCGTGCTCGAGGAGGTGCTGAACCGGGCCGTCGCGCGCGGCGAGCTCGCTCAGGAGCCCGACCCGCTCGTGCTGCACGCCCTGGTGGTGGGCCCGCTCTTCGTCTGGCTCTTCGTGCTCGGCGGCCCGCCCGAAGACGTCGGCAAGCTGGTCGACACGGTGGTCAGCGGCGCGCTGGCTGTCCTGCGTTAGTCGCTGGAGGGCAGCTGGACGGCCTGCTTGAGCCCCAGCGGAATTCCGTCGACGGCGAGGCTGCCCGCCCCGGCGCGGGTGACGAGCAGTTCGGCGCCGCTCTCGTGGGCGTACCGCTTGCCGAGCACCGTGCCCTCGGCGAAGTCGGGGTCGAGGACGGCGTCGGCCTGTTCGGCGCCGAGGGCAGCCAGCGGTGCTCCGCCGCAGGTCAGGGCGTCGAGCGCGGGGGTGGATTTGACCACGATGACCTGGGTTTCGCACACCTGGCTGGCCAGGCGGGTTCCGTTCCTGATCACACTGTCTCCTTGTCGATGGCGGTGAACTCCGCGACCAGGTCGCGGCGCAGGATCTTGCCGGTCGGGGTGACCGGGAGCTCGTCGCGGAAGACGACGCGGTCGGGGGTGCGGGAGCCGCGCAGAGCGGCGCGGACGTGGGCGCGCAGCTCCTCGGGGTCGGCCACGGCGCCGTCGGCCGGGACGATGACGGCGAGGATGATCTGGCCCCATTCGGGGTCGGGTACGCCGACGACGGCGACTTCGCGCACCGCGGGGTGCTCGACCAGGACGTCCTCGAGCTCGGCGGGGGCGATGTTCTCGCCGCCGCGGATGATGGTGTCGTCGGAGCGGCCGCCGAGGAACAGGTAGCCGTCGGGGTCGAGTTCGGCGAGGTCGCGGGTGGGGAACCAGCCCTCGGCGTCGAGCGCCGAACCGATGCCGGTGTAGTTGCCCGAAACCTGTGGGCCGCGCACGAACAGCTCGCCGGTGGCGCCGGGGTCGAGCACCGCGCCCGACTCGTCGCGGATCTGCAGCTCCACACCCGGCACCGCGCGCCCGACCGAGCCGAGCCGCCGGACGACGGCGGAATCCTCCGAGGCCGCGGCGAGCCGGTGATCCTCGGGCGTGAGGACGGCGATGGTGGAGCTGGTCTCGGTCAGCCCGTAGGCATTGACCAGCCCGACCGACGGCAGCAGTGCCATGGTCCGGCGGACAAGGGGGAGCGGTGCTTTCGCGCCGCCGTAGGCCAGGGTGCGCAGGGCGGGCAGCTCGGTGGGGTGCGCGGTGAGCTCGGTGACGATGCGGTCCAGCATGGTCGGGACCACGGTGGCATTGGTGACGCGTTCCTCCCGGACCAGCCGGACCCAGTCGCGCGGGTCGAACCGGCGCAGGTAGACGATCCTGCGCCCCGCGTACAGGTTCGACAGTGCGGCCCCGACTCCCGCGATGTGGTAGGGCGGGACGCAGACGAGCACCGCGTCATCCGGCTCCGCGACGGCGAAATCAACCGTGCCGGTGACATATTCGGTGAGGTTGGCGTGGGTCAGCTCGACCGCCTTCGGCTGCGCGGTCGTCCCCGACGTGAACAGGACCACCGCGACGTCGTCCGGGTCGGGGAAGACCGGCTCGGAGGGGGCGGCGTGCGCGCGGGCGGTGGCCAGGAAGAGCGCGGTGTCCACCACCTGCTGACCGGCGCCCCGCATCACCTCGGCGTACTCGCGATCGGCGACCACCAGCGGCGTGGTCAGCCGGTCGACGAGTTCGTGCAGCGCCGCGGCGCCGAGCCGGTAGTTCAGCGGGGTGAAGGGCAGGCCGGCGCGCGCGCTCGCGAAGAGCAGCAGGGGAAGCGCGAGTCCACCGGTGCCAACGTAGGCGACGTGCCGCACCCGGGACTCGAGGAGGAATGCGGCCGCCCGGTCGGCCATGACGTCCAGTTCGGCAACGGTGACCGACGCATTGTCGGCACTGACCGCCACGCGCTCCGGATCGCCGGAGACGGCCATGTCGAGCAGTAGCGACAGGCTCATCGCGGCACCGTCGGTAGGGGGGTGACGAGGGGCATGGTGACTGTCCTTCGAATGTCAGGAATGGAGTACGCGGTCGCGCCTGCGCTCGACCGCGAAGCGGGCGGCGCGCTCGATGGCCGCCGCGGCCGAACCGGGCCGCCAGCCGAGCTCCCGCTCGGCCTTGCCGTGGTCCAGCGGCGCGGTGCGGCGGAGCAGTCGCACCGCGGTCGCGTTCAGGACGATGTCGCGGCGCAGCAGCCGTGCGGCGAGCGAACCGGCGCGGCCGGCCGCTACCAGCGCGAACTGCGGGATACCGAAGCGCGGTGGCGGAACGCCCCCGGCCGCGGCGGCGAGACGGTAGATCTCCCGCTGGGAGAGGAAGCGCTCGGAGACGATGTAGCGCTCACCCGGCCGCCCGTGCTCCGCGGCGAGCAGCAGGGCCCGCGCGGCGTCCTCGACATCGACGACCTCGGAGCCGACCCCGCGGAAGTACACCGGCATCCGGCCGAGCGCCGCGAGCGCGACCAGCGAGCCGTGCGGTGTCGGCTGCCAGTCGCCGGTGCCGTAGGTATTGGCGACGCACAGCGCCACCGCGGGCAGGCCGTGCCCGAGCACGAGATCCTCGGCCGCGCGGCGCGACCGGATGTAGTCGCCCCCGTCCCAGTCGAACGGCGTGTCCTCGGTGGCGGGCGCGCGCCCGTCGCCGAGCGCGATGGTGCCGATGGTGCTGGTGAACACGAAGCGCCGCAGCCGCGCCTGCGCCGCGAGCCGCAGCACCCCGCGCAGCCCTTCGACATTCGTGCGGAACAGCGGCGCCGGGTCGCGCAGCCAGGCACGGGTGTCCACGACGCAGTAGTAGACGACCTCGCACCCGGCCATGGCGGTGCGAACCGCGTCCTCGTCGAAGATGTCCCCGTAGTGCCGCTCGACATCGAGATCATCGATCCCGCGGGTGGGGCTGGTCGCGCGCAGCAGCACCCGAACCCGGTCGCCGCGGGCGACGAGCTGCCGGGTGACATGCGACCCGAGGAACCCGCTGGCCCCCATGACCAGCACCGGAGCGGCGCTCATCGGGGCAGTTCGAGCAGGGTCCGGGTCAGCTCGAGCGTCGCGATCGTCCACCGCCCGCCCGCTTTGACGTAGCTCTCGTGGTAATGCCCGGCACCGCAGACCTTCTGCCCACCGGGGTAGAGCAGCCGGTCCTCCATGGCCCAGATACCGGTGGCGGTGGTGGCGGAGGTGAGCTCCAGCTCCGCGGTGTGGCAGTGGTGCATGGTGGCCGCGCCGTTGAGGCTCGCGGTCACCCCGGCGACGAACTCGTCGGCGCTGTCGTAGGTGAGCGCGGGCGGCGCGTCCGGCCCCGGCGCGGTGATGGCCACCCGGACCTTCAGGTCGTCGCGCAGCAGCGCCCGCCAGCCCGCGAAGTCGCGGGTGTCGAGCAGGTGGCAGTAGCGCGCCTTCAGGGTGCGCAGCGCTTCCAGCTCCACGACGGTGGTGAGGGGATCCATGGGATCTGCTCCTAGAGAACGGCGCCGGATTCCTTCGCGGCGATGATCTGATCCCAGTCCATGCCCAGCTCGAGCAGGATCTCCTCGGTGTGCTGGCCGTACTCGGGGGCGCGGGTCGGCGCGGGCGGGGTCTCGTCGAACTGCACCGGCGCGGCCACCGTGCGGAACTCCTCGCCCGCGTCGTCGGTGAGCGTGAGGAAATAGCCGTTGGCCTGGGCCTGCGGATCGTCGAGCACCTCGCGCGGGGTGGCGATGGTTGCCCACACGCCCGGCTCGTCGGCGAGCGCCTTCTGCCAGTCGGTGAGGTCGCGCTCGGCGAAGGTGCGGCGCAGCTCGGCGGTGGCGGCGTCCTGGTTCGCGACCAGGTTCGCCAGCGGGACGAAGCGCTCGTCGGTGCCGAGGTCGGGGCGGCCGATGCGGGCGCAGAAGCCGGGCCAGAAGCGGTCCGCCTGCAGCAGCACCAGCTGGACCCAGCGGCCGTCGCGGGTGCGGTAGCGGTTCACCGCGGGGTTGGGCGCGGTGCCCGCGTTGCCGACCGGGATGCGGTCGATGCCGAAGTAGTCGGCGGCGGCGATGTCCGGGGCGACCGCCCACATGCCCTGGGCCAGCAGTGAACTGTCGACGATCGGGGCGTGCCCGGTGCGTTCGCGGTGGAACAGCGCGGCGGTGATGCCGCCGGCCAGCGTGATGCCGCCCTGCAGGTCACCGAAGGCGGGGGTCTGGGTCACCGGGAACTCCTGATCGGCCACGGTGAGCGCGTGCGCGACCCCGCCCCTGGCCAGGTAGCTCGCGGCGTCGAAGCCGCCGCGGTCCTTCTCCGGCCCGCGGCTGCCCTGCCCACTCCCGCGGGCGATGATCACCTTCGGGTTGAACTCGCGGATCTGCTCCACGGTCAGCCCGGCGCGCTCCAGCGGTGCGGGCAGCCAGTTGGTGAGGAAGACGTCGGCGCGGGCGATGAGCTCGCCGAAGATCCGCCTGCCCTCGGCGGACTTGATGTCCACCCCGATGCTGCGCTTGCCGTGGTTGCCGATCTCCATCATCACGCTGGCACGCACCCGCGCGTCGGCGGGATCGAGGCCGCCGATGGTGAGGTAGCGACACGGGTCACCGCCGCGGGTGTCCTCGATCTTGATCACCTGCGCACCCCAGTCGGCCAGGGCCGCGCCCGCACTCGGGACATAGGTCCACGAGGCCAGCTCCACCACCTGCACACCGTCGAGCAGACCTGACATCGCCGCTCCTCTCCACGTCCGTCCACTGTCTTGAAGTACTATACGGTAAGAGTTACAGTTACTCACCCGATACCGGATGTCGGGAACGAACTGGAGGGCTTGTGAGCGACGTTCTCGGAGCACGGACCGCCCCGGTCCTCGAGGTCGCGGCGCGCGCCGCGGCGCGGGCCGAACGCAGGATGCTGATCGACGGCGAGCTGCGGGCGGCCGCGGACGGCGCCGAATTCGACAACATCGCCCCCGCGACCGGGCAGGTACTCGGCGGCACCGCCGCCGCGACCGCCGCCGACATGGACCGGGCGATCGGCGCGGCCAGGCGCGCGTTCGACGACACCGACTGGCCGCGCAACCGCGCGCTGCGCGCCCGCTGCCTAGAGCAGCTGCAGACGGCGCTGGAGGGCGAGAAGACCGAACTCGGCGAGGAGCTGATCGCCGAGGCCGGCTGCCCGGCCATGACGCTCACCAATGCGCAGGTGGACTGGCCGCTGGCCGAGGCGCTGCGCTACCCGCTGCGGCTGATCGACGAATTCGCCTGGGAGCGGGTACTTCCCGGCGGCGGGCTGTTCGGCGAGCGCAATGTGCGCACCGTGGTGCAGGAGCCGGTCGGCGTGGTCGCCGCGATCTGCCCGTCGAACTTCCCGGTCGAGGTGGTGCTGAACAAGATCGGCCCCGCCCTGGCCGCAGGCAATACCGTGGTACTCAAGCCGGACCCGAACACCCCGTGGAACGCCACCCGGCTGGGCCGGCTGATCGCCGAGCGCACCGACTTCCCGCCCGGCGTGCTCAACGTGGTCACCACCCCGAGCAACGAGGTGGCCGGGCTGCTGGCCACCGACCCGCGGGTGGACCTGATCTCGTTCACCGGCTCGACCGCGGTCGGCAAGCACCTCGTGCGCACCGCCGCCGACACCATGAAGCGCACCTTCCTCGAGCTCGGCGGCAAGTCCGCGCTCATCGTGCTGGACGACGCCGACCCGATGGCGGCGATCCGCAGCGCGATCGGGGTGTGCGTGCACGCGGGCCAGGCCTGCGCCGCCACCAGCCGCATGCTGGTGCCGCGCCACCTGGTCGACGAGATCACCGCCCAGGTCGCCGCCGCCTACGGCGCCGTGCCGCCCGCCGACCCCGCGCTGCCCGACACCCTGGTCGGCCCGCTGATCAGCGCCGCCCAGCAGCGCCGGGTGCTCGATGCCGTCGAGCGCGGGGTCCGCGACGGCGCCCGGCTGGTCACCGGCGGCGGCATCCCCGATGACATCGCCCCGCACCTGCGCGACGGCTTCTTCGTGCGCCCCGCGGTCTTCGCCTGCGCCGACAACACCCTGCCGATCGCGCGGGACGAGATCTTCGGCCCGGTGCTGGTGATCATCCCGCACGACGGCGACGACGACGCGGTGCGGCTGGCCAACGACAGCGACTACGGCCTGGCCGGCGCGGTGCTGTCGAGCTCCCCGGAGCGCGGCATGGCGGTGGCCAGGCGGGTGCGGACCGGCGCGATCGGGGTCAACGGCGGCATGTTCTACGGCGCCGATGCCCCCTTCGGCGGGGTCAAGCAGAGCGGGCTCGGCAGGCAGTGCGGGCTGGAGGGCTTCCAGCAGTACCTGGAGACCAAGACGATCGGCACCCGCAGCCCCCGGCCGCGGTGAACAGAAAGGCGAAATCGGTGGCACGACTCGAAGGCAGGGTCGCGGTGATCTCCGGCGCGGCCCGCGGACAGGGCCGCTCGCACGCGGTGAACCTGGCCGCGGCGGGCGCGAGCATCATCGCGCTCGACATCTGCGCGGACCTGGCGGGCAATACCTATCCGCTGTCCCGGCCGGAGGACCTGGAGGAGACGGTCCGGCTGGTCGAGAAGGAGGGCGTCCCCGCGTGGTCGGCGGTGGTCGACGTGCGGGAGCGCAGCGCGGTCTGGGGCGCGCTGGAGGACGGCGTCGCGGCGCTGGGCGGGCTCGACATCGTGGTCGCCAACGCGGGTATCGCGCCGCTCGGCAAGGGCCAGACCATCCAGTCGTGGTCGGACACCATCGACACCGACCTGGTCGGGGTCTTCAACGTGGTGCAGGCGAGCCTGCCGCACCTGAGCGACGGCGGCTCGGTGATCGCCACCGGCTCGCTCGCCGCCCAGCTGGGCAGCTCGACCAAGCAGGGCCCCGGCGGCTCGGCCTACAGCTTCGCCAAGCAGGTCGTCGCGCACTACGTCAACGACCTCTCGATCCAGCTGGCCAAGCGCTCGATCCGGGTGAACGCGGTGCACCCCACCAATGTCGACACCGACATGCTGCACAACGAGGGCATGTACCGGATCTTCCGCCCTGACCTGGAGAGCCCCACTCGCGAGGACGCCGAGCGGTCCTTCGGCGCCATGCAGGCCATGCCGGTGCCCTACATCTCCCCGCAGGACGTCTCGAACCTGGTGGTGTTCCTCGCCTCGGACGAGTCCCGCTTCATCACCGGCAGCCAGCTGCGGGTGGACGCGGGCGGCTACGTGAAGGCGAAGCCGTGGCAGGGGTGACGACGGCGTACAAGCTGTACCGCTGCCTGGTCTGCAACTTCGAGTACGACGAGGCGCTCGGCTGGCCGGAGGACGGGATCGAGCCGGGCACCCGCTGGGACGACATTCCCGAGGACTGGAGCTGCCCGGACTGCGGCGCCGCCAAGGCCGATTTCGAGATGGTCGAGGTCGCCCGGTGACGGTCCCGCCCTCCGGACGGGTCGTCATCGCGGGCACCGGCATCGCGGGCGCCACCGCCGCCGAAACGCTGCGCAAACGCGGCTTCGACGGCGAGGTCGTGCTGCTCGGCGCCGATCCGGCGCCGCCCTACCGGCGGCCGATGGTCTCCAAGGAGCTGCTCGCGGCCGCGTTCCCGGCGGAGAAGGCGCTGCTGCGCCCGCCCGCCGCCTGGCCGGAGCTGCGCATCGACCTGCGGACCGGCACCCGGATCGAGGCGCTCGACCCGAGCGCGTCGCGGGTGGCGCTCGCCGGCGGCACCGCGCTCGGCTACGACGCGCTGCTGCTGGCCACCGGCGGCCGTCCCCGCTCGCTCGGCGTGCCCATCCCCGGCGCGGTCACCCTGCGGGACCGGCACGACGCCACGGCGCTACGCGACGTGCTGGCCCGGCCCGGCATCGAGGTGCTCGTGGTCGGCGGCGGGCTGATCGGCACCGAGGTGGCGGCGTCGGCGCGGGCAGGCGGCGCGGCGGTGACGATCCTCGAGGCGGGGCCGCGCATTCTCGACCGGGTATTCCCGCAACCGGTCTCCGCGGCCCTGGAGCAACTGCACCGCGCACACGGGGTCGCGGTGCAGACCGGTACCGCGGTGACGGAGGCGGACGAGATCTCCGGCCGGACCCGGCTCCGCTCGGCCGACGGCCGCGAGTGGATCGCCGATGTCGTCGTGGTCGCCGTCGGCATGACCCCGGACGACGAGCTGGCCCGCGCGGCGGGGCTCCGCGTCGACGACGGCATCGTGGTCGACGAGTTCTGCGCCACCTCGGCGCCTGGCATCTACGCCGCGGGTGACGTCGCGCGGTTCCCGGATCCGGTGCACGGCGGCTCGGTGCGCGTCGAGCACTGGAACCACGCGCAGTCGCACGGCGCCGCCGCCGCGGCCGCCATCGTCGGCGAGCGCAGCCCGTACCGCGAGGTGCCGTGGTGCTGGACCGCCCAGTACGGCCGCACCGTCCAGGCCGCGGGCAGGCCGACCGCGGGAGCCGAGCTGATCCTCGACGGCGACCCCGCCGGGGACGCGTTCCTCGCGCTGGCACTGACCGGGGACCGGCTGGTCGGCGCGGTCGCGGCGGGCAGGCCGCGCGACCTGCGCGCCGCCCGCACCTTGATCGGGTCGGGCGCCGGGCTGCCGCGCCATCTGCTCGACGGCTCGATCGACCTGGTCGCACTGGCTGTCTGAAGCACTTACCGCATGGCATACTATTGGCATTACGACAACAAACCGCGCCGCAGCGGCGCGGCCCGACAACCCAGGGGTTGAGAGATATGGCCGAGCCCGTCATCGTCGGAGCGGCACGGACCGCGATCGGACGCTCGTTCAAGGGCGCGCTGGTGAACGTGCCGAGCGAAACGCTGGCGACCACCATCCTGCCCGAGGTGATCCGCCGCGCCGGGCTCGACCCGGAAGCCGTGGACGACGTGATCTTCGCCGAATCGCACTACGGCGGAGGCGATCTGGCCCGCTACGCCGCGGTCGCCACCGGGCTCACCTCGGTGCCGGGCCAGGCAGTGAACCGGCACTGCGCGGGCAGCCTGACCGCGATCGCCAACGGCGCGGCGCACGTCGGCGTCGGCGCGGAGCGGGTGATCGTCGCGGGCGGCGTGCAGTCGCTCTCCACCAACCCGGTGTCGCGCTGGCGCATCCCCGGAACCGCCGATTTCCAGGACGGCTGGATGCCGCCCTCGCACCCCGCGACCCCGGACGCCCCGACCCTGGACATGGCGATCACCGTCGGCTGGAACACCGCGCGGATCGCGGGCATCTCCCGGGAGGAGCAGGATGCCTGGGCGGCCCGCTCGCACCACCGCGCCATCGCCGCCATCGACGCGGGCAAGTTCCTCGACGAGATCGTGCCGCTGAAGGTCGAGCAGCCCGACGGCAGCGTCCTGGACTTCACCGTGGACGAGCACCCGCGCCGGGACACCACCGTGGAGCGGCTGGCGCAGCTGAAGGTGCTGCACCCGGAGATCGAGGGCTTCTCGGTCACCGCGGGCAACAGCAGCGGCATCAACGACGCCGCCGCGGCCGTCGCGCTCACCGCCCGTGAGTACGCCGAGGCGGAGAACCTCGCGGTCCTGGCCCGGGTCCGTGCCTGGGCCAACGCCGCGGTGACCCCGGCCGAGACCGGTTTCGGCGCGGTGAAGGTGATCGGCAAGGTGCTCGACCGGGCCGGGCTGAAGCCGTCGGACGTCGCGCTGTGGGAGATCAACGAGGCCTTCGCCTCGGTCCCGATCGCCGCGGTCCGCGAGCACGGGCTGGACGAGGAGCTGGTCAACTTCTCCGGCAGCGGGTGCAGCCTCGGCCACCCGATCGCGGCCTCCGGCGCGCGGATGATCACCACGCTGATCTACGAGCTGCGCCGCCGCGGCGGCGGCATCGGGGTCGCGGCCATGTGCGCGGGCGGTGGCCAGGGTGGCGCCGTCGTCATCGAAGTCTGATCGAACGAGAGGAAAACACTGTGTCTTTCGAAGGAACGGTTGCGCTGGTAACCGGCGGCGCCGGTGGGCTCGGCGCGGCTACCGTGCGGCGGCTGCACGCAGCGGGCGCGGCGGTCGTGATCGCTGATCTCGCCGACGACAAGGCCAAGCTGCTGGCCGACGAGCTCGGCGAGCGGGCCGTCTACGTGCGCACCGACGTGCTGGACGAGGACTCGGTCGCGGCCGCCATCACCGCGGCCGGCGAGCTGGGCACGCTGCGCTACTCGGTGATCGCGCACGGCGGCTTCGGCGTGCTGGAGAAGGTCGTCAACCGCGACGGCTCGCCGCACACGCTGAAGGGGTTCACCGACACCATCGCGCTCTACCTGACCGGCACCTTCAATGTGCTGCGGCTGGTCGCGGCGAAGATCGCCACGCAGGAGCTGGACGAGCGCGATGAGCGCGGCGCCATCGTCATGACCAGCTCCATCGCCGGGTACGAGGGGCAGATCGGGCAGTCCGCCTACTCCGCGGCCAAGGGCGCGGTGATCGGGCTGACCCTGACCGGGGCCAGGGATCTGAGCGCGACCAAGATCCGGGTCAACAGCATCGCCCCCGGCACCATGCACACCCCCATCATGGAGCTCATCGGCGAGGAGGGGCTGGCCAAGTTCGCCGCTACCGTCCCCTTCCCGAAGCGGCTGGGCAAGCCGGACGAGTACGCTTTCCTGGCCCAGCACCTGCTGGAGAATCCGTATATCAACGGTGAAGTGATCCGGATCGACGGCGGCCAGCGGTTCCAGCCGAAGTAACGGGCTCGAGCGGCGCGGAGGTGGCAGTGCAACCCGACGGGGGAGACGATCCGCGCCGCTCGCGTTCCCGGGCGCGGCTGCTGGCCGCCGCGACCGCGCTGGTGGAATCCGGTGGGGTGCATGCGGTCACGGTGGAGGCGGTGACCCGCTCCTCGCGGGTCGCGCGCACCACCGTCTACCGGCACTTCCACAGCATCAAGGAGCTGCAGGCCGCCGCGCTCGGCCAGCTCCTCGCCCCGGTGGTGGCCTCCGCGCCCAGCACCGGCACCCTGCGCGACCGGCTGCTCGACCTGGTCCGGCGCCAGGCCGAGGTGATCGACACCGTTCCACTGCACCTCGCGGCGCTGACCTGGGTCGCGATCTCCGGCGACGGGTCGGAGGAGGCCGGGTCGCTGCGCAACCGGCTCATCGAACAGTACCGAAAACCCTTCGATGAGCTGCTCGGCAGCCCCGAGGGCAGGCGGGCGCTGGCCGGTTGCGACACCGACGCCGCGCTCTCCCAGCTCTTCGGACCCATCGTCTTCGCCAAGCTCGTCGGTTTCGGCGGGGCCGGGCCGGAGCAGTGCACCCGCATCGTCGACGACTTTCTCACCGCGCGCATGGTGAACAGCGGCCCCGGAGAGTGATCCGCACAGTCGAACAACTCCGCCCCCGATCCATGGACCGGGGGCGGAGCTGTTTCGGGGTCAGGGGAGCGAGATCAGCCCCCGCGGGAGCGGGAGGATGTCGGCGTAGGTGACGATCCCCGGCGCGGCGGCGATCACCTGGGGGATGGCGTTCACCGCGGGCATCGCCGTGAGGATCATCGGCAGCCGCATGAAATCGCTCATGGTGGTGCCGCGGAAGTCCGGCGGCGGCGCGATGTCCAGGCGCAGGCTGACCTTGGGACAACCGTCGACGATGATCCGGTGCCCGGTGTCGATCGGCCAGTCCGGCTCCAGCGTCTGCCCCTTGCGCCAGACGGTGCGCAGCTCCACGACGCCGCGCCCGCCGACCCGGCCGTGCCAGCTGGTGGCGATGCCCGCCACGCACCCCGCGTCGATACTCCAGGAGCCCAGATCGACGTCCGCGGTGGTGATCGCGTACTCCGGCGCGCAGACGATCTCGTCGAAGGCGATGCCGAGCGCGTCGCCGAGCAGCTCCACCGCGTCGATGAACACCTCGGTCGCCTTCGCCGTCATCGCAGGCAGCTCGGGATCGCCGATCGGCCTGCCGAAACCGGCGGGCAGCTCGGTCTCCGGTGAGTCGTAGCCGCTGATGTCGGCCTCCTCGACAACGGTGATCTTGTCGACCCGGTCGCAACCGCTCGCGGCGACGACGGCCAGCAGATCGACGAAGCCCGGGTTGATCCCGGAGCCGAAGATCGAGGAGCCGCCCTTCGCGCACGCGTCGAGGATGCGGGCCCTGCGGTCGGCGCCGAGCGAGTGCCCGGTGACGAAACCGGCCGTGGTCACCACATTGATCCCGTGTTCCAGGATGCGCGTGAGCTCCTCGACGTCGATCCACATGGGGTTGTAGACCACGCATTCCGGCTGGAGTGCGAGGAGCGCGTCGACATCGTCGGTCGCGGTCACCCCGGCCGGTTCCAGGTCGCACAGCTCACCGACGTCGCGCCCCACCTTCTCCGGTGACCAGGCGTAGCACCCGACGAGCCGGAGATCGGGGTGGGCCAGCACGGCCCGCACGGACTGCCTGCCGACATTGCCGGTGGTCCACTGGACCACCCGGGCCCCGCCCGGCGCGGAGGCGGTCGCCATCGCGGTCAGCTCGGCGATCCGCTCGGCACCTTCGTGCCGAGCAGCTCGAGCGCGTTCTCCCGCATGACCCGCCGGGTGTCCTCGTAGGAGAACTCCGGGAACTGCGGGATGTCGGCGGTGAAGGTGGTGGGGTCGGCCAGCCCCTCGCCGTGCGGCCAGTCCGAGCCGAAGAGCACCTTGTCCACGCCGATGGTCGCGGCCAGCAGCTTGACGTCGTCCTCGTAGTAGGGCGCGATCCAGACGTTGTTGCGCAGCTGCTCCACCGGGTCCTCGGTGAAGTGGTAGGGCGCGGTGTTGGCGGCCTTCTTCAGCCGCTTGATCAGCCGGTAGACGAAGTACGAGCCGTTCTCGATGCTGGCGACCTTGAGGTTCGGGTGCCGAGTGAACACCTGGTGCACGATCATCGAAGCCATGGTGTCGTGGATGGCGCGGTCGTCGAGCAGGATCTGGTCGAGCGGGTCCTTCTTGCCGAAGCCCTCGAAGGTGGCCTTGCCGCCCCACTGCGCCGCGATGGCGAGGTAGCCGCTGTCGGAGAGGTGGAAGCCGACCGGCACCCCCGCCTCGGCGAGCCGGGCCCAGACCGGGTCGTGCAGCGGATCGCCGAGCGATCGCGGCTTCACCACACCCGGCACCGGCGCCGGGCGGACCAGCACCATCTTCGCGCCGCGCGCCAGCACGAACTCGACCTCGGCCACCGCGGCCTCGGGGTCGGCGAGCGAGATGATCGGGGCGGAGATGATCCGGTGGTCCGGGCGGTCGAAGCCCCAGTCCTCATCCAGCCACAGGTTGAAGGCATGCACCGAGGCGATGGTGGCCGGAATGTCGTGCTTGAGCGCCTCCTCGACCCCGCAGGCGAAGGTCGGCAGCATGAAGACGGTCTCCAGCTTCTGCCGGTCGAGCACCGTGATCCGCGCGTCGCGGTTCTGGTACTCGGGGTGATCGGGCAGCCGGTCCAGCTTCATCAGCGAGCCGGGGTCGACCCCCTCCGGGATCTCGCCGCGGAAGAGCAGATCGAGGCAGCCGGGTTCGACGATCGGATCGAAGGTGGGGTTGGGAACGAAGTGGTTGGCTTTCTCGCCCATCAGCGCGATCGTGCGCTTGCCGCTGGTGACCATCTGCACGCCGCGGGTACGGAATTCCTTCGGCAGGTGGCGGGTGAAGGCGTCCAGCGGTTCGTAGTAGTGGTTGTCCACGTCGATGGCCAGGTAGTCCAGCTTCGTCGTCATTTCTCGTCCTTCTGCGCGGTGGGTCGGAGCATTCGAGGCCGTCGGTCACGCCGGGGCAGGCCGAGGCGGGTGTCGGCCGTCGCGGTATCCGATTCGGGGTAGACGCACAGCAGCATCTCGGCGGTGACGGTCTTGATCGGCGGACTTCCGCGGTTCGCCATGCGTGCTCCCAGCGCCTCGTCGGGTAGGCCAGTGCTACTTACTGTATACCTATCGGTAAAACTGGTGGCAAGGGTGCCCGTAAGCAATCGGCAGCAGCACGGCCGAGCGGCACGCCCGACGGGCGGACGGTCAGGTGTTCGCGCGAGACAGAACGGCGACCAGGAAGTCGGAGTCCGGGCCGAAGGGGCGCAGATCCCAGGTCGAGAGCAGGAGGTCGGGGGAGAGGCCGCTCGCGGCGGCGTCGGCGAGGAAGTCGTCGAACAAGTAGTCGCGGCCCGCGCCGAACCCGATCACCGCGCGCCCGCCGGGGGCCAGGTGCCCGGCGAAACGGGCGAGGACCGCGGTCCTGGTCGGTGGTGCGACGAAGGTGAGCACGTTGCCCGCGCACACGACGATGTCGAACTCGCCGGGCAGGTCGAGCTCGGCGAGGTCGCCGACCAGCCAGGTCGGGCCGGGGTGATCGGCGGTCGCGGCCGCGATCAGCACCGGATCCACATCGACGCCGACGACCGTGTGCCCGGCGGTGTGCAGATACCCGCCGACCCGCCCCGGCCCGCAGCCCGCGTCGAGCACCCGCGACCCGCGCGGCAGCATGGCGTCGACCAGCCGCGCCTCGCCGACGATGTCCGCACCCCGCGCCGCGAGCCTGCGGAAGCGTTCGATGTAGCGCGGGGAGTGGGTCGGGTCGGCGGCGGTGATCTCTTCCCACTTGCTCGGGATTCGCGGGTCCATGCTCCCAGTGTGTCCGCACCGGGCCACGGCATACTTGCCGGGTGTTGATCAGGGGAGCCCGCGCCGGCGACGTGGCGGCGATCGCCGCGCTGCACGCCGCGAGCTGGCGCACGGCGTACGCCGGGATGATGCCGGACGAGTTCCTGGACGGTGACCTGCCCGCGGACCGGCTCGCGGTCTGGCGCGAACGCTGCGCCGCCGCCGTCCCGCCCGGCCTGTTCATGGCCGAGGACGGCGGCGAGCTGCTCGGCTTCGGCTATGCGACCGCGACCCCCGACGGCCGGGTACTGCTCGACAACCTGCACGCTGCGCCCGGCCGCACCCGGGCAGGCATCGGGACACGGCTGCTCGGCACCGTCTTCGACTGGGCGGCGGCCGCCCACCCCGACCGCGGTGTCTACCTCGAGGTGCTCCAGGCCAACACCCCTGCCATCGCCTTCTACGAACGCCACGGCGGTATCCGGACCGACACGCGCACAGCCCATTTCGAGCAGGGCTTCGACCTCCCCGAGTTCGAGTACAGCTGGCCCGCCGGCTTCCGGCTGCACTGACGCTCTGTTAGGGTCGACCCCGTGACTGCCGGGTCGGCTTCGTGCCGTGAGCGAGACGGGTTCCCGGCCGCCCCCTGACCTCGGGGCGGGCCCGCGGCCCACCTGTTCCGTCGATGTGCGTATCGAATCATCCACGGAGCAAGGAGCTTTCATGTCACTATCCCAGGTCGAGGTGCGCTTCGACCACACCATCGTCGCCGCGAAGGACAAGCACGAGTCGGCGCGGTTCTTCACCGAGGTCTTCGGGCTGCCCGCGCCGCGGGAGTCCGGATTCTTCGTCGAGGTGCAGCTCACCGACGGCCGGGTCTTCGACTTCGCCGAGCCGCCCATCGACTTCCCCGGCCAGCACTACGCCTTCCACGTGAACGACGAGACCTTCGACCGGGTCATGGCGCAGCTGCACGAGCGCGGCGTCACCTACTGGGCCGACCCGCGGATGAGCAGGCCGGGGGAGATCAACACCAACCACGGCGGGCGCGGCGTCTACTTCGACGACCCGTCCGGGCACCACCTCGAGGCGCTCACCGCCCGCTACGACGGCTACCCGGCGCTGAGCTGACGGTGATGTTCGGCAGGTGACGAGCCGCCCCGGCCTCCGCTGACCCGGCGATGCCCGACATCGCCCTGCTCGACGGTGTGGTGCCGACACTGCTGCCGGTGTCGGCACTCACCGGGCTCGTCTGGCTGCTGGTGCACACCCGGCCGCGGCCGATCACCGCCTGCCTGGTCGCGGCCGCCGCGGTCACCGCGACCGCGGCCTGGCTGGCCACCGACGTGTGGCTGCTGTTCCCGGATCGGCTCGAGCCGCGCACCTACTGCTCGATCGGGGTCGCGGTACTCGCCGCGCTGCTCGCCCTGGCCGGGCGGCGCGCACTCGGCGCCCTGGTCGCGCTGCTGGTGATCGCCGCCTGCGCGAACCGGATCAACGCCGATTTCGCCGCCTACCCGACGCTGCGCTCGGTGTTCGAGCCGCACGCACCGAACGAGATCGCCTTCCGCGACGTGCGCCCCGCGCCTGCCGCGCAGCTCGATCCCGGCCCGCTCGAACAGACCTGGCAGCCGCCGCCCGGACTCCCCGCCACCGGGCGGATCACCCGCACCCGCATCCCCGGAACCGAATCCGGCTTCCAGGCCAGGCCCGCCGAGATCTACCTGCCGCCCGCCTACTTCGCGGTGCCGCGCCCGCGGCTACCGGTCCTGGTGCTGCTCTCCGGCCAGCCCGGCTCCCCGGACGATTGGCTCACCTCGGGCAACCTGGTTACCACCATGGACGGCTTCGCCGCCCGGCACCACGGCCTCGCCCCCGTGGTCGTCGTCGCCGACGGCACCGGCGGGACCTGGAAGAACCCGCTCTGCGCCGACACCGGCCGCGCCCGCGCCGCCACCTACCTCTCGGTCGACGTCCCCGCCTGGATCCACACCCACCTCACCGTGGCCGAGGAGGCCCGCGGCTGGGCGATCGCCGGCTCCTCCTACGGCGGTACCTGCGCGATCCAGCCGGCGCTGGCCCGGCCCGAGGTGTACCCGACCTTCCTCGGCATGTCCGCGGAGTCCCAGCCCAGCCTCGGTGATCCCGAGCGCACCCTGGGCGAGGGGTTCGACGGCGACACCGCCGCCTTCGCCCGCGCCGACCCGCTCGCGCTGCTGCGTGCCAGGAGTTACCCGGACACCGCCGGGGTGGTCTCCGTCGGCACCGCCGCCGACGACACCGTGCCGGAGGCGAAGAAGATCAGCGCGGCGCTGCGTGCCGCCGGCGTGCGGGTCCGGTTCCTCGAGGTGCCGGGCGGGCACGATTGGACGGTGTGGTCGGGGGTGCTGGAACAGGTGCTGCCCTGGCTCGCCGAGCGGTCGGGGGTGGTGGGATCGTCCTGACGCCGCCTCATCGCGCCGGCTCCGCCACCGGGAGGGTGCGGAACCGCATTCGCCACCGGAACACGGTGGCGCCGGTGCGCGATCCACCCCGCGACGATCCCCGACCGGCCCGAGCCCGGCGGGGAAGATCAGGACGGCGGCCAGCACGAGGTTCAGGGCCGCCACCGCCACGGCGTTGCGCGCCCCGGTGCGGGTGTCGCCGGTGCCGCCGAGCACCCCGCGCTGGTGCGCGGTGACCGCGGTGAACGGCAAGCCGCACAGCAGGAACCACAGCACGAGCGTGGCCTCCCCGCGATCCAGCCCGTCCGGCGCGGTGGCCCGCACCAGCAGTGGTGCCGCGACTCCCGCGCCCAGCGCGACCAGCGCGCCGATCACCGCGGTGGCGCGCAGCCCGGCCCGCGCCAGCGCCCGGATCGCCGCGGTGCCGTGGTGACCGAGCAGGGCGGTGTCGGTCGCGCCGAGCACCATCGTCGTGGCCGAGGTGAGCACAACCGGTACCGCGATATCGGCGACCTGCCGAACCCTCCCCATGGAGGGACTGTAGGTCCCGGGTACCGGCCAGCAGGTACCCGAATGTACCGAAACCTGCAATGACATGCGGGAACCGCCGATCGAGAATTCTTCTCACACGTTCGATTCACCGCACACCGAAGGAAGAACACCATGACCGCGACCGTCCGCTCCGATCTGATCCTCTCGCACAAGGTGGTCACCGCCGACGTGACCGCACCGTTCGACCACGTCGACATCGCGACCTGGCTGAAGACGCTGCCCACCCACGAGTACCAGCGCTGCGCCCCCGGCGATCACAAGGCGGCCGGCTACACCGTCGACGACGACGGCACGCCGATGTCGATCAATGTCGAGATGATCGGCACCGGGCTGGTCATCCAGCAGTACCGCTTCGAGGAGGCGAGCGCGCACTACTGCCGGATGGTCTCGCTCTCCGACGTGCTGACCCCCGCGGGCTGGACCACGACGCAGGTCATCTGGGAGCTCGGCATCGAGCAGCTCGAGGGTGACCGGCTGCGCTACATCAACACCGTCACCTCGCACCCGACCGAGCACTTCCTCGAGTTCATCACCGGCACCGGCCAGACGTTCGAGGAGGCGGCCGCCGCCAGGCAGCAGTCCTCGGGCGAGCACTGCGAGCTGGAGACGCCCCACTACGCGCGCAGCATCGCCGAGTACGCGATCGCCCACGCGGCCGCGGTCGCGGCCTGACAAGCGCCGAACTCCCGCCGAACGCCCGCCACAACCCCCGGAGCACCGACCACCATGACCGCAGCCATCCGATTCACCCGCCCCGGACCCCCGAGCGTGCTGCGCCTGGTGCCGGTCGAGCACCGGGCACCGGGGCCGGGCGACGTGCTCATCGCCGTCGAAGCCGCGGGCGTCAACAATGCCGACCTGCTCGAGCGCCGGGGGCACTACCCGGTACCCGCGGACGCACCGCCCGGGCTCGGACTCGAGTGCGCGGGCACGATCACCGCGGTGGGGCGCGAGGTGCGGGACAGGCAGGTCGGTGACCGGGTGTGCGCGCTGCTCGCCGGTGGCGGTTACGCCGAGGAGGTCGTCGTTCCCGCGGGGCAGGTGCTGCCCGTTCCGCGGGGACTCACCATGATCGAGGCGGCATCGTTCCCTGAGGTCGCCTGCACGGTGTACGCCAACCTCGCCATGCTCGCCGGGCTGCGGCGGGGGCAGTCGGTGCTCGTGCACGGTGCGGGCGGCGGGATCGGGTCGTTCGCGATCCAGTGGGCGGCCGCGATCGGCGCGACGGTGATCACGACCGCGGGCAGCCGGGCGAAGGTCGACGCCGCGTACGCGCTCGGGGCGCACACGGCGATCGACTACCGCACCGGCGATTTCGTCACCGCCACCCTCGACGCCACCAACGGCCGCGGGGTCGACGCCGTCCTCGACGTGGTCGGCGCCGACTACCTGCAGCGCAACCTGCGCTGCCTCGCCCCGGACGGGCACCTGGTCATCATCGGCGGCTCGGCGACCCGCACCCCGCTCGACCTGGGGGAGCTCATGGTCCGGCGGGCGAGCGTGTCGGCGACGATGCTGCGCGGGCGGCCGAAGGCGCAGAAGGCCGAGATCGTCGCGGGCGTCATCCGGGACGTGCTCCCGCTGATCGAGGCGGGCAGGATCCGGCCGGTGATCGACTCGGTGTTCCCGCTGGCGCAGGCCGGCCGCGCGCATGAACTGCTGGAGAGCGGGCGCACCGTCGGAAAGATCATCCTCACCTCGGGGGCGGTCTGAGCCGGGTGGCGACCCGCGCGCCGGTGTCGGCGAGCTCGGCCGGTTCGATGACGGCGACCGCGGCCTCGGCCTCGGCCGCCCCCGAGTGCCGGGGGAGCGCGGCGAGTGAACCGGCGAGGAAGCTCACCGCATCGCCGCCCGGGATCGGGCGGGGGGTGAAACGGGAGCCCGCCGGGCGTGGCTCGCCGATCCGGTCGAGCCGGAAGGTGCGCCAGTCGTCGCGGTCACGGTCCCAGGCCACAAGGTACCAGCGACGTCCCGCGGTGACGAGCTGGTGCGGCTGGACGAGCCGCGGGCTCTCCTCGCCGTCGCGGCGTCGGTAGCCGAAGCGCACCTCCTCGCGATCCCGGCACGCCGCGGCCAGTACGGCGAGCGCTCCGGGGTCGACGAGGTCCTCGTCGGTGATCCGCCGCAGCGAGGAGACGCTCGACTGCAGTGCGGATACCCGGCGTCGGAGCCGATGCGGCAGCAGCTGCTCGATTTTGATCGAGGCGCGCAGCGACGTCTCTTCGATTCCGCCGATATCGGCCTCCGCCGCGTAGCGCAGCCCGATCGCCACCGCGACCGCCTCGTCGTCATCGAGGATCAGGGGTGGCATGTGGGTTCCTGCCGCCAAGCGGTAGCCGCCGTATCGACCCGTCGTGGCGTCGACCGGATAGCCGAGCCCGCGCAGCCGGTCGATGTCGCGGCGCACTGTTCGCTCGGTGATCTCGAGGCGTTCGGCGAGTTCGGCGGCGCGCCAGAACCTGTGGGTCTGCAGGAGCGAGAGCAGGTGTAGTGCTCGGCCGGTGGGGTCTGTCGGCATTCGCTCACTGTGCCGCGCCTTCAGGACCGGACATGTCCGGAATGCGTTCTACGGTGGCGGCCGCATCCGAGAGAAGGAGTACGACATGGTCGATTTTCCCGAGCCCACGCTGGTCCCGGTCAATGGCATTCAGCTCGAAGTGTTCGAGGCGGGACGGGAGAATGCCGGGAATCCCATCGTGCTGTGTCACGGCTGGCCGGAACACGCCTTCGCCTGGCGCCATCAGATATCGGCTCTCGCCGAAGCGGGCTATCACGTCATCGTCCCGAACCAGCGGGGGTATGGGAATTCGTCGCGGCCGGTCGAGGTGACGGCGTACGACATCGAGCACCTGTCGGGCGATCTCGTCGGCCTTCTCGATCACTACGGCTATGAGGACGCCGTCTTCGCCGGTCAGGACTGGGGTGCGACCGTCGTCTGGGGCCTGGCCCTGCTGCACCCGGAGCGGGTGCGCACGGTGATCGCGCTGAGCGTGCCCTACCCCGAGCGCGGGGAGAAGCCCTGGGTCGAGTTCATCGCCGACATTCTCGGCAGCGATTTCTACTACGTCCACTTCAACCGGCACCCGGGCGTGGCCGACGCCGTATTCGACGCGAACACCGCGCGCTTCCTCCGCAACATGTTCCGCAAGAACCAGCCTCCCGGGCCGCAGCCGGGAATGGCGCCGATCGATCTCGCGAAGGCGGAGAAGCCCGTCGGCGAGCCCCTCATGAGCGACGACGAACTCGCCGTCTTCATCGCCGCCTTCGAATCATCCGGCTTCACCGGCGGCGTGAACTGGTACCGGAACGCCGACCGCAACTGGCACCTGCTCGCGGACGTCGACCCGATCGTCCGGCAGCCTGCCCTCATGATCTACGCCGACCGGGACGTGGTTCCGCGCGGCGCGAACCTGACGGAGTTCGTGCCCGATGTGGAGGTGGTCGAGCTGGATTGCGGTCATTGGATCCAGCAGGAGAAGCCGGAGGAGACGAATCGGGCGATCCTGAAATGGCTGGAACAGCAGGGATAGCGCGGGCACCAGCGGCCCCCGGCGAAGTCGCCGGGGGCCGCCGGGGAGTCTCGTGGTCGGCGGCGGGGACCCTGCCGCTCCTGCGGTCCGGACCGGGCGCTACTCGGCGATGAAGGCGAGGATGTCGGCGTCGAGCGCCTTCTGGTACTCGCCGTAGATGCCGTGCGGCGCGCCCGGGTAGACCTTCAGCGTGGCGTTGCGGACCAGCTTCACCGACTTCTCCGCGGCGGCGGCGATCGGCACGATCTGGTCGTCGCCGCCGTGCGCGATCAGCATCGGCACGTCGATGGCCTGCAGGTCGGCGGTCTGGTCGGTCTCGGAGAACGCCTTGACGCAGTCGTAGGCGGCGGAAAGGTTGACCAGCATGCCCTGGCGCCAGAAGTCGTCCTTGGCGCCTTGCGAGACCTGCGCGCCCTCGCGGTTGGCGCCGTAGAAGGACTCGGCCAGGTCCCGGTAGAACTGCGAGCGGTCGTTCAGCACGCCCGCGCGGATGCCGTCGAAGACCTCGATCGGGGTGCCCTCCGGGTTCTCCGGGGTCTGCACCATGAGCGGCGGGACCGCACCCGCGGTGATGAGCTTCGCGACCCGGCCGTTGCCGTGCTGGGCCGCATACCGCACGACCTCGCCGCCGCCGGTCGAGTGCCCGATCAGCACCAGGTCGCGCAGGTCGAGCGTGTCGACCAGGGCGGCGAGGTCGGCGGCGTAGGTGTCCATGTCGTTGCCGGTGCCGGTCTTGCCGGAGCGGCCGTGGCCGCGGCGGTCGTGCGCGATGGCCCGGTAGCCGGCGTCGGCGAGCAGCTTGAGCTCGAGCTGCCAGGCGTCGGAGGAGAGCGGCCAGCCGTGGCTGAGCAGCACCGGCTGGCCGGTGCCCTGCTCGGTGTAGTAGATCTCGGTGCCATCGGCGGTGGTGATGTACGGCATGGTGTCCTCCTGAGCGGGGTCTCTGTCCTGCTCAAGACTCGTCCGTGACGGTTGTCGTGTCGTCGCTGCTGACGCCCATTCCGGCCGGGGGCTGCCCGGTGCCCGAGTTTCCGGCTAGCCGGTATTGCCCTTCCCGGGTGGCGCTCCGACGGTGCGGTGCCGGTCAGCGGATCTGCGTCGCGATGGGGATGCGGGCCCGGACCGTTGTGCCTCGCCCCGCCGGGCTCACCAGGGTGAACTCGCCCTCGACGGCCTCGACCCGGTCGCGCAGGCCGACCAGGCCCGAGCCCTTCTCGGCGCGGGCGTCGCCGATGCCGTCGTCGGCCACCGCGAGCAGCAGGTCGTCGCCGTCGAGGTGCGCGGAGATCGACACCTCCGACGCCTGCGCGTACTTGGTGGTGTTGGTCAGCGCCTCGGCGACGACGTAGTAGGCGGTCACCTCGACCGGCTCCGGCAACCGGCCGGGCACCTCGACCCGCAGCGACACCGGCACCCGGGAGCGCCGGGCGAGGGTCTTGAGCGCGGGCCCGAGCCCGCCGCGGGACAGGATCGCGGGGTGGATGCCGCGGGAGAGCTCCTGCAGGTCGGTGTGCAGGTGGGTGACCGCGTCCACCAGGGCGTCGAGCCGGTCGCGCAGCGCGGGCTGGTCGTCGGGGATCGTGGCCTGCGCCGCGCGCAGATCCAGGCCGAGCACCACGACGCGCTGCTGCGCCCCGTCGTGCAGATCGCGCTCGATGGTGCGCCTGGCCTGGTCGGCGGCGGCGATGACCCGGGCGCGCGAGCGGGTCAGCGCGGCCCTGGCCTCGCTGTTGTAGACGGCGGTCGCCACCAGGTCGGCGAAGTCGGCGAGGCGCAGCGACAGCCCCTCGGGTGCGGCGCGCTCGGTGACGCCGACGACGATCGAGCCCCACGGCCGGTCCTCGACCGTGATCGGGACGCCGATGCCGCTCCGGATCCCGCGTGCGCGCAGCCGGTCGGCGATGGGGCCGGTGGCGCCCGCGTAGTCGAGGAGCGCGGGCGCGCCGGTCTCGGCGACCAGGGTGGAGACATTGGTTCCGCCGAGTGGCAGCCGCTCGCCGACCGTCAGGCCGTTGGCGGCCGCCCCCACCGCGGTGTCGTCGCGCGCGGCGAGCACCTCGCCGGTGCCGTCCGGGTGGAAGCGCAGCAGCGTGACGTGCTCGACCCCGAGTTCGTCGGCGAGTTCGGCGGTGACCGCGAGGAAGACCGCGCCCGGGTCGGCGCGGGCCGCGACCAGGGTGGCCACCCGGCGCAGCGCTGCCTGCTGCCGCCCGAGCGCGTCGGTGCGGGCGTAGAGCTCCTGGCGGTCGTGCGCGGCCGCGAGGAGTGCCTCCAGGTTGGGGACCATGCGCTCGACACGGCGGCGGTCGGCGTCGGGGAGATCGGCGGGGAAGACCAGCGCCGCTTCCGGGCGGTCGTCGTCGAACAGCGGGATGCCGCGCCGACCAGGGCCCACCGGCGCAGCGGGCTCGGCGAGGGTGATCCCGGGCAGTTCGAGCATCTCGGACAGGCGCGTGCTCGCCGCCGCGAGCGCGGCCGGACGGTCGGCGGCGCGCAGGACCGTGCGTGCCAGCGCGGCGGAGAGGTCGGCCTCGCGCCTGCGCTGATCGGAGTCGAGCGCGCGTGAGCGCGACTGCCCGACCAGCAGGTTGGTCAGCAGCGCGAGCACGAGGAAGACGACGACCGCTGGCACGAAGGTGCGGCCCTCGCTGCTCTCCACGGCGTGGAACCAGGTGTAGGCGCCCGCGCTGGCCACCGAGGTCGCCACCGCCAGCCGGAAATCCCAGCCCGCCGAGACCACGAGCACCCCGAACAGGAAGACGGCGCCGAACGCGTTCTCCGGAAAGACCTGCTTGAGCAGGTGCACGATCCCGAACTCGGCCGCGATCAGCACCATCGCCGTCAGCACGCCCCAGCGCAGCGGCGGCGCCGTCGGCCGCAGCACGACCGCGGCCGCCCGCTCCCACGGCGACCCGCGGTCGATATTCCGGCTAGCGGGCATGACCCGGCCTGCGCTCTCTGCCACCCTCGACAGTGTGAATGACCCCTACCCCGCGCGCTGCCTGATAGTGGACGACAATCCCACGTTTTGCGCCAAGGCACGCAGCGTGCTGGAGGACGGCGGGATCGCGGTGGTCGGCACGGCGTCGAGTCTGCGCGATGCGGTGGCGCTGGTGCGGTCGGCGCGCCCCGACCTCGCGCTGGTCGATATCGACCTGGGCGCGGAGAGCGGGTTCGACGTGGTCGAGGCGCTGCGCGCCGAGCCGGTCTCCCCGCTCGCGCTCGTGCTCATGTCCACCCACGACGAGCTCGAGTTCGCCGACCTGATCGAGGCGAGCCCGGCGGTGGGGTTCGTGCCCAAGTTCGCCTTCTCCACCGAGCTGATCCGCCGCATCGTCGGCTGAACGCCGCGGGTCAGGTGGTCGCGTCGAGGAAGATGATGACCGCCCGCACCCGGCGGTGATCGTCGGGCGTCTCGGTGAGGTCGAGCTTGGTCAGGATGCTGCGCACGTGCTTCTCCACCGTGCCCTCGCTGATCCACAGCCGCCTGCCGATGCCGGAGTTCGACAGCCCCTCGGCCATCAGGGTCAGCACCTCGCGCTCGCGCGCGCTGAGCGCCTCGAGCGGGTCGTCCCTGCGCCGGGCGGCGACGAGCTCCTGCACCAGGGCCGGGTCGATCACCGAGGCGCCGTTGGCGATCCGGTGCACGGTCTCGACGAAGTCGCTCACATCGGTGACCCGGCTCTTCAGCAGGTAGCCGATGCCCTTCCCGCCGTCCAGCAGCTCCAGGGCCTGGTCGACGTCGACGTGTGCCGAGAGGACGAGGATCGCGGTCTCGGGGAATTCCCTGCGGATGCGCAGGGCGGCGTCGAGGCCCTCGGCGGTGTGGGTCGGGGGCATGCGGATGTCGACCAGGGCGAGGTCGGGGCGTTCGTTCGCGACGATGGTGAGGAGCTGCTCGGCGTCGCCCGCCTGGCCGATCACCTCGACGTCCGCGTTCGTGAGCAGGCTGGCCAGGCCCTCGCGGAGAAGGATGTCGTCGTCGGCGAGTGCTACACGCATCAGGGTCGGGCCTCCGGTCGCGGGCGCATGCTCGGCTCCTCTGGTCTGTTCGCCCGGCCGGGCGCGTGGCATTGCACTGTATCGGGCATCGCGAACCGCCGCTGCCGCGCGTTCGGCACCGATCGGTCGGCATACTCGATGGCTGCCTGCTGTCCGAGCGGCGGGACGGCGCGGGGGTTGTCGCGCCGTGCACGGATCGAACGGTTCCGTACGACCTGGAAAGGCGCGATGACCTACGAACCCGCCCCGTTCTTCCTGCGCCTCGCCGCCAGGATCCTCGATCTCGCCTTCTGCCTGGTCCTCACCTTCGCGGTGGCGATACCGGTGGGGCTGCTGGTCCTTCCGGTAGCGGCCCTGGCCGGCGAATCCGCCGAGGATGCCGTGCTCACCCTCGGCATCTGGCTGTGCTACTTCATCGCCTACGTGGGGCTCGAAGTGTTCCTGCTGATGCGTCGTGACGGCCAGACACTGGGCAAGGGGCTGCTGGGATTGCGGGTCGTGCCCGCGGGGGAGTGGGCGCGGCCGCGCCTGGCCCCGGGACCGGCGACCATCCGCATGCTGATCATCTTCCTCCCCTTCGTCTTCATGTCGCTGGCCGGCTCCTACCCCGAGTCGGAGCTCCTCGACGGAATCGCCCTGGCCGGGGTCTTCGTCTCGCTCGTCAGCCTGGTGCTCGCGACGCTCCCCGGCCGGCGCCGAGCCGTGCACGACCTGGCTGCGCGGAGCCGCGTGGTGCGAGCGCCGCGGCGAAAGATCGAGCTGAGGAAGGATCTGCCGATGGCGCTTCCCGGCAAGGTGGATCTGGGCAAACGTTCCTGAAGTGCCGCGGTACGCACGCGAATCGGCCCGGAGCCGAGGCTCCGGGCCGATTCGGGAGAGCGCGGGTTACCGCACCGCGTTGCGGCGCCCGGTGACCAGGTTGACCAGGAACAGCAGGATGACCGCGCCACCGAGGCAGGTGAAGAAGCTGAACCACAGCCCCCCGCCCTCGACGTCGACGCCGAGCAGCTTCAGGAGGAAACCGCCCAGCAGGCCGCCGATCACGCCGACGACGATGTTGAGCAGGATGCCCTGCTGGGCATCGGTCTTCGCGATCTTGCTGGCGATCCAGCCCGCCAGGCCACCGATGATGATCCAGCCGAGGATTCCGAGACCGAGCATGGCACTCTCCGTTCTTTCCGAAACTGTTGGTGCGCGCCCTCATACGCGCCCCATCCAGTCCGCGGCATACCCCGGCTTCTCCGGCTCAATCACTCCGGTTCCGGCGAATTCACCGCAGGGTGCCCGCGGGTCGCGCCGGTCGGCGCCGAGCAGCTCGGCCATGGCCTGCTTGGTCGTCCCGGCTCGGTCGGCCGAGCCGCTCACGGTGGTGCCGGTGTCGTCCACGTGCTGGAAGACGGCGCTGTGCGCCGCCCGTACCCGGTCGCGGCCAGGCGGGCGAACGCGAGTTCGTCGAGCGCGGTGAAGGCGTCGCGGAGCAGTACCGCGGTGTTGGACGGGCGGGGGCGCCGAGCATGGAGCAGGTGCTCGCGCTGGCCGAGCGGCACGGGATCGTGATGCTCGGGGCCGGTGCCGAGCGGCGGCTGACCGGGGTGTTCCGGAAATCTCCGCACCGGTGCGGGAGTTCTCCGGAACATGCCCGGCGGAGGGGCCGTCAGCCGATCGGCGCCGGAGCGAAACCGTTCGCGCGCAGCACCTCTGCGGTGGCCGTCGCCATTTCCAGCGCGCCGGGGGTGTCGCTGTGCACGCAGAGCGCCAGCGCGGTGGCATCGTCCGGTGCGACGGCCACCATCCCGCCGTCGACCGCGCGCACCCGGCGCTCGGTCACCATGGTCAGCGCCCGCCGGGCGGCCTCCTCGACCTCGGTGACCAGCGCCGCCGGGTGCGCCCGCGACACCAGCCGCCCCTCGGTGGTGTAGCCGCGGTCGACGAAGACCTCCGCGATGGTGGCGATCCCGCGTTCGCGGGCCCGATTCCACACCTCGGTGTCGTACTGGCACAGCAGCGCCAGCCCGGGATCGACCAGCTCCACCGCCTCCGCGATGGCCGCCGCCTGCTCGACGTGCTCGGCGGCCACGTTGTACAACGCACCGTGCGCCTTCACATAGGTCACCTCGGTGCCCGCGATCCGGGCGAAGGCCTGGAGCGCCCCGATCTGATAGACGATCTCGTTGACCAGCGTCGGGCGGGCGACGTCGATGAAGCGGCGCCCGAAACCGGCCAGGTCCCGGTAGGAGACCTGCGCGCCGATGGAGACGCCCAGCTCGGCGGCGAGCGCGGTGGTGCGGCGCAGGATGTCGGGGTCGCCGGCGTGGAAGCCGCAGGCGATATTGGCCGCCGAGACCTGGGCCATGAGCGCGGACTCGTCGTGGTTGCCCCACACGCCGAAGCCCTCGCCGATATCGGTGTCCAGGTGCACTCGCATGCGTAGCCCTCCGGTGCGGTCGCGGGTCGGCGCTCGTATCGTACGCAGTCCGTGCGGCCATCAGGCGCGCCGAGCAGCCCGTGAACGCCGCGCTCGAGCCGGTCGGCGTCACCGTGCCCACCATGACCACGATCCTGACCGAGCAGCGGGAGCGCGGGCTCATCGAGCGCAACCCGCACGAATGGCACCGCACTGTGCCGGAGACCCGGCTGACCCCCGCGGTGGAGAGGTCATCGCAACCCGGGCGGAGCGCTAGTCCGTGGCCCGCGCCGGGCCGGCCAGCTGCAGCAGCCGCACCCAGTCGACCGTGGGTGCGGCGGACCGCACACCCGGCCGGTTCGCGGGAACGCGCACGCGCAGGGCGCCGGGCTCGATCGTGCAGCGCACGGGGGTGTCGAGCAGCAGCGATTCGCCGTCGACGCCGACCGGAATCCGCGGGGCGGCGGTGTCGACGGTGACGGTGGTGGCGTCCAGGCGGGTCAGCCCGTCGGTGCGGGTGCGGCGCAGCAGCCGGATGGCGGCGCCGGTGCTCGCCACCGCGACCGCGGCGACACCGAGCACGCCGCGGTCGAGCCGCTCCCGGCGGCTCAGCCCGGCCAGATCGCCGGAGCCGTAGGGGTTGTTGCTCACCAGGATCGCCTGCGGGGCGACGATTCTCGTCTCGTCCGCGTGCGCGATGAGCAGCGCCGAGCCGGGGCCGGTCAGCAGGTCGGGGAGCCGTGCGAGGACGGTGCGGGTCTTGTCGTCGCGGTAGGCCGGGTCCTCGACGATCTCGGCGTAGACGCCGAAGGAGGCGTTGTTGACGAAGGGGCGCCCATTGATCCGGGCGAGGTCGACGCGCAACTCGACCCCGTCGGTGAGCGCGGTCAGCCCGGCGGCCGGGTCTGCGCGGTCCAGCCCCAGGTCCATGGCGAAGTGGTTGCGGGTGCCCGCGCTGATCACCAGGAACGGCAGCCCGTGCTCGGCCGCCACCCCGGCGACCAGGGCCTGGGTGCCGTCGCCCCCGGCCACCCCGAGCAGGTCCGCGCCGCGCGCGACGGCCGCCCGCGCGAGCGCGACGACATCGATCGGCTCGGGGCCGTCCAGCAGCGCCACCTCGGCACCGAGTTCGGCGGCCCGGCGCGGCAGGTCGAAGGCCACCACCTTCCCGCCGCCGGAGCGCGGATTCATGATCAGGAAGGGGTGCTCGACATCCGGTGCGAGGTGCTCGAGCACGGGGGAGCGCGGCCGGCGCAGCGCCGCCCTGGCGGCGAGCAGGGCCAGCACCGCGAGCCCGGCGGCGAGCAGCACCACCCACAGCAGGTGCCCGCGCACGAAGACGACCACCACGACGATCGGCGCCGCCACCGCCACACCGACAGCCGCCGCCCGCAACACCCCGCGCCGGGTGAGCGCCCAGTACAGCGCCGCCACGGTCAACACGACGCCACCCGCCCCTACCGCGAGCAGCAGTACGGCGCCCCGCAACCCCGCCACCGCGATCGGGAGCACCGCGGCGACCAGCGCGCACAGCAGCGCGGCGCGCGCGAACCAGGGGTGCGCGCTCACGATTCCGCCCGCCGGTCGAACGCCTCGACCGCCGCTTCGACGGTCGGATAGAAGTGGCCCGGACCGAACCGGTCCCCGACGCTGAACCGGATGAGCCGGTCCTTGATCGGCCCCTTCATCTCGGCGAAGGCCAGCCGGATCCCCCTGCCCTCCAGGAAGCGGTCGAGGTCGACGAGTTCGTCGACTGCGGTGGTGTCCAGCCCGGTGATCGGCTCGGCGGCCACGACCACCCACTCGGCAGGCGTCGGGGCGCGGGCCACCACCGAGCGCACGTAGGAGTCGAAGATCTCGCCGTTGGCGAAGAACAGCGGCGCGTCGAACCGCACCAGCACCAGCCCCGGAATGCGGTGGCCGTCGGGGTGGCGCTCGATGTCGTGGAAGCCGGGGCGGGCCGGGGTGCGCACCAGCTCGGTGCGGTAGGGCTGCCAGGCGTGAACCACCACGGCCAGGAACGACAGCCCGATCGCGACCAGAATGCCCTGCAGCACCCCGACCAGCGCGACCCCGAGCAGCGCGGCGGCGGCCAGCGCGCACTCGACCCTGCTCATCCGCCACATCCGGACCAGCCCGCCGACATCGATCAGCGCGGAGGCGGCCACGATCACGACCGCGGCCAGCGTCGCGTCCGGCAGGTAGGCGGTGACACCGGGCGCGACCAGCACGAACAGCAGCACCGCGGCGGCGCCCACCACCCCGGCCAGCTGGGTGTGCGCGCCGCTCTGCTCGGCGACGGGGGTGCGCGAGCCGCTCGCCGAGATCGGGAAGCCGCCGAAGAGTCCGCCTGCGATGTTCGCGACGCCGATCGCCTTCATCTCGGTGTTGCCGTTCACCTCGGTGCCGTGCCTGGCGGCGAAGGTCCGCGACAGCACGCCGGTGTCGGCGAACGCGATCAGCGCGATCCCCGCCGCCGGTCCGACCAGCCGCCCGACCTCGCCCCAGTCGACGCCGCCGAAGGTCGGCAGCGGAAAACCGCTCGGCAGCGCCCCCACCATGCCGATGTCGCCGGTCAGCCCCGCCGCCGCGGACAGCACGACGGCGCCGACCACGGCGACGAGCACCCCCGGCACCGCGGGCAGGAGCAGGCGGAAGCCGACGATCACCGCCAGCGACCCGAGCCCGACGGCCGCCGCGAGCGGCTGCACCGCGCCGGAGCCGAGCGCGCGCCCGATCTCGGCGATCTCACCCAGCAGGCCGTCGGCGTCGACGGCGAAGCCGAGCAGTTTCGGTACCTGCCCCACCAGCACGATGAGCGCGATGGCGTTCAGGTAGCCGAGCCGGATCGGCTTGGAGAGCAGCTCGGTGACGAAGCCGAGCCGGAGGAACCCGCCGAGCAGCAGGATCAACCCGACCAGCACCCCGAGCAGGCCGGCCAGCGCGATCGCGGTCGCCGGGTCGTCCGCGACGGCGAGCGGGAGCACGGCGGCGGCGATGAGCGGCGCGAGCGACGAGTCCGGCCCGAGGACGAGGATGCGCGACGGACCGCAGAGCGCGTAGGCGAGCAGCGGCACGATGGTGGCGTAGAGGCCGGTGTAGGCGGGCAGCCCGGCGGCCTCGGCGTATCCCATGCCCGCGGGGATGAGCAGGGCGGTCAGCACCAGCCCCGCGGTGAGGTCGTCGCGCAGCCACTCCCTGCGGTACTGCCGCGCGGTGACGATGCCGGGCAGCGCGGCGAGCGACGGCAACGGATTCATCGCGCCCGTCCTTCCTGCTCGACGCTGCCGCAAGTATCCGCCCGCGATGCTGGTTCCACCTCACCCATCGCGGGTGACTAGTGCGTGAGAAAGACCTTCACCACGACCACCGCCGTCGCCGCCGCGGTGACGAGCAGCGCCTGGATCAGCGTGGAACGGTGTGGCTTCCGCCCCTGCAACCGCCGGACGACGAAGGCGGTGCCGCCGATCCGGACCAGCACGGTGACCTCCGCCAGCACCTGCGCGGTACGCGGTTCGAGCCAGCCGAGCCAGGCGCAGGCCAGGATCGCGCAGGGCAGCAGCGCCGCGGTCAGGATGGGGAGCGAGTCGCGCAGCTCGCCCCTGCGGTCGACCGAGGTCAGCGTGCGGTTCTCCCGGATGCTCTGCCCGATGCTCTCCGCGAAGGCGTGCGCGACGAAGGTCGAGAGCGCCGCGCCCACCACGATCAGGATGCCCACGTGCCCCGGGCTGACCGGGATCGGGATCAGCGCGGCCAGGATCAGGACATTGCCGTAGACGTAGGCGCTGATCCGCGCGGCCGCCCGGTGCCGGTCGAGCGGCAGCCCGCCGGCGAACAGCGGGCGGTGCAGCAGCGCGGGCCTGCTCACCGGCGGGCGGGGGATCGCGGCACGGAGGCTCCTTCCGGGGAAGCTGCTCCCCAGCGAACTACGCGGCGTGCGCCGTGTCGAGCGATCGCCCGGATCTCACCCGATACGGGTGAGCACCGCCGCCCGCGCGATGGCCGCCAGCTTGGTGGCGACCCCCGGACGCGCGCGCAACCGCGGGTGCTGCGAGATATCGGTGAGCACACCGATCGCCGCCAGCGCGAGCGCCCGCGCGTCCTCGGCGGCGAGCCCCTCGCTGCGCGCGAGGATCGCCTGCACCCACTCGGCGACGTATTCGCGCTGGGTCTCGCGCAGCGCCGTCTGCTCCTGCTCGGGCAGGTAGAGCAGGTCGGCGGCGAGGATACGCATGATCCGGCCGTGCATGCCGAGCGTCTGCCGGATGTATCCGGCGATCAGCGCGTCGAGCACCTCGGCGGGGTCGGAGACCGCGGCGAGGGTCTCCGCGGTGACGTAGAGCAGCCCCTCGGCGCCGCGGTGCAGGATCGCCCGCAGCACCTCGGTCTTGCTGCTCGCGTACTGGTAGAGCGTGCTCACCGACATCTCCGCACCCGCGGCGATGTCGTCGATGCGGACGTCGTAGAAGCCGCGCTCGTCGAAGAGCTCGGTGGCGGCGGCGAGGATGCGTTCGCGCCTGCCCGCCGGGAGGCGGGGCGCGGTGGCGGGCGGTGGCGGTTCGGTGGCGGCGGGCAGTTCGCAGGCGGCGATGGCGCGGGCGATGGCGGACTGCAGTTCGCGCAGCCGCTCCGCGGTGAGGGTGCCGCGGATGCCACTGGTGTTGGAGTACATCGTGAGGACGGCGAAGCCGAGCAGCTCCGCGTCGGGTGCGGGCAGCTCGGGGCGGATGCCGCGGATGCCGTCCGCGATCCGCGCGGTCACCTGGACGAAGTTCTCCTCGAAGACCGCGCGCTGCGCCGGTTCCAGGTGCCGCTGCTCGCGACGCCACAGGGTGGCCTCGTCGTGGTGCGCGGTGAGATCGCCGAGGCCGTCGAGCAGCAGGTCGAAGCGCTGCCGCGGGGTGCCGCCCGCGGTGTCGGCGCGGATGGCGAGCTCGTCGACCATGGCCACCTGCCGCATGAGCGCGGCGACCAGGATGGCGTTCTTGCCCTTGAAGTGCCGGTAGACCGCGGGCCCGGTGAGCCCGACCGCGGCGCCGATCTGGTCGATGCCGACGTTCTGGTAGCCGAGCGTGCGGAAGAGCTCACCGGCGGCGGCCGCGATCTGGTCGGCGCGGCGGCCGCGGCGCGCGGGCGCCGGGGCGGTGTCGGCGGGGCGGGCCATCAGCGTCGCTCGGTGGGCTCGGTCATCGCTCCAGTTTCGCATTCCGCCGCGGCCGGAGTCAGCATGGCGTGCGCGAGGACTCGCCGCTCGGCGTCGATGTCCGGGCGGGTGCGGCCGCGGCCGGTCGGGGAGAGGTCGGTGACGACGCCGATCACCGCGAGCGCGACCGCGGTGACGTAGAGCAGCCCCTCGGCGCCGCGTTCGAGGATGGCCCGCAGGATCAGCGTCTTGGTCGGGCGTTCCCGGCGCCCGGCGGGGGTGCGTTCGGCCGCCCGCGGTGTCGCGGCTCCGGCGCCGCCGGGCAGCGCGCAGCCCACCACCGCGCGGGCGCGCGCGCCCTGCACCGCGGCCGGCCGCGCGTCGTCCAGCCCGACGCGGATCTCGGGGGTGTTGCCGAAGAGCGAGAGCGGGGCCAGCGAGAGCAGCTCGAGGCCGCCGTCGTTGAGGTCGGGCCCGGCGGCCGCGAGCGCGGATCGGGTGTGGCCGAGCGCCTCGTCGATGCTCACGTCGCGGTACCCGGCGTCGCGGAACAGCACCGCGGCCGCCCGCATGATCTGTGTACTGCGCCGTGTCATCCAGTCCCCTCAAGTGTCGGAGTGAATACTAACAGTAGGCAGTATCTGTGCAGTAAATGGCGCTATTGACTCAAGAGGGGATCAAAGTTTACATTCACTCGAGAGACTTGGATCACAGCTAGCGAGGAGCCGCGACATGTACCCCGGCCGACTCGTCTCCGAGCACCCCGACCGGCCCGCGATCATCATGGCCGGTACTCGCGAGACGCTCACCTACCGGCAACTGGACGAGCGGGCCAATCGGCTCGCCCACCACTTCCGCGCCATCGGCCTGCGCCGCACCGACCCGATCGCGATCTTCATTGAGAACCACCTCGAGCTGATCGTGACCATGGCCGCCGCCGAACGCACCGGCCTGTACTACACGCCGGTGAACTCGTTCCTCGCCGCGGAGGAGGCGGCCTACATCGTCCGCGACTGCGGCGCGAAGGTCGTGATCAGCAGCACCGCGAAAGCCGAGGTGGCGCGAAGACTTCCCGGGTTGTGCCCGGACGTCGAGCACTGGCTCATGGTGGACGGCGCCGAGCCGCCGTTCCTGGACTTCGCGACGGTGCTCGCGGGCTACCCGGTGACGCCGGTCGAGCGCGAGCGGCTCGGCACGCCGATGTTCTACTCCTCCGGCACCACCGGGCGGCCCAAGGCGGTCAAGCGGCAGCTGCCCGATGTCGCGCCGGACACCCAGCTCGGCATCGAGGAGATGGGCAAGCGGCTGTTCCACATGCGGGAGGGGATGGTGTTCCTCTCCCCGGCGCCGCTCTACCACTCGGGCCCGCAGTCCACGATCTCCATCGGATTGCGGCTCGGCGCAACGCATATCGTCATGGAGCGGTTCGACGCGGAGGCGTTCCTCGCGCTGCTGGCGGAGTTCCGGGTGACGCACACGATGGTGGTGCCGACCATGTTCTCCCGGCTGCTGAAGCTGCCCGCCGAGGTCCGCGGCCGGTACGACCACTCGACGCTCGAGGTGGCGGTACACGGCGCCGCGCCGTGCCCGCGCCAGGTCAAGCAGGACATGTTCGACTGGTGGGGGCCGGTGATCTACGAGTACTACGGCGGCACCGAGGCCAACGGCACCTGCGGCTGCACGCCGGAGGAGTGGCTGGCACACCCCGGCACCGTCGGCCGCGCCTTCTTCGGCGAGATCGTCATCCTGGACGAGAGCGGCGATCCGCAGCCGCCCGGCACCCCGGGGGACATCTGGTTCCGGGGCGGCAACAGCTCGTTCGAGTACCTCAACGATCCGGGCAAGACCGCCGAGGCCCGCGACCCCGGCGGCACCATGTCCACGATCGGCGACATCGGCTACCTGGACGAGGACGGGTACCTGTTCCTGACCGACCGGCAGGCGTTCGTCATCATCTCCGGCGGGGTGAACATCTATCCGCAGGAGATCGAGAACCTGCTCGTCACGCACCCCGAGGTCATGGACGCGGCCGTGTTCGGCGTCCCCGACGAGGATTTCGGCGAGGCGGTGCAGGCGGTGATCCAGCCGTTCGACCCGGACGGGGCCTCGCCGGAGCTGGCCGAACGGCTGCGGGCGTTCTGCCAGGAGCACCTGGCCCGGTTCAAATGCCCGCGCTCCTTCGACTTCATCGAGGAGATGCCGCGGCTGCCGACAGGGAAGTTGTACAAGCGGACGCTGCGGGATCGGTACTGGCCGCAGGAGTCGCACCGGACGCCGTCCCCGCCGCGCCGAAGTCCGGCGTAACCCGTCGGCGATCAGGGGAACCGAGAAGGCCACGCACCATCGAGGGTGCGTGGCCTTCGTCGATTCCGCGGCGCTCCGGACGGGCGACCGCGAACAGCTGTCCGGGTCGACGGAGCGTCACGCCTGCGTTCCCGCGGTGGTGGCGGCGAGCGCCCGCATATCGGGGACGAACGGCTGGTGCGCCAGCAGCCCGCCGTCCACCCGGATCGTCTCCCCGTTGATCCCGCGCGACTCGTCCGAGGCGAGGAACAGGTACACCTGCGCCAGCTCGGCCGGGCCGTTCAGGTCGGGCGACGGGGTGTGCCGCCGGTAGATGTCGGTGATGGCGGGCGGCAGGTTCCGGGCCGGGGGCGTGCGGGTGGTCCCGGGGCAGATGGCGTTGCAGCGCACGCCCTCCGGCCCGTACTGGGTCGCGGTGTAGGCGGTGAGCGCGAGCAGCGCGGCCTTGGTGCAGCCGTAGCCGGTGAGGCTGGTGTCGCCGGCGAAGGCGTGCGTGGAGGAGGTGTTCACGATCGACCCGCCGCCCGACCGCAGATGCGGGAGGGCGTGTTTGGTGGTGAGCAGGGCGCTGCGCAGGTTCACCGCCATGACGTCGTCCCACACCTCGATCGGCATGGTCGCGACCTCGCCGTCGCCGCCGGGGAAGACGCCGGCGACGTTCATCAGCAGGTGCAGCCCGCCGAAGGTGGAGACGGTGGTCTCGACCAGGGCGGCGATCTGCTCCTCGGAGCGCAGATCGGTCTCCACGGCGAGCGCCACCCCGGACCCGTGCTCGGCTTCGAGCTGCTTCGCCAGCGCCTGGGCGCCGTCGATATCGATATCCGCGAGGACCACGCGCGCGCCCTCGGCGGCGAAGGCGGCGGCGGTGGCACCGCCGATGTTCAGTCCGCCGGGGTCGACGAGGGTGGCGCCGGTGACGATGGCGGTGCGGCCGGTGAGTCTAGCCATGGCGGTGTCCTTCGGTGAGGTGGAAATCGGTGAGGTCGGGGTGGGCGGTGCGGGCGAAGTAGTCCGGGACGGCCCAGGGGGAGTTGGTGACGACGCGGCCGGAGCTGTTGCGGTAGTAGTTCCGCACCCCGTCCTGCGCGTAGACCATGGCGGCATTGGCGGCGTCGAGCTCGGCGTTGTACCGCTCGTAGACCTCCGGCCGCACCTCGACGGCCGCGAGGTCGTCGCGGACCATGCGGGTGAGCAGCTCGACCACGTAGCGCACCTGCGCCTCGGCGGTCACCAGGTAGCTGCCGCCGGGCGGGTTGGTGTTCGGGCCGTAGAGGAAGAACAGGTTCGGGAAGTGTGGCGCGGTGATGCCCAGGTAGGCGCGGCCGTCGTCGTCGCCCCAGGATTCGCGCAGCTCGAGCCCGTCGCGCCCGCGCAGCCGCAGCGGATGCAGGAAGCGCTGCTGCTGGAAGCCGGTGCAGAGCACGAGGGTGTCGATCTCGTGCGTCTCGCCGGACGGGGTGACCAGTGCCCGCTCGGTCAGGTGGTCGATGCCGTCGGTGACCAGGCTGACGTGCGGGCGGCGCAGGGTGGCGAACCAGCCGTTGTCCAGCAGCAGCCGCTTGCCGAAGGGCGGGTGCTCCGGCGTGGCCTTGGCGATGAGATCGGCCCGGTCGCCGAGCTGGGTCTCCAGGTAGCGGGTGAAGAAGCCGCGGAAGGCGTCGTTGAGCGAGCTGACCCGCTTGCCCTTCGCCGCCGCCTTCGGGTCGACGCGCAGCGCGGCGTAGGTGCGCTCGGTGTAGAGCCAGTACAACCGGAACCGGAACCAGGCCCGGTAGAACGGCACCTGCCGGAAGAGCTGGTGCCGCGCCTCCGGCTGCGGCAGGAAGTAGTGCTCGTTCGGCGCGATCCAGTGCGGTTCGCGCTGCAGCACCACGAGCCGCTCGGCCTCGTCGGCGACGGCGCACACCAGCTGCATGGCGCTGGCCCCCGCACCGACCACCGCGACCCGCTTGCCCGCGACCTCGGTGCCCTCCGGCCAGCGCGCGGAGTGCACCACCTCGCCGGTGAAGTCGGCGAGCCCGGTGAAGTCGGGGATGTTCGGGGTCCTGTGCAGTCCGGCGGCGGTGATGAGCGCGGTGCAGCGGATGGTCTCGGTGGCGGTGGTGACGACCCACTCGTTCGCGGCGGCGTCCCACTCCGCGTGCTCGACGGCGACCCCGTACTCCAGGTGCGGCGCCAGCTCGAAGTGGTCGATCAGGTCGTCGATGTAGCCGACGATCTCGTCCCGCCTGGCGAAGTTCTCGCTCCAGTCCCGCGGGAAGAACGAGTACGAGTACAGATTGCTCGGGATATCCACGCGCGCACCGGGATACCGGTTCTCGAACCAGGTGCCGCCGGGCCGGTCGTTGCGCTCCAGCACCCGGAACGGGATGCCCGCCCGCTCGAGGTGCACCGCGGCGGCGAGCCCGGAGAACCCGGCGCCGACCACCACCACCGAGAACCCGGTCGGCAGCCGGGACGAGACGTCCTCCGGCACGAACGGGGTGAACCCCAGCTGCTCGGCCGCGAGCGGCGCGTACGTCTCGGGAATCGGCTCGCCCATGACCGCGCTCATGAGCTCGACCAGCTCGGCCGGGCCCGGCTCCGGATGCACGGCAGGCGTGCCCGCCGACCACGCGGTCACCGCGTCGGCCGCGGCCGCCCGCACCTCCGCGGCGCGCTCGGCGGGCAGCCCGCCGTCGTCCAGGTCCTCGAAGCCGACGGTGCGGGCCACCCGGTACGGCTCGCCGAGCCAGCGCCGGTCCCCGGTGAGCTGGAACAGCACGCCGAGCAGGCACGGGACGTTCGCCGACTCGAGCGCGCGGCGCAGCTCGCCGGGGTCGACGGCGGGGGCGGGGTCGAGCAGGCTGCTCACGAGATCTCCTTGCCGATGGCGACGACCGTGCGGACGGCGTCGAGGCGTTCGGTGGGGTCGGTGGCCATCGGGGTGACGTTCACCAGGGACACGCCGGCCGCGCGCAGCGCGTGCAACCGTGCGCGAAGGTGCGCGGGGTCGCCGATGAGGGTGGTGGCCCGGACCAGCTCGTCCGGCACCGCAGCGACCGCCTCCTTCGTGCGCCCGGCGAGGAAGTGCTCCTGCACCTCGGCGGCTTCGCCCGCGAAGCCGTAGGCGGCGACGAGCCGGTTGTAGAAGTTCTGCTCGCGCGAGCCCATCCCGCCGATGTAGAGCGCGAGCTGCGGCTTGGCGGCGTTCAGCAGCGGTGCCGGATCGCCGTCGGTGACCGCGAGCGGCGCGCGGGCGATGATCTCCAGCGGCGGCAGCGTCTCCGCGCGCTTCGCCTTCCCCGCGGCCAGCGCCGCACCCCAGACCTGCTCGGCGCGCTCGGGATGGAAGAAGATCGGCTCCCAGCCCTCGGCCAGTTCGGCGGTGAGCTCGACCATGCGCGGGCCGAGCGCCGCGATCGAGATCGGAATACCCGGGCGCACGGGGTGATTGATGAGCTTGAGCGGTTTGCCGAGCCCGGTGCCGCGCTCGGGGTCGAGCGGAATCCGGTAGTGCCTGCCCTGGTGCCGCAGCGTCTCCCGGCGCCACACCGCCCGGCAGATATCGATGGTCTCCCTGGTCTTACCGAGCACCCCGTCGAAGGGCAGCCCGTGGAACCCCTCCACCACCTGCGGCCCCGAGGAGCCGAGCCCGAGCCGGGCCCGCCCCGCCGCCACGTGGTCCAGCCCGGCCGCGGTCATGGCGATCAGGGTCGGGGTCCGGGTGTCCAGCGGCAGCACGCCGGTGGCGATCTCGATCGTCTCGGTGCGGGCCGCGAGGTAGGCGAGCTGGGTGACCGCGTCGAAGGTGTAGGCCTCGCCGACGGTGACCGAGGCCAGCCCCGCCCGCTCCCAGGCGGCGACCTCCTCGGCGACCTCGGCCATCGGCCGCCCGAACTCCAGTACTGTCCCGATGCGCATGGCGCGCTCCTCCTCCCGGCTCACAGCCCGAGGCCGCGGCCGACGATCTCTTTCATGATTTCGGTGGTCCCGCCGTAGATCCGGGTGACCCTGGCGTCGGCGAAGGCCCGCGCGACCGGCTCCTCGGCCATGTAGCCGTAGCCGCCGTGCAACTGCACGCAGCGGTCGGCCGCGCGGCCCTGCAGTTCGGTGCACCACCACTTGGCCTTGGCCGCGTCGACGGCGGTGAGCTCGCCCGCGTTGTGCTCGCGCACGCAGGTGTCGACGAAGCACTGGGCCAGGTCGAGTTCGGTGGCGAGCTCGGCGAGCGCGAACCTGGTCGCCTGGAACCTGCCGATCGGGGTGCCGAAGGCGGTGCGTTCGCGCACGTAGCGCAGGGTCAGCTCCAGCACCGCGCGGGTGCAGGCGGTCGCGTGCACCGCGATGGCGAGCCGCTCCTGCGGCAGGTTCTGCTGCAGCAGCTCGAACCCGGCCCCCTCGGCGCCGAGCCGGTTCGTCTCGGGCACGAAGACGTCGTCGAAGACGAGTTCGGCGGTGTCCTGGGCGTGCTGGCCGAGCTTGTCCAGATTGCGGCCGCGCTCGAAGCCGGGCATGTCGCGCTCGATCACCAGCAGCGAGAGCCCGTCGTGCCTGCCGCCGCCGGTGCGGACGACGGTGACCACCAGGTCGGCATTGATCCCGTTGGAGATGAACGTCTTTCGCCCGTTCACCCGGTAGCCGGGCACCCCGTCGACGGTCTGGCGCACCGCGGTGGTGGCGATCCCGGAGAGGTCCGACCCGGTGCCCGGCTCGGTCATCGCCACCGCGGCGATCAGCTGCCCGGTGGCGGCGCCGGGCAGCCAGCGGAGTTTCTGCTCGTCGTCGGTGAGCGTCTCCAGGTAGGGGAGCACCAGGTCGTTGTGCGCGCCGAGCCCGGTGCCCGCACCACCCAGGTGCGCGGCCGCGATCTCCTCGGCGATCACCACGTTGAAGCGGAAGTCGCCGGCCCCGCCGCCGCCGTACTTCTCCGGGCTCTGCATGCCGGTGAATCCGAGTTCGCCCGCACGGGCGAACATCTCGCGCGGCACGATGCCCGCGGCCGCCCACCCGGTGAGGTGCGGCACGAACTCGGCCGCCAGGAAGGCGCGGAAGGAGGCGCGGAAGGCCTCGTGGTCCGCGTCGAAGAGGTCACGTCGCATGGTCGTCCCGGCATCGGAGGGGAGTGCGCACCGCGCACGATTGAGTTAACGCTAACTTTGGCAATATCGGATGTCAACGATGCGATTGAGCGCGCTAGTCAGCGAAAAACTCCGAGAAAGCCCTTCAAATGTTAATCGTGACTATGTTACCGTCGTCACACGGCAGAGCGCGGGGGTGCCGTTACCGACAGAGATCCGAGAGGAAGTCCGATGGCGCGTACCGACCCGCTGGCCCGGGTGGAGAAGATGTATGTCGACGGGTTCCCCGACGCGACCGATGCCTCGATCGAGGACCTGCGGGCGAGCTACGACGCTCTGCTCCTGCAGTTCCCGGTGCCGGAGAGTGCGACGGTCACCGAGGGCGAGGTCGCCGGGGTGCCGACCGTGACCGTGACCGCGGCGGGCGCGGCGACCGACCGGGTGCTGGTCTGGTTCCACGGCGGCGGCTATGTGCTCGGCAGCGCACGGGCGTTCGCCGAGATGGCGCACGGGCTCTCCCGGGCCGCCGGGGTCACCGTGATCCTGCCGGACTACCGCCGGGCCCCGGAGCACAAGCACCCCGCAGCCGTCGACGACGCGGTGCTGGTGGCGACCGCCGTCCTCGAGCAGTACGGCGCGGTGGCGTTCGGCGGCGACTCCGCCGGTGGCGGTCTCGCCGTGGCCACCCTGGTCTCCCTGCGCGACCGCGGCGCCCCGCTGCCCGCCGCCGCGGTGCTCATCTCCCCGCTGCTCGACTTCTCCCGCAGCGGCGCGAGCATCCAGTCCAACGCGGCCACCGATATCGCGGTCTCCAACGCCTCGATCACCGATCTCGGCGCCGCCTACCTACAGGGCCAGGACGAGCGCACCCCGCTGGCCTCCCCGCTCTTCGCCGAGCTCCACGACCTGCCGCCGGTCCTGGCGCTGGTCGGCTCGGCCGAAGTCCTGCTCGACGACTCGCGCCGGCTCACCGAGAAGGTGAACGCCGCGGGCGGCACCGCCGAGCTCTCCGTCTACGACGACATGTGCCACGTCTGGACGCTGTTCGCCTCGATCCTCCCCGAGGGCGCGCAGGCGCTCGACGAGGCGGGCGCCTTCGTCAAGAAGCACATCCAGGCCTGAAATCCCGTTTCTGTAAGGAGTCACCCCCCATGAAGGTCACCTACCAGATGTTCTTCACCGGCAAGTCGCCCGAGCTGAGCGATGCCGAGTTCTACCGCCGCGAGATGGCGCTCGCGGAGCTGGCCGAGCCGCTCGGGTTCGAGGGGATCTGGTGCGTCGAGCACCACTTCGACGGCCCGTACTCCATGTGCCCCGACAACTTCGCGGTGCTCTCCTACCTGGCCGCCAAGACCGAGCGGATCACGCTCACCACCGGCGGCGCCATCCTGCCGTGGAACGACCCGCTGCGGGTCGCGGAGAAGGTCGCGCTGCTGGACAACCTCTCCGGCGGCCGGGTGCAGCTCGGCGTCGGGCGCGGGCTGTCGAAGATCGAGTACGACACCTTCGGCATCGACATGGGCGAGGCCCGCGGCCGCATGGAGGAGAGCCTGGACATGATCCTGGCCGCTCTGAAGACCGGCACCATGGAGCACAGCGGCGAGTTCTACACCCAGAAGGCGGCGCCGATCCGGCCGGGGCCGGTCAAGGCCATCGCCAACCGCGACGTGGTGAGCATCGCCATGTCGCCGGAGTCGCGGGCCACCGCCGCCCAGCGCGGCACCGCCATCGCCTCCTTCGCCCAGTTCCCGATCGAGGTGCACGCCGCCGACTTCGCCGCCTACCGCGAGGAGTACCGCAAGCACCACGACGGCGAGCCGCCGCGCGTGGTGCTGTCGGACTCGGTGTACTGCTCGGAGGACCCGGTCGAGTGCGAGGCCACCTCCAAGCAGGCCATCTACACCCACTTCGCGCTGACCACCGCGCACTACGGGCTGGACAAGGCGGGCCACTTCGACAACATCAGCGGGTACCAGAACTACGCCGCCATGGCCGACGGCATCGTCGCCGCTGGCAAGGAGGCGGCGGCCGAGGGGTACTGGGCAGCGCAGCTCAGCGGCACCCCCGCGCAGCTGGTGCAGCGGATTGCCGAGCGGTACGAGGCGTTCGGCGACTACGACCAGAACTGCGGCTTCTCCTGCGGCGGGCTGGATCACGGCAAGGCCGAGGCCAGCATGCGGCTCTTCGCCGAGAAGGTGATTCCGGAGTTGAGCAAGCTCGGCATTCCGGTGCGCGTGCCGGCCGCGGTCTGATGTCGGCCGACCTGGCCGGTGCGTTCAAGGACGCGATGGCTGCGGTGTGCACGCCCGTGGCGGTGGTGACGGCGATGGACGGTGACCGCCCGCACGGGACCACGGTCAGCGCCTTCGCCTCGCTCTCGGCGAGCCCGCCGTCGCTGCTGGTCAGTCTGGACCGCGGGTCGGATCTGCTGGCGGTGATCACGGTGAGCGGCGAGTTCGGGGTGAACATCCTCGGGCACGGGCAGTCGGAGCTGGCCGGGAGGTTCGCCCGCAAGGGGGCGGACAAGTTCGCCGGGATTTCGTGGTCGGGGGCGGATCGGGTGCCGCGCCTGGACGGGGCGCCCGGGTGGTTCGCCTGCCGGGTGGCGCAGACGGTGGTTGCCGCGGATCACGTGCTGGTGGTGGGGGAGGTGTATGCGGTCGACACCGCGTCCGCCGCGCCGCTGACCTACCACGAGCGGGTGTTCGGAACGCATCACGTACCTGCGTGATCTCTCCGGAGATGGCCGGTCGCGTCGGCGGCCGGCCATCTCCGCGTCAGCTCGTAAGCCCGTGCTCGATGTCGGGGCGAACGATCATCCGACGGTCGTCGAGACCGCCGAAGCCCGCCCCACCGGACTCGATCGGTGCGAACGTGGCGACTTTAATTTGTGATGCTGAGCGGAACCCGCTCCACCACTTGCCACGAGTACAAGCGCCCGCGCTGCTCCAGTGCCACCATCATGACCTCCGACACCGCGACATCGATCCCCTCGATCGTCGCGTTCATCGCCTCCGCGGTTGCCGCTGCTCGCGCCTGTAGCTCCTCGAAGATCGGGTAGGCGATGGTGACGTGAGGTGGGGACGACGAGTCTTTCACCCGTGCATCAGGAAAGACGGAGAGTGTCGCCGCCCGTAGCGTGTCGCGAAGGGAATGGACAGATTCGGCGGGCGAGACGGCGAATCCAACCGCACCGCGAAGATTGGACAGCTGGTCGAACGTGAGCGTGACCGGTGCCCGCTCACCACAGACCAGCCGGGCTGCTTCCGCGATGGATGCGCGCTGCTCCGGGGTGCTGGCGCCGTCGTTGGCGATTCGATCGAGCGTGAGATGAAGTCCGTCGACCGGTGTCGCATCGAAGAAGGCCGGATCGATCGCCTGCTGGCAGGTCTTCGTCAGCGCATGAAGTTCCGGCGCGTCCTCGAAGGTCAGGAACCAGTAGTGGCCAAGCGGGCCGGTGTGCCCTTCACGCAGGTGCAGGCGCGCATCGTCGGTCGTACTCGTCATCGCTCCTCGTGGCCGCTTGCCAACACGTCTTCCACCGACCGCAGTTCCGGAGTCGTTCCCCACCGCGCAGCGGCGTCCTGCACGAACTCGGCGCCCCGCCGCTGAACTTGCAGCATGAGCTTACCGCGCGTCGGCGTCAGCGCTTCGTGCATGACAGCTACCGCGGCGTCCAGATCAGCATCCGCACTGAGGACATGCGACCGTGCCACGTCGATCATCACCAGCGCACGGCCCCACGGAGAATTCTCGTCGCTCATCTCCGACAGAGCCAGTACAGCGTAGTGCTCGACCCGGGCCGGCTTCGCCAGCGACAGGTAGGCCGTGGCGGCGTTACCCGCGATCTGTGCCGGGCTGTAGCTCTCCAGCGAGATACTGGACGGCACTCCCAGCGGCGTGTCAGTCCCCGGCAACAGTTCGTATGCCTTATCGACCGCACGGTGCACGCCGTCGACATCGCCGAGCTTGCCGCTCGCACGGGCAACGCCATTGATCGCCAGCCGAACGCCCTGGGGTTCGGCCGAAGTTCGTGCAAGGCCGTCCTCTGCGTAGTGCAGTGCCGTCTCGAATCGACCCGCATAGTATTCGCAGAAGCTTTGCATCCCGCGTGCCCACGCCGCCAGATTCTCGTCCTGCGCGTAGTCACCGAGCTGGTAGGACTCCTGGCAGTAGGCCCGTGCGAGCGAGAAATGAGCACAGCCAACTCCGATGTAGCCGAGCAAGCCGGAGGTCATGCCGGCGATCTCGTACAGTCGGCTCCGTGTTGCTGGATGCCCACAGTCATCGATCAGTTCAGCGAGCCAGGCACGCTGCTTCCTGAGCGGCGCGACCAGTGTGGCCGGATCGAGCATCTCGTAGTGGGCGATAGTCCGGTATGTACTGCCGTGCAGTTGGTCGACTACGTCGAGATCGATGGTGCGGCTCAGCTTTTGAATACGGCTGAGCACGGCGAGCAATTCATCGGAGACACCAGGGTCGACAGGTGCTGGCGCGTCGAGATCGCCGACGGTGACGTCCAGCGGTGAAGCCGCGGCAGGCGCGAGCCGCACCGAGCGATTGTTTTCCAGCGCACGGTGTCGATCCCGCCACACCGCTTCGCCTTCGGCCACGATTTGCTCGAACCTGGCCCGGTCGTTTTCGGATGCCCGCGACTGGTAGGTCGTATCCAGAATCGCCTGAGTGTTGGAACGCGGGACAACCGTGCTCAGGCCGCTGCGCCAGTTGGCGATCGTGGTGGTATCCACGCCGAGCAGGGCCGCAAAGTCACGGACCGACTTCCTCATGGCCTCCTGCAATGCGGCTGCTTCAAAGCCGGTCCATTCCCGCCCTCGTACCATCGCCCTCTGCCTACTTTTATCGTCCTGACCTGGACAAATCCCCACCCGAGGCCAACAGTACCCCAACAAACACCCAGTCCGGGCCAAACCCCCTGTGAGCCAGAGTCGAAAGCGGTACCCGGCACCGGGCTGACGCCTGGACCCCCGTCCGGCGCACCAGCTCGCCAGAGTGGCAGGCCGGTGGCGAAACGCCCCCGGTGCCGGGTACCACCGCTCATTTCGGTTGTTCCGCCACGGAGGATTCCGGTGACCACGAATTCGCTTGCCATGTACCACCTCATCGCTATGACGCGTCAGGAAGCCCACGCCACACCGATCTCGCCGCTCCGCGTCGAACAGGCGCACCGGATCATGCAATTCCATATGGCCTGCCGGGCCAGACGTTGTGCGCGAAAGGCTGCTGCGTTGAATGCGCTGATCGCGGCTGGGCGTCTGATCCCCGATGCGACGAAGCCGCAGTAAGGGGGGAGATCCGTCATGTTCACATGGGCAACGATTTGTCTGGCCGGCGCGGCTGGGGTTGGGACGATCGGAGTGCTGTCGGTGGCGATGCTGCTGGCGGTTCGTTCGCCCGAGGCCGGCAGTTCGAGGACAACCGGGCCGGCGCCTGGCAGCGATCCTGCATCCACGACCTCTGGGCCTGCGTCAGTATCCGCATCGGAAGACGGCGCGCGACCGAGAATTCGGCCGCATTCCTGGACGCACGATGCGCCGGAGAGTCCGTTCGGTGTCGATGACGCCCACCGCGAAATGCAGGTACATCGGAACTGCCGGCTTGAAGACTGTGCCCGGAAGGCAGCGGCCTTCCAAATGTTGATCGAGGCCGGCCGGGTGACACCGGATACGTCGCGACAGAGGTACTGAACTCACGCGAGATACGGGATGCACCGGCGGATCGCCGGATCAGTGCTGGGTGCGTTTGCAGGCAGCGGTAGCCGTAAGTTCCGCGAGAGAAGACGTGGACTTCACGGATCAGTCCGGTGAGCCACTGGCGCCGTAACTGCCGCGACGAGGTCGGGGTGCATTTGGCCTTGTAGTAGTTCTGCCGGGTGACGCCGAGGACGCGACAGCAGCGGTCGATCACCTGGTAGAGCCGCCTTAGGGGCCGGAGATGTCCTCCCCGACGCATCACGTGCCCGCGTGATCGACGGGGATGGCCGGTCGCTCGGGCGGCCGGTCATCCGCGCGGGGGTGTCCCGGTGTCCTTCGTGCTCGCGCGGGACAGGAATTCGTCGACCTCGCGCGGGTTGCGCAGTCGGTGGACGTCGGCTGCCCCGGCGTGCTCGGCGATGGCGGCAAGGACGATCGGCAGGCTTCGCCTGCGGTAGCCGAGCAGCCAGCGCCAGAACGCGAGGTTCTCGCGGGAGCGGCGAGCGGCGCGCCAGGCGCAGCGCCGGAGCGGGAAGTCCAGGACGATGACGGTGTCGGCGGCGGCCAGCCGCACCGGGAGGACGTCGTAGGGGCCGAGATCGCCGTCGAGTATCCAGCGGTCGGCGGCGATGAGCTGTCGCTGGACGGCCGCCCATCGGTCTTGGTGGATCGGCGTGAGATCGGCGGGCCAGAAGTGCTTGTCGAGTTCGACGACCGGCAGACCGGTGGCAGTGCCGAGCCGTGCGGCGAGGGTGGATTTCCCCGCCTCGCCGCGCCCGAGTATCACGACCTTGTTCATGCCGCCGGGCTGTTGCACGTCCAGCAGTGTGCCACGCCGACGACGCCGTGCAGGTACCCGAAGGCATCCGTGCCGACCGTCAGGCGAAGACTTCGATCACAGTGATCATGCTCAGTGCGACGAAGCCGAGCGCCACCAGCCCGAGGGAGAGGCCGATGACAGCGGGTACCTGTCCGCGTCCGGTGCTCCGCGCGCGAATACTTCCGGAGTAGCCCGCCGCGATCGCGATGCCGATCAGCGGCAGCGGTGCGAAGTAGAAACTCAGCGCATAGCTGAGGGAGGCATCGATCGGCAACGGGGTCACGGCGTTGTTCCCTGCGAGCAAGAACGCCAAGCCACCGCAGACCAGCGCCACCACTGCCCGCCGATTGGAGCGGCGGGCAGGCGGTGGCGGGGGCTGGACGGGGTGTCGCTCGGGTGGAATGGCGTCCGTCATTCATCGATCAGAGCACGGGCCGAAATCGTTGTCCAGAGCCGAATTTCGGAGTCTCCGCAGCTCGATATCGCATTCTGAAGGCCACACTTTCGCAGCGGCGTTGAACTCGCGGACGGCATCGGTCGCGGCGCGGTCAGAGCCGCCCGCCCGCATCCACGATGTGCTGGGTTCCAGTGACGTACCGCCCCGACTCGCCCACGAGGTAGAGCACGGCGTTGGTGATGTCCTCGGACTCCAGTGCCGCCACCGGCAACTTGTTCAATGTCCGCGCCGCCTCCTCGAAGTCGGCCCGGGTCGGCGCCTCCAGATCCGGCCGGAACAGCCGGTAGGTGGCGTCGTTGCGGATCATGTCGGTGGCGACCGTGGTCGGGTGCACGGTATTCACCCGGATGCTCTGCGGCGCCAGCTCCTTGGCGAGCACCCGCATGAGCCCGACCAGCCCGCTCTTGGCGGCGCTGTAGTGCGCCATGTTCTCGTTGGTCGCCTGCGCGGCGAGCGAACTCACCAGCACCACCGACCCGCCGCGCCCGCCGGCGACGATGTGCGGCACCGCGGCGCGGACCGTGCGCCACTGGCCGGTGAGGTTGATGTCGACCATGGTCGTCCACATCTCGTCCGACATCTCCAGCGTGGGCGCCATGCTGGAGATCCCGGCATTGGCGATCACGATGTCGAGCCTGCCGAGCTCGGCCACGCCGGCGTCGGCGGCCTGCCGGAGCGCGGCGAGATCGCGAATATCGGCCTCGAAGGCGAGAATTCGGCGGCCGGTGGCCTCGACGAGGCGGACGGTCTCGGCGAGGTCGTCCGGGGTGGCGGTGGGGTAGACGACGGTGTCGATGGGTCGGCAGATGTCGATGGCGATGATGTCGGCGCCCTGTTCGGCGAGGCGGAGCGCGTGGTTGCGGCCCTGGCCGCGGGCGGCGCCGGTGATCAGGGCGACCTGTCCGGTGAATGAGCTCATGTCGGTTCCTTCGAGAGCGCGCGGTGGACGTCGGGGTAGCGCATGAGGTGCGCTCCGCCGTTGAGGTCGAGGGTTTCGCCGGTGAGCCAGGCGGCGCGGCGCAGGTAGAGCGCGGCGTCGGCGATCTCCTCCGGGGTGCCGGTGCGGCCGAGCGGGGTGTTGGCGAGGTAGTCGGCCTCGAGGCCGGGGAGCTGGAGCGAGGCGGCGGTGAGGGGGGTGTGCACCAGGCCGGGGGCGATGGCGTTCACCCGGATGCCGCGCGGGGCGAGTTCGAGCGCGGCGACCTGGACGAGCATGCCGAGCCCGGCCTTGGCCGAGCAGTAGGCGCCCATGCCGATGCCGGGCTGGCGGGCGTTCAGCGAGGAGAGGACGGCGATGGAGCCGCCGTCGGCGAGGCGGGGCGCGGCGTGCTTGACGGTGAGGAACGCGCCGGTCAGGCAGACGTCGAGCACGCGGCGCCACTTGTGCGCGGGCAGTTCGGTGAGCAGCCCGAGGACGCTGATGCCCGCGGTGTTCACGACGAAGTCGACCGGGCCGGGGACGGCGGCGAAGAGTGCGCCGACCGAGTCCTCGTCGGTGACGTCCACGGCGGCGGCCTGCACGCCGAGTTCGTCGGCGAGCGCCTGCGCGTCGGCGATATTGCGGTCGGCGACCGTCACCGGCGCGCCATCCGCGACGAGCGCGCGCACGATGGCCGCCCCGATCCCGGACGCGCCGCCGATCACGACGGCGCGTCCGGGAGTGTCGCTCGCGGTCACGCGCCCGCTCCGGTGCCTGCGGTCTCCGACCCGGCGATCAGCGCGTGGCCGCGCAGGGTGACGGTGCCGTCGGTGAGTGTCGCGGTGAGCGCGAGGCGCGTGAGTTCCGTTCCGTTCGCGTCGGTTTCGGTGCCGGTCCGCACCGCGGTGATCACCGGCTCGGCGAGCACCGGGGTGATCGCGGTGAAGCGGGTGGCGAGCTCCACCAGCCTGCTCTGCGGGAACGCGTCGGTGAGCGCGCGGCCCAGGTAGGCCATGGAGAGCATGCCGTGCGCGAAGACGTCGTCCACGCCGGATTCGCGGGCGGCGTCGATATCGATGTGGATCGGGTTGTGGTCGCCGGAGGCGCCGGCGAAGAGCGCCAGCGTGGTCCGGGTGATCGGCCCGGCCTTCAGCGAAGGTACGTCGGTCATGCGGGGTTCCCTCCGTTCCGGATGACGGTGACGCTCTCGAGCTCGGCGACCGGGTCGCCGTCCCTGGTCACCTCGGTGCGCCGGACCAGGAAGTCCAGCGCGCCGCCCGCCTTCGAATAGGCGGCGATGTAGCGGCTGGTGAAGCGCAGCACGTCGCCCGCGTGCACGGCGGCGCGGTAGCGGAAGGTCTGCTCGCCGTGCAGCACCCGGCCCAGCTCGACGCCGTGCCTGGCGAGATCGCCGAAGACGTCGGAGTTCTCCAGCTCCAGGCCGAACAGGAAGGTGGGCGGGGCCAGTACATCCGGGTGCCCGGCCGCGCGGGCAGCGTCGCGATCCCGGTAGACGGGGTCGGTCTCGCCGATGGCGACGGCGAACTGACGCAGCCTGCCGCGCTCCACGGTCAGCTCCAGCGGCTCCGGAACCACATCGAGAATCCCCTGATCGAGGCTTATGCCGTGTCGACCTGGTACGAGCGAGGGCCCTCCGTGGCTACGCTCCGCTCCCGCCTCCGGGCCTGACTCGCTCATGTCGTCACCTTCTCGTAGAGCGAGACGACGCAGGCCCCGCCGAGGCCGAGGTTGTGCTGCAACGCGATTCGCGCGCCGTCGACCTAACGGTCACCGGCGCTGCCGCGCAGCTGCCAGACCAGCTCGGCGCACTGCGCCAGCCCGGTCGCGCCGAGCGGGTGCCCCTTGGAGAGCAGCCCGCCGGAGGGGTTGGTCACCACCCGGCCGCCGTAGGTGTTGTCGCCGTCGAGCACGAACTTCTCCGCCGTGCCCTCCGGGGTGAGCCCGAGCGCCTCGTAGGTGATGAGCTCGTTGGTGCTGAAGCAGTCGTGCAGCTCCACCACCGGGATGTCGAGCGGGTCGACCCCGGCCTCGGCGTAGACCTCGGCGGCGGCGCGCTTGGTCATGTCGTAGCCGACCACGGTCATCATGTCGGTGCTGTCGAAGGTGCCCGCACCGTCGGTGACCAGCGACTGCGCCCGCAGCCGGATGCTCGCGTCCAGCCCGCGCGCCTTCGCGAAGCGCTCGCTGCACACGGTCGCCGCGGCCGCGCCGTTGGTGGGCGGGCAGCACATGAGCCGGGTGAGCGGGCCCCAGATCCGCGGGGCGGACATGACCTGCTCCAGGTCGATCGGGTCGCGGAACACCGCGAGCGGATTGCGCCCGGCGTGCGCGCGCGCCTTCACCGACACCCGCCCGAACACCTCGGGGCCGACGTCGTAGCGCTCCATGTAGGTGACGCCCGCGCCGCCGAAGAGCTTCGCGGCCATGGGCGCGGGCACCTCCCCGCCCGGCCGGGCCTGCGCGATCTCCTCGCCGCGCGCGGTCGGGCTCGGCCGGTCGTCGAAGGCGTTGACCAGCGCACCCGGCCGCATCTGCTCGAAGCCGAGCGCCAGCACGCAGTCCGCGGCGCCGGCGGCGACCGCCTGCCTGGCCAGCCACAGCGCCGAGGAGCCGGTGGAGCAGTTGTTGTTCACGTTCACGATCGGAATGCCGGTCAGCCCGACGTCGTAGAGCGCGTTCTGCCCGGACGTCGAATCGCCGTACACGTAACCGGCGTACGCCTGCTGGATGTCGGTGTAGCTCAGCCCGGCATCGGCCAGCGCGGCCGCGACGGCGCCCGCCGCCATCCGCTCGTAGGTCTCGCTCTTGCCCGGTTTGGCGAACGGCACCATGCCGACGCCGCTGATGCACACGGTGCTCATGCGCTCTCCCATCATTGGATCGAATTCGAAATTAACATTACGTCGAGCCAACTGCAATGACATGCACATTGACGACCTCGAGCACTGTAGTTAGTATTCACATTCGTGACTCGGGTCACGAACCGGTCGGAGAGGAGACATCAGGTGAACGCACAGAGGCTGCACGGCAGGGTCGCGCTGGTTTCGGGGTCGGGCCGCGGCATCGGCCGCGCGGTCGCCGAGAAGCTCGCGTCCGAGGGCGCCAAGGTGGTCGTCAACGACCTGGATCCGGAGCCGGCCAAGGAGGCGGTGGCCGCGATCGAGGCGGCGGGCGGTCAGGCGGTGGCCTGCGTCGGCAGCGTCACCGACCCGGAGTTCGCCGACCGCTTCGTCGCCACCGCGGTGGACCAGTTCGGCGGCCTCGACATCATCGTCAACAACGCCGGCTACACCTGGGACAACGTCGTCCAGAAGATGACCGACCAGCAGTGGGACGACATCATCGACGTGCACCTGACCGCGCCCTTCCGGATCCTGCGCGCGGCGCAGCCGGTGATCAGCGCGACGGTCAAGCGCGAGCGCGCCGATGGGCTCGCGGTGCCCTGCCGCAAGGTCGTGAACATCTCCTCGACCTCGGGGCTGCAGGGCAACGCCGGGCAGGCGAACTACTCGTCGGCCAAGGCCGGGCTGGTCGGGCTGACCAAGGCGATCGCCAAGGAGTGGGGCCGCTACAACGTCACCGTGAACGCCGTGGCCTACGGCGTGATCAACACCAGGCTCACCTCGGTGACCACCGAGGAGAAGACCATCAAGGTCGCCGACCGGGATATCAGGGTCGGGGTGAACCCGGCGGTCATGGAGGCCGCGACCAAGCAGATCGCGCTCGGCCGGGCCGGCTCCGCGGAGGAGGCCGCGGGCGCGGTGTACCTGCTGTGCAGCCCGGAGTCGAGCTACATCACCGGCGAGATCCTGGTCTGCGGGGGCGGGCTGTGACGCTCGCGGCCGACCGCGAGTACGAGGAGGTCCGGCTGGAGGTCGCGGACGGGGTCGCGGTGCTGACCCTGGACGCCCCGGCCCGGCGCAATGCCATGCGGGTCCAGATGCTGGTCGACGTGTGGCACGCCCTCGACCGCGCCGACCGCGACCCGGCGGTGCGCGCGGTGATCCTCACCGGCGCGGGCCCGGCCTTCTCGGTCGGCGCCGAGCTGGACGGCCCGGACACCCTGGTCCGCGCGCTGAACGCCGACGTCGACGGCCACACCCCGACCGGCTACCGCGAGCCGGCGGGCCGGATCACCGAGCGCATGTTCAGCATGCAGAAGCCGGTGATCGCCGCGGTGAACGGCGACGCGGTGGGCGGCGGCGCCTCGCTGATCGCCGCCGCCGACGTCCGGATCGCCAGCGACACCGCGCGCTTCGGGTTCGTCTTCACCCGGCGCGGGGTGGTGCCGGAGGGCGGGTCGTCCTGGTTCCTGCCCCGGCTGGTCGGCATCGGCCGGGCCACCGACTGGATCCTCTCCGGGCGGGTCTTCGACGCCGCCGAGGGGTACGCGGCCGGCTACCTGACCCGCATCGTGCCCGCCGCCGACGTGCTCACCGCCGCGCAAGAGTACGCGGCGCAGTTCGCCCGCGACACCTCGCCCACCTCGGTGGCGCTGGCCAAGCGGCTGCTCGCCGCGAGCTGGGCCACGCCGCTGCCCGGGCTCGCCGCCGCCGAGGAATCGCGCACCTACGCGTCCCGGGTCGGGTCGCCGGACGCCCGCGAGGGCATCAACTCCTTCCTGGAGCGCCGCCGCGCCGTGTTCCCGCCGCTCGACCCGAGCCCCGCCCAGCGGTTCTAGACCCGCACCCGAGACGAAGAAGGGCCCATGAGCTTCACGAACTGCCAGTACGGCGCCGACGCCGAGCAGACCCACGGCTTCACCGGCATCGAGAACTACAACGAGAGCGTCTACGTCAACTTCCTCGACCCGGTCTCCCAGCTCGGCGGGCTGCTCCGGATCGGCAACCGGCCCACGCTCGGCTACTCCGAGGCGTCGGTGCAGCTGACCCTGCCCGGCGGCGCCATCGCCTTCCGGGCGGGCCGCGAGCCGAGCGAGACCAACGACGGCTTCGCGAGCGCGGGCCTGGAGATCGCGGTCAAGGAGCCGACCCGCACGGTGCAGCTGAGCTACCGGAACACGGTGGCCCGCCTCCCGATCCCGGCGCTGCTGGCCGACCGCGGCAGGCAGGCGTTGAAGAACGCACCCTCGGAGGAGTGCGAGATCGCGCTGACCTTCACCGCGGGCACCCCGCTCTTCGTCACCACCGACGACGACGGCGACTGCACGCCGGGCCCGTCCACCATCGCCAGCGACCACTACGAGCAGTTCGGCCACGTCAGCGGCACGATCCGGGTCGGTGGGCGCACCTGGACGCTGGAGCACGCCACCGCTTTCCGCGACCACTCCTGGGGCCCGCGCGAATGGGCCTCCTACACCGGTGAGTGGCTCGCGGCCTGGCTGGCCGACGGCACCGCCATCACCGCCTACGGCGAGTTCGAGCCCTCGGGAGTGCGGGCCTCCGGCGGCGTCGTGGTGACCCCGGACGGCGGCTTCCACCCGATCACCGACTACACCGTGCACACCGACTACGCCGGTGAGCCCACCTACGCGGGCCGCCACGTCGCGCTGGTGCGGGCCGAGGGGCTGCCGCTGCTCGTTCTCGACGGCAGCATCAGGCACTTCGTCCCGGTCACCCAGCGCACCGGCGACCGCGCGCTGCGCATGGGCCAGATGACCGTCGACTTCGCGGGCGGACTCGGCGGCTGGGGCATCGCCGAGTTCCTGCGCCCGATCCGGGGCTGAGCGCCGTGCCGCACGACGTCTCCGTCTACGACGCCTTCCGCACCCCGCGCGGCCGCGGCCGGGGCGGCGCGCTGCACGGGGTCAAGCCGATCACCCTGGTGACCGGGCTGCTCACCGCGCTGCGTGACCGCAACCCCGCCCTCGACCCGGCCCGCATCGACGACCTGGTACTCGGCTGCGTGAGCCCGCTGCGCGACCAGGGCGCCGACCTCGCGCGGATCGCCGCGGTCGCGGCCGGGCTCCCGGACACCGTCGCCGGGATGCAGCTCAACCGGTTCTGCGCCTCCGGGCTGGAGGCGGTGAACACCGCCGCGCAGAAGATCGCCTCCGGCTGGGAGTCGCTGGTGCTCGCGGGCGGGGTGGAGAGCATGAGCCGGGTGCCGATGGCCTCCGACGGCGGGGCCTGGGCCAACGACCCGGAGACCGCGCTCGCCACCCGGTTCGTCCCGCAGGGCATCGGCGCCGACCTCATCGCCACCCTGGAGAACTTCACCCGCACCGATGTCGACGCCTTCGCCGCGGAATCGCAGCGCAGGGCCGCGGCCGCCTGGGACGACGGCCGGTTCGCCGGCTCCGTCGTCCCGGTGCGGGATCGCAACGGCGTCGAACTGCTCGCCCGCGACGAGCACCCGCGCCGCGGCACCACCGTCGAGACGCTGGCCGCGCTGAAACCGGCCTTCGCCCGGATGGCGGACTTCGACGCCGTCGCGCTGCAGAAGTACCACTGGGTCGAGCGGATCGAGCACGTGCACACCGGCGGCAACTCCTCCGGCATCGTGGACGGCGCCGCGCTGGTGGTGCTCGGAAATGCCGCTGTCGGAACGGATCTCGGGTTGCGCCCGCGCGCCCGGATCGTGGCGGGCGCGGTGAGCGGCTCGGACCCGGCCATCATGCTCACCGGACCCGCCCCCGCCACCCGCAAGGCGCTCGCCACCGCCGGGCTCACCGTGGACGACATCGACCTGTTCGAGATCAACGAGGCCTTCTCCGCGGTCGCGCTGCGCTTCATGCGCGACCTGGAGCTGCCGCACGAGAAGGTCAACGTCAACGGCGGCGCCATCGCGCTCGGCCACCCGCTCGGCGCCACCGGCGCCATGCTCGTCGGCACCGTCATCGACGAGCTCGAGCGCCGCGACCTGCGCCGCGGGCTGGTGACGCTCTGCGTCGGCGGCGGCATGGGCATCGCCACCATCGTCGAGCGGGTGTGACGCCGTGACCGAAGGGGATTCCACCGTGAACGCACCACTGACTGTCCGGCACGAGGAGAACAGCGTCGCCGTCGTCACTTTCGACGATCCGCGCCGGAGCGCGAACACCGTGACCGCCGCGTGGGCGGACGCGCTCGAGACCGAGCTGAACCGGCTGCCCGAGGGCCTCACAGGCGTCGTGCTCACCTCCGCCAAGCGCACCTTCTTCGCCGGCGGCGACCTGCACGACCTGCACGCGGCGGGCCCGGCGGACGTCGAGCGGCTCACGTCCTTCGCCGACCGGGTGAAGGCGCTGCTGCGCAGGCTGGAGACGCTCGGCGTGCCGGTGGTCGCCGCGTTGGCAGGCAGTGCGCTCGGCGGCGGGCTGGAGATCGCGCTGGCCGCGCACCGCCGGATCGCGGTGGACGATCCCGCGCCGCGGGTCGGGCTGCCGGAGGTCACGCTCGGGCTGCTGCCCGGCGGCGGGGGAGTCGTGCGCACCGTCCGGCTGCTCGGGCTGGACACCGCACTGCATCGAGTCCTGCTGCCCGGCAGCACCTTCCCGGTTCGCGACGCCGTCGAGCTCGGCCTGCTGGACGAACTCGTGCCCGACGCGGACGCGCTGCTTCCCGCAGCCCTCGCCTGGATCCACGCCAACCCGGACGCCGCCCAGCCGTGGGACCGCGGTGCTGTCGCGGCTCCCAGCGACGCCGAACTCCCCGCCTACACCGCCCGGCTGCGCGCGGCCGACCGTGACGCCCCCTCGCCTGCCGCGCGGAACATCCTCAGCGCGGCGGTGGAGAGCACCCAGGTCGACTTCGACACCGCCTGCGCCGTCGAGACCCGCTACTTCGTGGAGGTGGCCACCGGGCAGATCGCCACCAACATCATCCAGGGCACCTTCCTGGACCGGCGCACCGTGCGCTCCGGTGCGAGCCGTCCCCCGGGCTTCGACCCGCACGAAGCCCGGTTCGCCGCGGTGCTCGGCGCGGGCATGATGGGCGCCGGCATCGCGCTGGCCTGCGCCGTCGCCGGAATCCGGGTCGCGCTGAAGGACGTCGACGCGGCGGCAGCCGAGCGCGGCAGGGACCACGCGCGCAAGGTGCTCGGCACAGAGGTCGCCGCGGGCAGGCGCACGCGGGAGAGCGCGGACGCCGTGCTGGCGCTCATCACCCCGACCGCGGACGTGGCCGACCTGGCCGGGGCCGACCTGGTGATCGAAGCCGTCTTCGAGGACCCCGCGCTCAAGCACCGCGTCTTCGGCGAGGTGCTCGACGTGGTCGCCCCGGACGCCCTGCTCGCCTCCAACACCTCCACCCTGCCGATCACCGGCCTGGCCGACGGCGTGCCCCGTCCGGAGGACTTCATCGGCCTGCACTTCTTCTCCCCGGTCGAGCGGATGGAGCTGATCGAGATCGTCGTCGGCGACAAGACCTCCGACGCCACCCTCGCCGCCGCCTTCGACATCGCCGGGCAGCTGGGCAAGACGCCGATCGTGGTCGGCGACGGCCGCGGCTTCTTCACCAGCCGGGTCATCCTGCAGCGGCTGACCGAGGCCGCCGCCATGATCGGCGAGGGTGTCTCGCCGCACTCCATCGAACAGGCGTCGCTGCAGGCCGGGTACCCGCTCGGCACGCTGGCGCTGCTGGACGAGGTGACGCTCTCGCTGCCGCTCACCATTCGCGGCCAGTTCCGCGCGGCGGGGTTCCTGCCCGAGCATCCCGGTGACGCGGTGCTCACCACGCTCACCGCGCTGGACCGGCGCGGCCGGGTCGCCGGTGCCGGGTTCTACGAGTACGCCGACGGGCGCAGGCAGCGGCTGTGGCCGGGGCTCGCCGAGCTCTTCCCGGTCGCCGCCGAGCCCGCCGACCTCGTGGAACTGCGGGACCGGCTGCTCTTCGCCGAGGCGCTGGAGACCGCGCGCTGCCGGGAGGACGGAGTGCTGCGCTCGTCCGCCGACGCCAATGTCGGCTCGCTGCTCGGCATCGGTTATCCGACCTGGACCGGCGGCACCGCCCAGTTCGTCACCGGCTACCCCGGTGGACCGGCGGCGTTCGCCGCGCGGGCGCGAGAACTGGCGCAGCGCCACGGTTCCCGCTTCGAGCCGCCGGAGTCGATCGATGCGTAGGGATCTCTACACCGCCGAGCACGAGGCATTCCGCAGTGCCTTCCGTGCCTTCCTGGACAAGGAAGCAGTGCCGCACGCCGATGCCTGGGAAGAATCGGGCACGGTGGACCGCGCGTTCATCCGCGCCGCCGCCGAGAACGGCTTCCTCGGCTTCGAATTCGACGCCGAGCACGGCGGGCTCGGCATCGCCGACTTCCGCTACAACGCGGTCATGGCGGAGGAGGTCGTCGCCTCCGGCACGGCAGGCGACACCTTCTCCATGCAGAACGACATCATCGTCCCCTACCTGCGCGACCTCACCACCCCCGCCCAGCGCGACCAGTGGCTCCCGCGCTTCACCGCGGGGGACTGCGTCACCGCGCTGGCACTCACCGAGCCCGGCGCCGGCTCGGATCTGGCCGGCATCCGCACCACCGCCCGCCGCGACGGTGACTTCCTCGTCCTCGACGGCGCCAAGACCTTCATCACCTCCGGGGCGACCTGCGACCTCGCCCTGGTACTCACGCGGACCGGCGAACGGGACGGCCGCGGAACTTCGTTCGTCGCCGTCGAGGCGGGAACGCCCGGCTTCGAGCGGGGCAGACCGCTGCACAAGATCGGCCGCCGCGCCCAGGACACCGCCGAGCTGACCTTCACCGGCTGCCGGGTGCCGATCGGCAATATCGTCGGCGAACCCGGCCGCGGGCTCGGCTCGGCCATCGGGAACCTGCCGCGCGAGCGGCTCTCGATCGCCGTCTCCGCGGTCGCCTCCGCCGCACACGCCCTCGGACTCGCGCTCGAGCACGTGCGCGCCCGGGTCGCCTTCGGCGCCCCGCTCGCGGAGTTGCAGTCGGTGCGCATGACGATCGCCGAGCTGCACACCGAGATCGAGGTGGTCCGGCACTACGTCGACCGCTGTGTGCTCGCCCTGAACGCGGGGGAGTTGAGCGCCGAGGACGCGGCGGGCGCGAAGTACCGCGCCACCGAACTGCAGTGGGACGTGGTCGACCGCTGCCTGCAGCTCTTCGGCGGCTACGGCTACATGGAGGAGTACCCGATCGCGCGGATCTGGCGCGATGCCCGCATCCAGCGCATCTACGGAGGGTCGAACGAAGTGATGAAGGATCTCGTCGGGCGCGCGGTGGTGCGCGGATGATCGGGCCGGCGGCGGAGCGCGACCGCGGCGGCGCGCTGGCAGGCCGGATCGCGGTGGTGACCGGCGGATCGCGCGGGGTCGGGCGGGCGGTCGCGCTGCGGCTGGCCCGCGACGGCGCCGCGGTCGCGGTGAACTACCGCCGCGACTCCGGCGCGGCGGACGAGGTGGTCGCGCTGATCCGGGAATCGGGCGGACGCGCCGAGAGCTACCTGGCCGCCATCGGCGACGACGACGCGGTCGCCGACATGGTCGCCGGAATCGCCCGCGACCTGGGCCCGGTGGACCTCGTGGTCAGCAATGCCGGTTCGGCCAGCAAGGGCGCCATCGTCGAGAACACCTCGCAGGCCGACTTCGCCGCGCTCATGCGCGTGCACGCCTTCGGCCCGATCGGGCTGATCCAGGCGTTGCTGCCCGGCATGCGCAAGGCCGCGGCGGGCCCGATCGGCCGTGGTGACATCGTCATGATCTCCAGCAACTCGACCACGACCACCCCGGCCGGCGCCGCCCCCTACACGATGGCGAAGGCCGCCATGGAGACCTGCGTCCGCACCCTCGCCCGCGAGGAACGCCCGCACGGCATCCACGCCAATATCGTGGCCCCCGGTCTGGTCGCCACGGAGATGGGCAAGCGCCTGGTCTCGGCCGCGCGCGGCACCGACCTCGCCGACCTGGCCGTGACCTCGCCCTTCGGCCGCGTCTGTACCCCGGGGGACGTCGCGGGCACCGTCGCCTTCCTGGTCTCCGGCGATGCCGGCTACCTCACCGGCCAGCGCCTCACCGTGGACGGCGGCGGCCCCGACGCGGAGCTCTTCTGATGGACACCTTCCTGGACGACCTGACCGCCACCCTCGACACCGCCCTCGGCGCCGCGGGCACCCTCCGCCTCACCGAGGTGGACCGGCGCGGCGAGGGCAACTCGTGGGAGACCTACCTGGTCGGTGTGAAATGGGACGGCGGCGAGGCCGATTACGCGGTCAAGCGCAGGCCGCTCAGCGGCATCGTCGCCGAGTACGACGTCGAGCGCGAGGTCGCGCTGCTCGGCGCCGCCGCCACGCTCGGGCTGCCGGTGCCCGCGGTGATCACCCACGACCCGGAGCTCGCCCGCGGCCTCTTCGTCATGGCGAAGGTGACCGGCGCGATCCCGCTGCCCGGCACCGTGACCCGGCTCGTGCCCGCCGAGCGCAGGGAGCCGCTCGGCAGGCAGATCGCCCGCGCCATGGCCCTGCTGCACGCCGCCGACCCGGCATCGCTCGGGCTCGACCGCCTCGGCCCGGTTCCGGCCGGCGACCGCACCGGCGTGCGGGAGAACGCGGAGTGGGCGGGCCACTACCGCGAGGTGGCCGACATCAGGATCCCGGTCCTCGATCTGGCCCTGGCCTGGCTCGAGCACCGCGCCGATCGGGTCTCCGGCCGGGTAGCGCTGGTGCACAACGACTTCCGCATCGGCAACCTGGTGGTGCGCGACGACGGGCTCGCCGCCGTGCTGGACTGGGAGACCGCGCACTTCTCCGACCCGGCCGCCGACATCGCCTGGTTCGCCCAGCGCACCAGCCGCGGCCGCTCGCCGCTGCTGTGCAAGCTCATCGCGCTCGAGCCGTTCCTGGCCGAGTACGAGGCCGCCGCGGGCTGGCGGCCGTCGGCGGAGACGCTCACCTGGTGGGCGGTGCAGTCGCTGACCAAGACCGCGATCGGCTGCCTGCAGGCGGTCCGCGTCTACAACCGCGGGGAACGCGACGACCTCCGCTACGCCGCCATGGCGAACAGCGTGTACTACAGCCTCGGCTGGCTCGGGCAGATGCTGCGCGACGGCGAATGGGGGAAGTGAGATGACCGGATACAGCAGTGATCCCGCGCAGGTGCTCGGCACCGTGGTGGAGGCGCTGACGAACCGGGTGCTGCCCGAGGTGCCGGACGGGCCCGCCCGGCTCGAGCTCGGTGCCGTGCTGGAGGTGCTGGGGAATCTCGTCGGGCGAGTGGGGTGGGACGATGTCCGGCTCGGTGCGGTGTGTGCCCGCACCGAGGAGCTGGCTCGCGAGCTGGGGCTGCCCGGTGCCGATCTCCCGCCGACCGTGGCCACGTTGCGCGAGCGTCGCGCGGAGATCGCCGAACGCCTCGCGGCGGCATATCGAGCGGACCGTGGCGCCTGCCCTCCCGGCACGAGGCCGAGCGGCACCGAGCACACCGCTCCCGTCCCCGCCCCGAGCCACGCGCACCCCGATGCCGAGCAGCCCGTCCGCGCCCGCGCCGGAGCCGCCGCAGCGGTTGCCGCACCGAGCCACGCGGACACCGCCGCCATCGCGGCCGCGGTCGCCACCTTCACCGCCGACGACGTCGCCGACCAGATCACCGCCGCCCTCCGCGGCGCCTTCGCCCCGACCGGAGACCCCCGATGACGCCGACCACCCTCGCGGAAGCGGAAACCGCCTGGTCCTCGGTCTTCGGCGACGGCCGCCTTCCCCTCGGCCGGCTCCGGCGCAACCTCGACGCCATGATGTCCGAAACCCCGGTGCCGTCGAGTGTCCCGGTCGCGAGCGACACCATCGCCGATGTGCCGTGCCTCCGAGTCGGCACCGGTACCCGGACCCTCGTCTGGTTCCACGGCGGCGGCTACGTCATGGGCAGCCCGCACGGCTACCGCGCCGCCGCCGCGACGCTCTCGGCCGCGCTCGACGCCCAGGTACTGCTCCCGGACTACCGCCTGGCCCCGGAGCACCCCTTCCCGGCCGCCTTCGACGACGCCACCGCCGTCCTCACCGCCCTCGGCTCCGCCGACACGCTGATCGCAGGCGGAGACTCGGCGGGCGGCGGCCTGGCACTGGCCGCCACGATCGCCGCCCGCGACCGCGGCGCCGCCGTGCCGAGCGCCGTCCTCGCCGTCTCACCCCTGGCCGACTTCACCGCCTCCGGCGACAGCTTCACCACCAACGTCGGCACCGACCCGGTCATCAGCACCCGGGCCCTGCGCGGCCTCGCCGCGAGCTACCTCCGGGGCCACGACCCCCGCGACCCCCGCGTCTCCCCGCTCTTCGCCGGTTTCCACGACCTGCCCCCGATCCTCTTCCTGGCCAGCGACCGCGAGGCGCTGCGCGACGACGCCGTCCGCATGCACGCCACCGCCCGCGCCGCGGGAAACCGGGGCGCGCTCTCGATCCACCCCGATGCCTGCCACGCCTGGACCCTCTTCGCCGACCTGCCCCAGGCCCGCCGGGCCCTGGCCGAGATGACCGACTTCGTGAACGGAGCCCTGCCGTGACCATCCGGGTGACCGAGGAGAACTCTGTCCGCCGCATCGCACTCGACCGCCCCGACCGCCGCAACGCCGTCGACGCGAAAACCCTCACCCTGCTCCGCGAAGCCCTCGAATCCGCGGCCGCGGACCCGGCGGTGCGCGTTGTCGTCCTCGCCGGCGAGGGCCGAACCTTCTGCTCCGGCGGCGACCTCGGCGTCGACGACCCCTTCGACCCCGCCGCCACCGCCCGCACCCTCGACGCCGCCACCGGCCTCGTCAGCGCCATCCGCGCCGCCCCGCGCCCGGTGGTCGCCGAACTCCGCGGCCCGGCCATCGGCGTCGGCGTCTCCATCGCCCTGGCCGCCGATATCGCCGTCGCCCGCGCCGACAGCTACCTGCGCACCCCCTTCACCGCGGTCGGGCTCATGCCCGACGGCGGCGCCACCGCCCTGGTCGCCGCGGCGGCGGGCCGCTCCGTCGCCATGCGCCTGTTCGCGCTCGGTGCGAAGATCGGCGCGCACGAGGCCGAACGCCACGGCCTCGTCGCCGCCGCCTTCGCCGTCGACACCTTCGACGCCGAGTTCGCCGCCGTCGTCGCCACCCTGCGCGACAGCTCGCTCGACGCCTTCGCGCGCACCAAGCACGCCGTGCACGCCGCCACCCTCCCGCACCTGGAGGCCGCTTTCGCCCGGGAGCGGGAAGGTCAGCTCGCTCTCGCGGGCGGCCCCGACTTCCGGGAGGCCATCGCCGCCTTCGCCGCCGAACGTCCCCCGCTCTTCCACCGCCCCGCCGGAACAGGACCCCTGACATGACCGCGATCACCGCCGTTCGCCCCAGCGCCGAGCTCGCCTCCGGCCACACCGTCGTGCTGCTCGACCCGCACACCGGCGAGGGGCACCTGGTGCTCGCCGCCGAGCACGCCACCACCGCGGCCCTCGCCTTCCTCGTCCGGCACACCTCGGGCTTCGTCGAGGTCGCGCTCGGGGACGCCGACTGCGCCCGCCTGCACCTGCCCTCGATGTGGAGCCTGCCCGGCGCGGCCGGTGTCGCCCCCGACCACACCGTCACCCTGGACGCCATCGACGGCGTCACCACCGGCATCTCCGCCGCGGACCGCGCCCGCACCATCAGGGCCATGGCCGACCCGTCGACCGGCCCCGCCGATTTCACCCGCCCCGGCCACGTCGCCCCGGTCCGCGCCCACGGCACCGGCGCGCTCGCCGACCTCGTCGTCGAGTTGGCGGCCGATGCCGGTGCCCGCCCGATCGCGGCCTTCGCGGCGCTCGTCTCACCCGGGCACCCGGCATTGCTCGCGGACGCCGCCGACTGCCGCGCCTTCGCCGAACAGCACGGGCTCCTCGTGCTGGCGCCGTGAGCGGCTACCCCGGGTAGACGGCGATTCCGCGCTCGGCCCGCTCGATGGCCCCGGTGGCTCCCGAGAATTCGACCTCGATCCGCACGAACCAGTTGATCGATGAACGCACCGACTCGGTGATCGGGTCGATATCCTTCGGCAGTGTCATGGGGAAGGGGAATTCCTGGCGCTGCCACCCCATGAAGCGGACATCCTCGCGACTGTGTTCATCGGCCGCACAGAGGAATCGGTAGGACTGCCCGGGGTCTTCTCCACCGGATGCGACTCCTGGATGCGCTGGAACCTCGTCACCGCGCCGGTGCCGATGTGCCGCTGATCGAGAGCATTCGGGTCCGGTGCGGGCACCGGCTCGGCCGAACGGTTGCGCTTGGCGTAGTAGAGCCCGGCATCGGCGGCGGCGAGCAGCGATTCGGCGCCGTTGCGGGCGATCCGGGTGGTGATCGTGCCGATGCTCGCGGTCACCGGCAGCCGGTGGCCGTCGGCGAGCACCGGTTCGCGGAAGACCGCGGCGAGCCGCCGGGAGATGGCGGCGACCCGCTCGGCGGTGGTGGGCGGGGCGATGAGCGCGACGAACTCGTCGCCGCCGATCCGGGCGATCAGGTGGTCGTCGTGCTCGCGGGTGTCGGCGTGCAGGCGGGCGGCCACCGCGGAGAGCACCCGGTCGCCGACGGTGTGCCCGAATCGGTCGTTGATCTCCTTGAAGCGATTCAAATCGAGGAAGCAGAGCCCGGCCAGCGCGCCCTCGTCGGCGGTGGCGCTGTAGCGGTTGACGGTCTCCATGAGGTGCCTGCGGTTGGGCAGGCCGGTGAGCGGGTCGTGCCTGGCCTGGTGGTGCAGCTCGGCCTGGTGCCGGTACTGGTCGGTGACGTCGGCGCCGACGGCGACCAGGTAGTCCGGGTCGCCCTCGGCGGTGCCCTTGGCGAAGGTGATGCCGATGTTCATCCAGCCGATCGAGCCGTCCGCGCGCACCAGCCGCTGCTTGAGCGAGACCGTGCCCTTCCCGGCCGGGATCAGCTGCTCGTAGAGCAGGGTGCGGATGTGTTCGTGGTCGTCGGGGTGCGCGAAGTCGTAGACCGAGATGCCGTCCAGCGCGTCGGGGGCGATGCCGATCATGTCGGCGAGGCTGCGGTTGGCCTCCAGGATGCGGCCCTCGGTGTCGCCGATGGCGATGGCGGCGGCCGAGTTGTCGAAGAGGATGCGGAGCCGGCGCGCCCGCTCGTCCGGGAGTACCGATTCGGTGCGGCGCGCCTGATGCCCCTGACCCAGCGCCACCAGATACCCCGCCGCCACCTCGGCCCGGCCCACGCTGCCCGCGATGGCGAGCAGCACCGGCGCGGAGGCGATCGGCGCGGCCGGATCGGTGAGCCCGGCGTCGACGAGCGCCGCGCCCAGCCCGGCGCCTGCGGCCGGCGCGAACGGCTCGGCGGTGAGATCGCGGATCGCGTGGCCGGTCAGCGCCTCGAACACGACCTCGGGGAGCGCGACCCCGGTGGTGCTCACCGCCTCCCGCCACGACCGAGCGAAGATGGAGCGTTCGCCGCGCGTCACGTCAACCAGACCCTTCGAGCATCGCACGAGCACACCATCGAAGGTGCCGCCGCGCTGCGGCCGATGGCGTTCCCCGCCGGGCGGGCAGCCGACCGGCGAGCAGCCAGGATAGCAGCGCGGCCCGCCGCGGGTTCCGGAACCGCGACGACCCCGGTACCCCAGGGGGACACCGGGATCGGCGGTTCAGCCGTTGACGACGGTGGTGCAGGCGAAGGTGATCTCGAAGGGGATGTTCTTCGGGCCGGCGAGGGGGTTGGTGAGGTCGACCCCGCCGACGCCTTCGCCGGTGACGGTGTAGGTGGTGCCGTTCTTGGTGACCGTGGCCGAGCCGCCGGGGGCGCCTGCGCCGTAGCCGACGGCGTAGGGGGTGCCGTTGCTGCCGCCCTTGGTTCCGGCGATGGCGACGGCCTGGACGCTGTCCTCGCCCTGGAGGGTGGCCGAGACGCTGAAGTTGCCGTAGGTGGCGTTGTTCAGGTCGGTCAGGGCCAGGGCGAGGGTGCCGCCCTGCTCGGCGCAGGTGGTGTCGAAGCGGGCGTCGATGCTCGTGCCGTCGACCTCGACGGTGGAGTTGCCGGAGGTGCTGACCGGGGAAGTGGTGGTGGTGCTGTTGTCGCTGCAGCCGGTGACGAGCAGGGCGAGCGCGGCGGCCGCGGCGGTGGTGGCGGCGGCGAGGCGGGTGGCGTTGGTGCGCATCGGTTTTCGTTCCTTCACTCTCGGGTTGTTCGGCTTCCGGTGAGGCCGTTGAGCTGAAGGTAGGAGGGGTGCGCGCCCTACCGATCCCAGCTTTCCGAGAAAAGGCGTGGTCACCGCCGCGCCGGGTGCTCTACAGTCGACTGCGAGCGGGCCGGATCCGGCCGGTTATCGGTCTCTCGGGTTCAACTCCCGGCCCGGTCGGGACGCACACGCCCGCTCACCCTTCGAGGTACTCGTCCAGCCTCGCCGCCGCGCGCAGCAGGGCGCGGCCGCGCGCGGTGAGCGCCCGCTGCCAGCCGTCGAGCGCGGCGGCGAGTTCCCCGGTGCCTCCCGCCGTTCGGACCTGGTCCACCACCGTCGCGATGTGCCGCAGCGGATAGCCGCCGCGGCGCAGCAGGTGCGCGAGTTCGGCATCGCGGACATCGGCCGCCCGGAAGATCCGGTGCCCGGTCGCCCGATCCCGGACCGGGGCGAGAATGCCCGCACGCTCCCAGGTGCGGAGCGTGGCGGGGCTGAGCCGGAGCCGGTGGGCGAGTTCGCCGATGCTGCGGATGCCGGTGATTCCGTGGTGCTCGGGCTGGGCTGTGAGGTGGCCGATCGCCCGGCGCACCTGGTCCAGGGTGTCGCGGTCGCGGAGGAAGCGGGTGTGCCCGTCGGCGAGCACGGCGAGTGCCCGGTCCACGTCGCCCGCGTGCAGTGCCGTCATGATCCGCCCCGCCGGTTCGTGGCCGGTGGCGGTGACGAGGGCGAGGTAGGCGCGCAGCGCGGCGGCGTGCCGCTCGGTGTAGACGCGGTAGCCGCTGGGGGTGCGCTCGGCGGGCGGGAGGAAACCGTCGCGCTCGTAGTTGCGGACGGCCTGGGTGGAGATGCCGTGCTCGCGGGCGAGGTGGGAGGGGCGGAGTGTTGTCACCGATTGGAGACTTTACCTCCCAGATCAACGGTGTTCGTCGACGAACCTTCACCCGCCCGTTCAAGGATACGATTCAGTGACATGAGTCAGGACATCCGAGATTTCCGCACCCCGTCGTGCACGCTGCTCGGGCTGGGCGAGCCCACCCATCAGGAGCCCGCCTTCGGCCTCCTCCGCAACGACCTCTTCGCCACCCTCGTCCGGCTCGGGTTCCGCTCCATCGCGCTGGAGACCGACCGGGTGGCCGCGCTCGCCGTGGACGATTTCGTGCGTGACGGCATCGGGACGCTGGACGACGTACTCCGCGTCGGCTTCTCACACGGCTTCGGAGCGCTGGAACCGAACCGGGAGCTGGTCGCCCGGATGCGCACGTACAACGAGGGCCGCCCCGCCGTGGACCACCTTTCCTTCCACGGCTTCGACGCCCCGACCGAGAACACCACCGCGCCGAGCCCGCGCCCGTACCTCGAGTACGCCGCCGGCTACCTCGACATCGACCTGGACGGAACCGATTTCGGCCCCGACGACCGCTGGGACCGGCCGGAGGCGATCCTGGACGCCACCCGGTCGATCGGCGCAGGCGCCGAGGCCGCCCGGCTGCGCGCCGAGGCCGACGACCTGCTCGGCACCCTGCACGCCCGCGCCCCCGAGCTGATCGCGGCGACCTCGCGCGCCGCCTGGCACCGGGCCCGCACCCACCTCACCGCCGGGATCGGGCTGCTGCGCTACCACCGGCAAGCCGCGCGGCGGATCGAGGAGGGCGCCCGGATCGCCGGGTTGCTCGCCACCAGGGACGAGATCATGGCGCGGAACCTCGTCGACATCCGCGGCCTGGAAGCGGACCGCGGGCCCACCCTGGTCTTCGCCAACAACGCGCACCTGCAACGGAATCCGAGCAGTATGCGGATCGCGGGGACGGAGCTCGGCTGGTGGTCGGCGGGTGCCATCACCGATGCGCTGCTCGGCGCGCGGTACCGGGTGCTGCTCGGGAGTCTGGGGAGCAGCGAAGCCCTCCGGCTCGGGGCGCCCGAGCCGGACACGTACGAGGGAACCCTGCGGCAGGAGTTCCCGACGTGGGGGCTGACCGCGACGGTCGCGCCCGCCCGGACCCGCACCGACACCAGGCCCGACCAGGGCTACGCGCCGCTCGACCGGTCGCTCGTCGACGCGGCCGACGGCGTGCTCTACCTCGACAGCGCGGCCGCGCTCGACCGCTGACCCGGCATTGCCGGGAAACCCCAGGGAACCGGGAGCTCATGGGCGAACAGCTCCTCGGACCGGGGCCACTCGATCACCGTCGACAGGACGCCTGCCGCGCTCTGGCCGATGGAGCTCTCCGCCCGGCTCTTCGGCTTCTCCAGCTGGAGCATGCTGCTGCCGCAGGTGCTGCTCGGCGTCGGGTCGGTGGCGCTGCTGTGGGTGATCGTTGGCCCGGCGGAGCGCCGGGCCCGGACGCGGGCGGAGCGGCTCCGAACCATGCTGCGCAGCATGATCCGGGACGTCGCGGTCCGGCGGGCGCCCCGCCCGATCCGCGCGTGATCGCGTAACTCCGCACCGACGCGGGCAGCTTCCGCTGGCCCGCAGCGACCGTCGCCTCGATGACCGCGGCCGACCACCAGCTCGCCGCCGACGTCCCGGTCATGCCGATCGGCGGCTTCTCCGCCGGCGACCCCGGCCGCCTTCCGGGAATACGTCGCCGACGGCGACATCCACCGGGTTCCTCGGCGTCGGACCGGGCCGGAACCGGGATTCGAAGGCACCGGATCGCCGAGTGGGTGCGGGACACCTTCACCCCGATCCAGCTCGGCGACGTCACCCTGTACGGCCTCACCGCACCGAGGTGACCTACCGCGCGGACCGCCGGTGCGGCGGCTCAGCTGCCGCCGCCGCCACCGCAGCCGCCACCACCGCAACTCGAGCCGCCGCCGCCGTCGCTCGAGCCGCCGCCGTCGTGGTGGTGACCGTGACCGTGCCCCTGATTGCCGCCGCCCTCGACGAGGAAGCCGGCGCCCCAGGCACTGTCCCGCCCGGCCCGCCGCCGGGATGCCGACCGCCACTGCGCCTGCCCCCGCTGCGCCCGCACCACCGCGAGCGCGACGAGCAGCGCCGCCAGCACGATCAGCGCGATCCCGGCCACCGGATGGACCACGCTCCCCAGCCCGATCCCGAACACCAGAACGAACGCCGCAAGTACGTACAGCATGTGATCCCTCCCCGTTCCGCGCCCGCGCGCGACGATATCGAGCCTACCGGCGCTGCGCCGCGCACCCGTTGGCATTTGCCGTGCCTGTCACCCGCGCCCGCTACGTTCGCCGCACAACGGAAACGGGAGGCCCCATGAGCATCGATACCACCGCACCGCGCTTCACCCCCGACCCCCCGGCCCCGGCCGACGCCGTCGCACCCGGCCGCGACGATGCCCTGCGCGAACTGCTCACCGCGGAAGCCGAACTCGGCGCGGCCGGGTTCACCCGGGTCCCCGGCTCCGAACAGCACGGCGGCAGCGTGTGGGTGGCCGAGGTGGCGTCGGGCTACCCGGCCTGCGACCTGTGGCGCACCTTCCGCGACCGCTTCGAGCAGACCGGCTTCTGGCCGATCCTCGTCGAGGGCTCCACACTCGACCACCCCGGCGAACCGGAAACCGTGCCGGGCCAACTGGACGGCGCCGCCGTGCTCACCGACCGCGCCACCACCCGCGAGTACGGCGACCCGGTGCGCGCGGAGATCGACCTGGGCGACGCCGACGACCCGGACCGCTACGACGGCTTCGACTGGGCCGACACCTGGGCGATCATCGGCGACGAATTCGACCGCATCGCCCTCGTCCCCGCGGCCGCACCCTGGCTGGTGCCCGCCCGGCTCGGCTGGCAGGGCGCCTGCAATGCCGGCCTCGACGGCGCCGAACACGCCGCGGTGCTGCGCCGCTGGCACCACCTGTACCGCGCCGAGCTGCTCGCCATCGGCTTCGACACGATCTGGTTCCGGCACGAGCGCCCCCTGCCGGACCGCGCGACCGCCTTGGCCGCGGCGCGCGAGGCGTTCGCCTACTGCCCGGACGCCGTGCACCAGGACTACGGTTCCCTGGACGGGGTGGCCGAGCGGCTGCTCCGGCCGATCTGGCGGCTCTGGTGGGACTGACCCGACATGGTTGCGGATCGGTTGCCGAGCCCGCAGAATGACACTCGATCGGGTGCACGGCGGCGACCGGCGAAGACGGGGTGATGACCATGGGCAGGTCGGGGACTTTCCTGGAGGCACTGGCTCGGCTCGCGCCGGAACCGCTGACCGGCGACCGTTTCCCGCGCTGTCCGCACGGCTGGTGCGGCCGCCCGTGGCACGGGCTCCCGGTGCTCGCCGGGGCCGAGGAGCCGCCCCGCCGGGGCGCGCTCCCGGCCGCACCCGGCGATTCGCTGGTGTTGTGCCCCGGGTCCGCGCTTCCGGGCCCCGACCTCCGGGTCGGGCGCGCTCAGCTGCCCTGATCGATCAGGGCATCGCCGTCCCCAGGGCCGGGGGAGGGAGGGGCGGGTCACCCCCGGCCCCGACCAGCATCCGCTTGAGGATCTTGCCGGTCTCGCCGCGCGGCAGCGCGCTCAGGAAGGTGACGTCGCGCGGCACCGAGAAGCGGCTCAGGCGGTGCCGCACGTAGTTGCGCACCATGTCCGAATCCAGCCCGGCGCCCTCCCGCTTCACCACGAAGGCGGCGAGCCGCTGGCCGTACTCCCGATCCGGGACGCCGACCACCGCCACCTCGCTCACCTGCGGCAGGTGCGCCAGCGCCTCCTCGACCGGGCGCGGGAAGACGTTCTCGCCGCCGGAGATGATCATCTCGTCGTCGCGGCCCGCGATGAACAGCTTCCCGGTGGCGTCCAGGTAGCCGAGGTCGCCGGTGTCGAGCATGCCGTCCGCCTCGTCCGGCGGCGCGGAGTTCACGTAGCCGTCGAAGAGCATGTGGTTGCCGACGAAGACCCGCCCGGTCCGGCCGACCGGCAGCGGCTTGCGGTCGGGGCCGAGCACCCCGAGCCTGGTCCCGAGCGGCGGGTGGCCCGCGGTGGTGGGGGAGGTGCGCAGGTCGTCCGGGTCGGCGATGGTCGCCCAGGAGACCTCGGTGGAGCCGTAGACGTTGTAGAGGATGTCGCCGTAGGTGTCCATGAAGTCGAGCACGGTCGCCCCGGCCAGCGGGGCGCCGCAACTCGCCACGATGCGCAGGCTGGAGGTGTCGTAGCGGTCGCGCACGCCCGCGGGCAGGTCGAGGATGCGGTTCACCATGATCGGCACGACGATCAGCGTGGTGATCCGGTGCTCGTGCACCAGCCGCAGGCACTCCTCGGCGTCGAACCGGTCCGGCAGCACCACGGTGGCCCGGACGGCGGTGCTCAGCTGCAGCGCGGCCAGCCCCCAGGTGTGGAAGAGCGGGGCCGGGATCAGCATGTTCTCGTCGCTGCGCAGCGGAATGCGGGACATCAGCGCGGCAACCGTCGCGAACCCCTTCGGGTGCGGGCGGCGGGCGCCCTTGGGGGTGCCGGAGGTGCCCGAGGTGAGGACGACGAGCCTGCCCGGCTGCACCGGCTTGCGGTATTCGCGGTGCCCGTCGCCGATCAGGTCCTCGGTGGTGACGTTCCAGCCGTCGCCGGGCGCGTTCTCGGTGCGGAACCGCGGCAGGTCGGTGTGCAGGTACTGCACCAGGTGGTCGTACTCGGTGTCGACGAAGAGCGCCTCCAGCCGGTCGCGCTGCACGATCTCCTCGATCCGGCGCGCGGGCAGCCCGGTGTTCAGCAGCACCGCGTCCACTCCGAGCTTGCCCGCGGCGACCATGGTCTCCACCATGGCGCCGTGGTTGCGGGCCAGGATGCCGACGGCGTCGCCCGCGCCGAGCCCGGCCTCGGCCATGGCGGCGGCGAGTCGCTCGGTGCGCCGGTGCATCTCGGCGAAGGTCCGCGAGCCCCAGGCATCGACGACGGCGGGACGGTTCGGCACCCGGACCGCGCCGGAGGCGTACCCGCCCGCCAGGTTGAAGCCGTACTCGGCGAGCCTGCGCCACTGCCGCAGCGCTGAGTCCGGGCGGTAGGTGCGCAGGACGCCCCCGGCCACCACCTGCCTGGCGATGTCGGCGCGCCTGCGCAGCGGGGCATCCTCGCCGTTGACCACCACCGAGGTGGGAGCGCCGAGCAGCAGGTCGGCCACCCGCTTCAGGCCGCGGACGGCCCAGTCCACCACCGCGGAGTTGGGCAGGTCGGCCATGCCGGGGTGCATGCGCGCGGGCGCGAAGAAGGTGACCGTCACCCGGGTCCGGTTCTGGTCACCCTCCAGCCGGATGGAGGTGAAACTGCCCTGCGCGGGGCAGTGCAGCTCGATGCTGTCGCCGTCGCGCGCGGAGGTCATCCGCACCACGTGGGTGCGGATCTCGGTCGCGGGAGTGCCGACCCGGAAGCGGACCACCGGATCGCCCTCCACCGTCTCCAGCGGGTCGCACGCGCCGATGCCGGGGAACAGTCGCGGATAGGTATCCGGGATCCGCAGAAGATCCGATAGTGCCTTGCGGTCGACCGGGAACTCCGCGACCACGTCGATAACGTCGGTAACCAAGCGCTTGCACTTCTCGTCGGCCGGTTCGAACAGCTCGGGTCGGCGGGAATTTTATTTGTAACCGTGGACACACACTTGGTCAAGTGCCGTCCCGTCATCCCTGGTCAGGCTGGCGGAGAGAGTGAAATTCAGGGGCGGCAACGCCGTTCCACCGTCTCGGACAGAGAAAGCGGCGCATAATTTGCCCGAGGGGGAGCCGGACCGATTCCGCAAAATTCGTGAAAGATACCGCGGCGGCCCGTGTTTCGTTGTGAAATGACACTGCCGGGCCGGTTCGGCGAAGTTATGTCTCCGCGGGACAATAGCGCGCTACACTGCGGGCATGAGTGGCGACGACGATGTCGACCTCGACGGCCGCAGACAGCGCACCCGGCGCAGCCGGACCGCGCTCTCGCGCGCCGCCTTCGACCTGCTGGTCGAGCGGGGGCTGGCCGGGGTCGCGGTGGAGGACATCGCGGGCAGGGCCGGGGTCACCCGGCGCACCTTCAGCAGGCACTTCGCCTCCATCGAGGACGCGGTGCTCGGCGATATCGACCGCGACGTCGACGTGTTCAACGCGGCGCTGCGCGACCGGCCCCTCCCGGAACCCCCGCTGCTCGCCTATCGCAACGCGGTGGACGCCTGGCTGGCCGCCGCCGGGCAGGGCGACGGCGACGTCCCGCTGTGGACCCGGCGCTGGGTGGTCTTCCGCCGCTTCGACAGCGAGCCCCGGCTCCTCACCGGCTACCAGCGCATCCGGCTGTCCGGGCAGCGTGCGGCCGTCGAGATCCTGGCCGCGCGGCTCGGCGTCGACCCCATCGCCGACCGGCGCCCCGCCGCCGCCGTCGCGGCCGGCTCCGGGGTGCTGCTCGCCGCCTTCCAGACCTGGGCGGCCGGGGACGACCCGGATGCGCTGCCGCGTCTGGCCGGCGAGTTCTTCGACGCGCACCTGCTGCTCGTCGCCGATGCGGCGGGCCGTCTTCCCGAGGAGTCCCTGACATGAGCGTCCGGCAGACGGGCCCGCTGCGCCGCACCTGCAGGCGCGCCGGGCTGGACCGCAACCCCATGCGCCGCCCCGAGGACCGCATGCAGACGGTCCTCGCCGCGCTGCTGCTGCTGGCCTTCCTCGCCTCGCTGCCGCTGGCCGCGCTGCTGGTCGCCGGGCCGGTGTACCGGGCGGAGGTGCGCGCGGCCGCGGCCGAGCAGGCGAAGCTGCACCCGGTGCGGGCGACCGTGCTCACGGCCGAGCACGCGCCGCTCTACGCCCCGGTCTCCAGCGCGACCGTGCGCTACACCGGGCTCGACGGCGCCGAGCGCACCTCGGTGCACCGCGCCACCGGGCTGCTGACGCCGGGCGGCGCGGTGACCGTCTGGCTGAACGCCGCGGGCGAGCCGGTCGAGCCGCCGCCACCGGCCCGGCCGCTCGGCCGTGCGGTTCTGCTCACCGCCGGGGTCCTGCTCACCGCGCTGCTGCTCTGCGGCGGTGGCTACCTCGCGCTGCGCTTCGTGTTCGACCGCAAACGCTCGCGCGCCTGGGACCGCGAATGGGCCCGCGCGCCCTGGGCCGGCGGCGCGGGCGCCTGACCGGCCCGCCTACACCGGGAAGAGCGAGTGCTTGCGCGGGTTGTGCCGCTTCGTGAGCTCTTTCTCGCGCAGCAAACGCAGCGCGCGCCGGATCTCCAGCCGGGTGGACGACGGCTCGATCACCGCGTCGATGTAGCCGCGCTCGGCGGCGATCCACGGAGTGGCCGTCGTGGTGTTGTACTGGTCGATCATGAAGTCGCGGACGGCGGCCCGCTGCTCCTCCGGCACCTTCATGAGCTGCCGCTTGCCCACAATGCCGACCGCGCTCTCCGCGCCCATGACCGCGATCCGCGCGGTGGGCCAGGCCAGGCTGATGTCGGCGCCGAGCTGCTTGCACCCCATCACCGCGTAGCCGCCGCCGTAGGCCTTGCGGATGACGACGGTGACGATCGGGACCGTCGCCTCGATCACCGCACGGAAGAACCGGCCGCCGCGCTTGATGACGCCGTTGCGCTCCTCCTCGACGCCGGGCAGCACGCCCGGGTTGTCGACCAGGAAGACCAGCGGCAGGCTGAAGGCGTCGCAGAGCCGGATGAAGTGCGTGGCCTTGTCCGAGGCCGCCGCGTCGATGGCGCCGCCGAGCTGCATCGGCTGGTTCGCGACGACGCCGATCGCGCGGCCGTCGACCCGGGCGAAGCCGACGATCAGGTTGCGCGCGCTGTCCTCGGCGATCTCGTGGAAGTCACCGTCGTCGAAGCACCGCAGGATGACCTCGTGCATGTCGTAGCCGGCGCGGTCCGAGTCCGGGATGATCGTGTCCAGCTCGCGGTCGGAGTCGGTCAGCTCCGGCTCCAGGCCGGGGTTGACCAGCGGCGGGGTCTCCAGGCAGTTGGTCGGCATGTAGCTGAGGTACTTGCGGGCCCAGTCGAACGCCTGGCGCTCGGTGCGGGCGACGTGGTGGATGGTGCCGTTGTCGGCCTGCACGCGGGCGCCGCCGAGCTCCTCCATCGTCACCTCCTCGCCGGTGACCGCCTTGATGACCTCGGGGCCGGTGACGAACATGTAGGAGTTCTCGGTGGCGACCAGGATGTCGGTGTTCACCGGGCCGTACACCGAGCCCGCCGCGCACTTGCCGAGCATGATCGAGACCTGCGGCACGAAGCCGGAGAGCTCCTCCTGCCGCCTGCTCATCCGCGCGTACCAGGCCAGCGAGGTGACCGCGTCCTGGATCCGGGCGCCGCCGGAGTCGTTGATCGCCACCACCGGGCAACCGTTCTGCAGCGCGAAATCGAGCGCGGCCGCCACCTTGCGGCCGAACATCTCGCCGACCGACCCGCCGAACACGGTCTGGTCGTGCGCGACGACGACGACCGGGCGGCCGTCGATGTAGCCGCGGCCGGTGACGACGCCGTCGCCGTACATGGCGTTGTCGGTGTAGGGCTGACGCGCGAGCGCGCCGATCTCGACGAAGGTGCCCGGGTCGAGCAGCATCCGGACCCGCTCGCGGGCACTCGGGATCTCCTTGGCCTTGCGTTTGGCGATCCCCGCCTCGCCCGCAGGCTCCCCGGCCAGCTCGAGGACGGCCTGCAGCTGTTCCAGCTTCTCTCGGGTACCGCTCATCGTCTACTCGTCTACCTTCTTCGAACTCTCGGCGTCGCCCGTGCCCGTCGGCGGGCGAAGGCCCGATGCTAGCGGTCAGCGCCCCGCGGGGCAGGGGCCGGGGTGATTCCTTGACACTTCACAGCCGCGGCGGCGTCGCGCGTTGTGCCTGGTCCCTGTGCGCCGCGGCGCTGCGTGATGAAGGTGTCCACTTCTGCCCTCCGGTGCCGGAGTCCGACCTCCGGCGGGTTTATCGTCGGCGCGACGCAGCGCCGGGAATGCGCGGCCGGCGCTGCGTCTCCACCGCGCTTCGGCAACAATACGGCGAATGTCGACCGGCCGGATCGAATTCGCGGCCAGGCCATTCCGGAAAAACCGTTACCCGGCCGGACCCCTGGTCGCCGGTGGATTCCGGCACCGGCACCGCGTATCATCGGCCCGCATTCCGGTGGCCGCCGTGATCTGCTTGTGATTCCCCCCAAGGGCTCGGCGGCGGGCTGATGACTTGGGGGCAAGAGGGGTTCGGAGTGGGTGCAATCCGGCTTCGGATCGCTAGCCTTCGGTAGTCATGGTGGGCACACACGGAACCAGCGCGGCGAGCCTGGAATCGAAACTCGTCGAACGTCTCACCCGCGGGCGGGCACTGCCCGGCGGGGACGTCGCCGACGCCGCCCGCACCCTGCTCGCCGAGACGGCGCAGTCGCTGCGCCCGCGCAGCACGGCGGCCGCGACCGATCCGAGCGGGTCGGCGGCGAGCTGGGCGCGCGAGGGCGTCGCGCTCGAAGCGGTGCTCGAGGCCTGCCACGACGGCGTCCGGGCCGGGCTGGAGCTGCTGGCCGAGGAGTCCGGGCCGGAGGCGCTGCCGGTGGTCGAGGGCGCCGAGCTGCTGCTGCGCGCGCTGGAGCGGGTCACCGTGCTCGCCTCCGCGGCGTACGCCGACGAGCACAGGGCGGTCGCCCGCGAGCACCAGACCGCCGCGCAGACCCTGGTCGCCGCGCTGCTCGGCGGGCACGGGGTGCACCGGATGGCGCGCCAGAGCGGGATCCGGGTGGCCGAGTCCTACCAGGTGGTCGCGCTGGCCATCCCCCCGCATCCGGACGAGGAGCGCGGCTTCGGCGCCGCATCGGTGGCGCGGCGCAAGCTGCGCCGGGTGCAGGCGGCGCTCGCCAGCCCCTTCGGCTCGCGGGCGCTCACGCTGCTCGGTACCCACGGCGGCACCGTGCTCGTCCCGCTGGACGCCGATGCCGCGCTGACCGCCGCGACCATGCGCACCGAGACGCTCGCGGTGCTCAGCGAGGCCGCCGAGGTACCGCTCACCGCCGCCGTCACCGCGGGCGCCACCGGGCGCATCCCGGAATTGGCGGCGCGTGCGCACGACATGCTCGACGATATTCGCGAGTCGGGCCGCGGCCCCGGGCTGTATTCCATTCCGGATATCGCCGACGGCCGAGCTTGTGATGCGCCCCAGCAGGCGCGCAGGGGAGTCGTCACTCCACCCAATGCCGCGCGGATCGGTCGCTCCGCCTGAGCGCCTTTGCCTATCGTGGCAGGTGGGCCCGGCGTTTCCGGGCCGGTGAGGAGTTCTGCAATGCCGACCGACCGGGCAATCGCGCGTGATCTCGAACCGGTGGCCGGACGCGCGCTGCGCGATCATCTGCGCAAGGCGCGGGAATGGGATCCGGACGAGCACCGCCCGCGCGGTCGAAATATCGCCGACCGCCACGGAATTCATCTCGTGGCCCCGATTCCGGAATCCGACGCGGGCACCAGGCGCATGCTGACCGCGCTCGCGCTGCTCGAGCACGACCTGCCCGCCTGGCACCGCGCGCTGTGCGCGGCCTTCGGCCGGGACGGTGCCTGGGGCGCTTGGATCGGGCGCTGGACGGCCGAGCAGGGCAGGCACGCGATCGCGCTCCGCGAATACCTGATCGGCACCGGCACCGCCGACCCGGCCGAGTTCGAAGCGGCCAGGCTGGCCCGCGCCGACGCCGGGGTGCGCTGGCCTGCGGAGGATCCCGGGCCGCTGCCCGCGCTGGTCTACGCGACGCTCGCGCACGCCGCCATCCGCACCGCGTACCGCCGGGTCGGCGCGCGCAGCACCCAGCCGGCCACCGAGCGGCTGCTGCGCCGGGTGGCCGCCGACGAGAACCTGCACCTCATCGCCTTCCGTGATCTCACCGCCGCCGCGCTCGCGCTGGCTCCGGACGCCGGCCTGCGCGCGGTGGCCGACGTGGTCGTCGATTTCCGGCCGCCGCACGCCGCACTGCCCGGATTCGGCAGGGAGGCGGCGATTTTCGCGGCCTACGGTGGGTACGACTCCACTGTGCATCTGACCGAGGTCCTGCTTCCCACGCTGCGGATGTGGCGCGTGCCGGACCGGGAACTCGGCCCCGACGGCGAGCGGGCCCGCGCCAGGCTGGAGTCCTACCTCGACGAGCAGGCCGCCCGCTGCGCCGGCTCCGCGTCACCGCTGGCGGCGGCCGGATGAACCGCGCCACCCGCCGCCGCGTTCCGCTCGGTGTCGCCGTCGCGGCGGCGCTCACACTCGCCATCGCCTCCGGCACCGGGGTGGTGGCGGCGCCGTCGGGCAGCCCGCTGCCGCCGCCCGCGCCCGCCCCGCCCGCGCTCGGGCCTGCCGACCCCGCTCCGACCCCGGCCACCCCGCCGCCGATCGACCCGGCCATGACCAGGTCCGGGCTGGTCGAACGGATCGCGCGGAGCGACGGGAGGGAGACGCTGCGCATCGCCTCGGCCGGGATGCGCCGGGTCATCTCGGTCGACGTGCTGCACGGCTCCGGCCCCGGACCGCGCCCGGTGCTCTACCTGCTCGACGGCGTGGACGGCGACGCCACCTCCGCCTGGCTCACCAAGGGCGGGGCCGCCGAGTTCTTCGCCGACAAACCGGTCGACGTCGTCGTCCCCGGCGGCGGCACCGGCAGCATGTACAGCGACTGGGAGCGCACCGACGCCGCGCTCGGGCTGAACCGCTGGGAGACCTTCCTCACCGAGGAGCTGCCGCCGATCGTGGAATCGCTGCTGCGCTCGGACGGCAGGCGCGCGGTCGCCGGGGTCTCGATGGGGGCGCAGGCCGCCATAATGCTGGCTCAGCGGCATCCGGGGATGTACCGGGCGGTCGCCGGGATGAGCGGGTGCTACTCGACCGCCGACCCGCTCGGCCGCGCCGTCACCACCATCACCGTCGCCTCCCGCGGCGGCGACGTGCAGAACCTGTGGGGCCCGCCGACCTCCCCGGAGTGGGCGGCCCACGACAGCGTGCTCGGCGCCGAGACGCTGCGCGGCACCGCCGTCTACCTCTCGGCCTCGCCCGGTCTGCCGACCCCCGCCGACCTCGTCGCCATCGCTCAGGCGCCCTCGGTGCCGGAGGCGCTCGCCGAGGCGGGCGGCGGTGCCGCGCTCGAGGCAGGCTCGCGGGCCTGCACCGAACTCTTCGCCGGTCGGCTGGTCCAGCTCGGCATCCCCGCCACGGTGGAGTACGCGCCGGACGGCATGCACACCTGGCCCGACTTCGCCGCCCAGTTGCCGCGCACCTGGGCCGCGCTCGAGCCCGCCCTCGCGGTGAGCGGCCCTTCCTGAGATCGGCGCACGCGGTTCAGATCCCATCACGGACGAAAGACGGTCCGAGCCGTCCACGGCGAGCCGGTCGCCCGGTGATCGCGCCGCACGCCGATCCGGCCGCGGGCGATCCTGCCGTGCGGCGAACCGGCCACACGGCGAGTCGCCCCATGGAGGGCAGAATCGAGTCGAGCCGCCGCCAGGCGATGCGACAGTGTCGGTGCGACCGCCGCGATCCGCCTCCCGGCGAAGCGATTCAGGGAAAGCGGACTTCGGCGGCGGCGTAGCCGAAGAGGGGACGCCCTCCGGAGCGCAGGTCGAGGGCGAGCGTGGCGCGGCGCTCGCGCGGGTCCAGCTGGTCGACCCGGGCGCGCGACGTCACCGCCACCGCACCCGAGGCGGGGATGCGCAGAGCGTGGGTGAAACTGCCGAACTGGGCATGGATCCGGGTGACGGCGCCCGGGTCGCCGAGCCAGTTGCTCACGTACCCCGACGCCAGCCCGAGCTGCAGCATGCCGGGGGCGGTACCGCCCGCCCCGGGCCGGGCCGGCTCGCCGGTGGCGGCGGCGAAGCGGGCGAGGTCCTCGTGTGCGAGCAGCAGCGAACCGGGCGGAATCTCGGTGCCGATCGCGAGGTCGTCGAAGCACACGGTGGGGCGCGGCGCGCGCGCGGGCGGCGGCGCCTCCCGGGTGGGCCCGTCGACCGGCGCGTAGCCACGCCGGATGATGCGGCGCGCAACCTCGCCGAGCACCGATTCCCGCTCACCGGTGCGCGCGAGCAGCGCGGCCGAACCGGTCTGCACCACGGTCCCGTCGGCGGCGGTGAGCGCACTGCGAATGGCCATGACGTCGTAGTCGGCGAACTGCCGGAACGATTCGAAGTAGATATCGCAGCCGAGCAGATCACCGGCGAAGAGCGGCCGCCCGATCTCGATCACCTGGTCGGCGTGCAGAATACGGGCGCTCTCCGGACCGGAGCCGACGATGTCCAGGATTTCCCGCTGCACCCGCCCGAGCACGATCGAGCTGAAGGTGGGCGGCGCGATGAGCGCCGGATACCCGAGTTCGGCGGCGGCCGCCGCGCTGGAGTGCGCCGGATGGAAATCGCGGACCGCGCGGGCGAATTCCCGGACGGCCCGCGCGGTGACCTCGACCCGGGCCGTTGCCCGGTAGCGGTGCCCGTCGATCCGGTGCTCCGGCGCCGGGACCTGGCGGGTGGCGGTGCTGCGCATTCGAACTCCTGTCGCCGTTCCCCCGTTCGTGGACCGATTCCCACATGATCAATCCGGCACTCCCGGTGCCTGCCGTCGCCTGGCTTTGTCTGGAGATGTCACCGAAACCCGGCGCGCCGTTTGGGGCGATACCACGTGACCTCGGCGAAAAGACTTGCTGTGGTCCGTCACCTGACCGTCGAGGCGGTGTTCGTGAGTCGTCCAGGAACGCCCCGGAGCGGAGTGGAACCGGGCGGCCCGGGTCGTAGCGTCAGCCCCACCCCCGGCGTGCGTCCGCGGACGGGCCGACCGGCTCCCCGATCCGCTCCGCGGACGCACCTGCACCCGCGCACCGCACGGGCGGGGCGGAAACGCACGACCCCGCCGACCGCCCCGGCCGCAGCGCGCGGGTGACCGGACCCACCGGGCCACCCGGCCCGGTGGGTCTCGGCCGCCACCGGGAGCCCCGAAGAGAAACGGAACCGCCCATGTTCGGCCCGAGCCGACCCCGCCGCACCCCGGGGGCCCGCGCCCTGCGCGCCCTCGCGGTCGCGGTCATCGCCGCCGCGCTCACCGCGGGGCCGCCGGTGCCCGCGGGCGCCGCACCCGACGCCCCCGCGATCACCGGCCGCTGGGCGAAGGACGACCGCACCGTGCAGCTGCGCGTCTACTCGGCCGCCATGCGCCAGGACATCATGGTCGACGTGCTCCGCCCGGCCGACGCGGATACCGCCCGCCCGGTGCTGTACCTGCTCAACGGCGGTGGCGGCGGACAGGATTCGGCCACCTGGCAGCGCCGGACCGACGTCGTCTCCGGCTTCCTCGCCACCAAGGACGTCTACGTGGTGCAGCCGGTCGGCGGCCGCTGGAGCTATTACACCGACTGGCGCGCCCCCGACCCGAAACTCGGGCTCAACCGGTGGAAGACCTTCCTCACCGAGGAGCTGCCGCCGCTCGTCGACGCCGAGTTCGCCACCACCGGCGCCAATGCCCTTGCCGGGCTCTCCACCTCGGGCACCTCGGTGCTGCAGCTGCCGATCGCCGCGCCCGGGCTCTACGGCGCGGTCGCCGCCTACAGCGGGTGCGCGCAGATCAGCGACCCGCTCGGGCAGGAGTTCGTGAAACTCGCGGTGGAGACCTGGGGCGGCGGCGACACCGACAACATGTACGGCCCGGCCGGTGACCCCGCCTGGGTGGCCAACGACCCGTACGTGCACGCCGACCGGCTGCGCGGACTCGAGCTCTTCGTCTCCACCGGCACCGGCGTGCCTGGGCAGCACGACGTCTTCGACGGTGCGCACATGCAGCCCGGCCCGCGCGGCTACCTGAACCAGCTGGTGCTCGGCGGCGTCATCGAGGCGGCGGTGAACGTCTGCACGCAGAACCTGCGGCAGCGCCTGGACGGGCTCGGCATTCCGGCCACCTACGACTTCCAGCCCACCGGCACCCACTCCTGGGGCTACTGGCAGGACGCGCTGAAGGCGTCCTGGCCGGTGCTCGCGCGCGGAATGGGCGTGCCGGAGTAGCCGTCAGGGGGCGCCGGTGGATGGGGTCGACCGAGTCCGCCGTGTCCGGTTTCTCCACCGCCGGAGCCCCGGCGCGGTCAGCGCCTGCGGGCTCCGGATGCCGAGGCTCGGGGTGGCGAGCGCCTGCGGGAAGGGGTGAACGGCTGGCCCAGCACCACCTCGAGCCGGGCTTCGAGCACCCCGGTCTCCCGGTGTGGCGTGATCGGCGAGGCCGCGTAGGCGGACTCGGTCCTCGGGCCGGCCACGGGGTCGAGGGTGGCGCGCACCGCGGCGGCCGAGATCACGGTGCGCGCAGCGCGGTACTCGATGTCCCGAGCGGCCTCGCGCTCTACGATTCCGGCATGACCGGACCCGGCAGGATCTTGGCCCGCGCCTTCCACGACGACCCCATGTTCACCTACATCCAGCCCGACCCCGCGCGCCGCGCCGCGGTGCTGCCCTGGTTCTTCGACACCTCGGCCCGGCTGGGCCGGAAGTACGGCAGGCTGGACGAGCGGCCCGGCGCGGGCGCGGCGATCTGGCTGCTGCCGGGGCGCGGGCTCGGCCTGCGCCAACTGGCCGGCGCCGGCTTCCTGAGCGCGCCGGTCCGGCTCGGCCTCGGCGCCTTCCGCCGTTTCGGCGCCTTCACCTCCGAGCTGGAGCGGGCCCAGCGGGCGGTGCTGGAGCAGCCCTTCCTGCACCTGTTCATCCTCGGCGTCGACCCGGACGAGCAGGGCCGAGGGCACGGCGCCGCGCTCATCGACCCGGTCCTCGCCGAGTCCGCCCACCCCACCTACCTGGAGACGGTCAACGAGGCGAACGTGCCGTTCTACGAGCGGCACGGCTTCGACGTCGCCGCCACCCATCAGCCCGACGGTATGCCGCGCTTCTGGACCATGATCCGCCGTCCGTGACGCCGAACGGCCCCCGGCGGGCTGCCGGGGGCCGTTCGGACGCGGGGTCAGGACGCGCGGTAGGTGCGCGCGACCAGGGCCGAGCGCAGGTACCACAGCCCGGACGGCTGGGACGGGTCGAAGCCGGTGAGCTGGCCGATCCGCTTGAGCCGGTAGTCCACCGTGTTGGTGTGCACGTGCAGGACGCGCGCGGTGCGCTGCCGGTTCAGGTTGTTGGCGATGTGCCGCTGCAGGGTCTCCAGCAGCTCCGGGTGCTCGTCCAGCGGGTCGAGCAGCGAGCCGAGGTACTCCCGGCCCGGGCCGGGGCGGGTGAGCTGGTACTCCAGCGCCAGCTCGTCGAAGCGGTAGAGCCCGGCGACGGCCTGCAGCCGCTGCACCATGTCCAGCAGCTCGTGCGCCTGGTCGGCGGCGTCCGGGATCTGCTCGGGGGTCGCCTCCACCACGGTCGCGGTGATGCCGGCCTGCGCCGCCCGGGACAGCTGCTCGACCAGCGCGTCGAAGCCCTCTCGGTCGAACCGGGTGGCCGGGATGAGCACGGTGCCGCCGTCCACGCTGAGCAGCGAGAGCGCGCTCTCCCCGCAGCGGGTGGCCAGCTCGGCCTGTACCCGGCGCAGCTTGCGCCTGGCCACCACCAGGCCGTCCAGGGTGGGATTGGCCTCGTCCCGGTGCGGCGGGATGGCGACCGCGAGCACCGCGTACGACGTCGCGATGGCGATCCCGCACTCGCGCGCCATGGTCGAGGTGCTGTGCCCGCCCAGCAGCGCCGAGGTGAGCGTGTGCACCGCGGTGTGGTGCTCGCTCACCACCGAGCGCAGCTCGCGCACGTAGGCCATGGAGATGGTGGTGGTGATCATGTCGAGCATCTCGACGACGGTCTTGGCGCCGTCGACCAGGTTCTCGTAGTCCTTGATGCTGGCCTGCGAGACCACGAGATCCAGCCCCATCTTGAAGCCCTCGTGGATGGAGTGGTGGATGGTGTCGATGGGCACGCCCTCGCGCGCCCAGCCCGCGGCCGCGTCCTGCAGCCGCTGCAACTTCTCCGGAATGTCCTTGCCGTCGAGCATGCTGACCGCGAATTCGAGGCAGACCCGAGTGATCGTGGTGACATCGCCGGAGATGGCGTCGCCGGGTAGGGTCCCGCAGGGCACGACGTTCGCGACGAAATGCCCCACCATCTGCCGGGAGAGCGACCGCACGTCCTGAAGGGACGACGACATCGGCTTTCCGGACAGGGTCAGGCCCGCTCTGGTCGAACTGTCGACGGACATAGGCGACTCCTTCTGCCCCCGGGTTTACTAGCTGTGCAGGTTGATCACAGTAATCGCAGCACGCTGTCCGGGGAACGAATCCCGTGCTTCTGTGAATCCCGGCGTCGTCGCCCGAAATGCCACTGTGACCGATCACAGCCGGTCCGGAAAGCGTAGCCGAACGAGGGCGTGAGTCGTGTCACGTCCGGATCGGTCGGCCCGGAATGCCGCGACGACGGCGGTCGCGGCTTGTAGAGTCGTGCCGCCCCCGGCCGGTCAGCACCGGAAACGGGGGCTGCCCGGTTCGTGTCGCGGCGAGGAGGGTGAGGGCGCGATCGGCGTGACACGCGCGTCGACAACCGATAGGAGCGGGCCGATGAGACCGGCTCTGCACTGCCTGGTCTGGGAACCGGACCACACGCTGTGGAACGGCACCGTCAGCGACGGCTCGGGTGGCGCACTGCGCCCCGCCGCGCTGCGCACCCTGCGGCTGCTCCGCGACCGCGGGGTGCTGCACGCCGTCGCCGGTCGCGGCCACCGCGACCGCACCGTCGCCGCGCTGCGCGGGCACGGCGTGCTCGAGTACTTCTCCGCCGTCGAGGTGGGGTGGGGCCGCAAATCCGGCGCGCTGCTGCGGATCGCGCGCACGCTCGGCGTCGGGCTGGACGTGATCGGCTTCGTCGACCCCGAGCCGCTGGAGCGCGCCGAGGTGGCCGGGCGGCTGCCGCTCGTCCGCTGCTACGCCGCGCGTAACACCGATGTATTGCCCGCGCTCGCCGATTTCCGCCCGGTGCCGCGGAGCAATCCGTACCCCACCCCGCCCCTCGGCTTCGCCCGCGTCCCGGCGCACTGAAGCGCGCTCCCAGCGCGCGGGGTCCCGGCGCTCAGCGCCCCATCCCGGCGCCCGATCCACCGGCACGAGTGCCGGCGCCACCAGGAAGTGCGGTACCACCGGGTAGTGCATCCGTCGCGGGCACGACCAGGGGATGGAGCGGAAGCCCGGTCATGACCTACTCCACGTGCTGCGCGGCGATCCGGTTCACGAGGTCCGCAGGAACGCCGCCGCCTGCTCGCCGATGAACACGGAGGGCGCGTGCGTGTGCCCGCGCACCAGCAGCGGCATGACCGAGGCGTCCGCCACCCGCAGCCCCTGCACCCCGCGCACTTCCAGCCGCGGGGTGACGACGCTGGCCGCGTCGGTGCCCATCCGGCAGGTGCCGACCGGGTGGTAGAGCGTGTGCGAGTACTCGTCGAGGCTCAGCTCCGCGGCGGCGGCCAGATCCGCCGGCGCCTCCGGCGGGTAGATCAGCTCGCCGAGCACCGCCCTCATGGCCGGGGTCTGCGCGATCTCGGCGCAGGCGCGGAGCCCGGCGAGGATGGCGGCCCGGTCGGCGCCGTCGCTGTCGGTGAGGTAGCGGGGGTCGATGCGCGGCTTGGCGAAGGGGTCGCCGGAGGCCAGGGTGATGGTGCCGCGGCTGAACGGGCGCAGCAGCACCGTCGCCAGCACGACGCCGTGCTCCTCGGGCTCGCGCAGCCCCTCGTGGAAGAAGGGCGCGGGCGCGAAGAGCAGCTCGAGATCGGGCTGCTCCAGATCGCCGCGGCTGCGCACGAAGCCGTACGCCTCACCGACGTTCGAGGTGAGCATGCCGCGGTGGCGCAGCAGGTAGCCGAGCAGCTCGCGCGGCTTCTCCGCGGCGAAGAGCGAATCGCCGTGTACTCCGTACCCGAGCGCCGCCACCAGGTGGTCCTGCAGACCCGCGCCGACCTCGGGCGCGTGCTGGACAACCGGAATGCCGTGCGCGGCGAGCTGATCGGCGTCGCCGATCCCGGAGAGCAGCAGCAGCTGCGGGCTGTTGATCGCGCCACCGCTGAGCACCACCTCGCGCCGCGCCCGCACCACCTTCGTCGCCCCGCCGTGGCGGTACTCGACGCCGACCGCGCGGGTGCCGTCGAAGAGCACCCGGGTGGCCTGGGCCTCGGTGCGCACCCGCAGGTTGGGCCTGCGCAGCGCCGGGCGCAGGTAGCCGTCGGCGGTGCTCCACCGGCGACCGGCGCGCTGGGTCACCATGGTCTGCGTGAAGCCCTGCGGGTCCGGCCGGTTCGCCGGCTCCACCTGGTACCCGGCCTCCCGCACCCCGGCCAGGTAGGCGGCGGTGAGCCCGCGCGGGCTGCGCTGGTGCTGGATGTGCAGCGGGCCGGTGGTGCCCTCGTCCGGGAACTCGGCGTCCTCGACCGTCTCGATCCGGCGGAACTGCTCGACCGCGGCCCGGAAGCCCCACTCGCTGCCCGCGAGCAGCGCCCACTCGTCGTAGTCGGCGCGGAACCCGCGCACCCACATCATGGCGTTCATCGACGACGAGCCGCCGAGCATCTTGCCGCGCGGCCAGTAGATCCGCCGGTTGCCGAGCTGCTCCTGCGGCTCGGTCAGGTAGTCCCAGTCCACTTCGCTGCGGAACAGTTTGGCGAACGCGGCCGGAATGTGCGCGAACCGGTTCTTGTCCGCCGGCCCTGCCTCGAGCAGCACCACCCGGGTCGCGGCGTCGGCGCTCAACCGGTTCGCCAGCACCGCCCCCGCGGAGCCCGCCCCGACGATCACGTAGTCGGCGTCGATGTCGTCCGTTGGCACAGGTGCACGCTCCGATCGGCGCGGGTGTGGGGCTATCGGTCAATGTACGAGGAATCCGCGGGCCCGGCCCGCGAAACGCGCATTCGAGCCGAACCGAGTTGTCCGGGAGGCGATCACGGCATCCCGCGCAGCTCTGCCGGGTCAGCCGACCGCGGGCGTGTTCGGCTGCCCGGAGGTGATCCGGACGATCGGCAGCACCAGCGCGGCGGGGGAGTGCGCGGGGACCACCGGGCGCTCCGGCGCGACGGGAGCCACCTGCCGGTACTTCTCGCTCTGCGGCGGCCGCTGATCCACCTCACCCTTGTTCGGCCAGTAGGCGGCGGCCCGTTCGGCCTGGGCGGTGATGGTGAGCGAGGGGTTGACGCCGAGGTTGGCGGAGACGGCCGCGCCGTCGACCACGCTCAGCGTCGGGTAGCCGAAGACCCGGTGGTAGGCGTCGATCACGCCGTGCTCGCGGTCGGCGCCGATCGGCGCGCCGCCGAGGAAGTGCGCGGTGAGCGGGATGTTGAACACCTCGCCCCAGGTGCCGCCCGCCACGCCGCCGATCTTCTCCGCGACCCGCCGGGTGACGTCGTTGCCCGCCGGGATCCAGGTCGGGTTGGGCTCGCCGTGCCCCTGCCTGCTGGTGAGCTTGCGGCCGAAGAGCCCACGCGTCGTGTAGGTGGTGATCGAATTGTCGAGGTGCTGCATGACCAGCGAGATGATGGTGCGCTCGCTCCAGTTCCGCACGCTCAGGAAGCTGAGCAGGGTGAGCGGGTGCCGCAGCGCGACGCCGAGGAAGCGCAGCCAGCGCGGCACCCGGCCGCCGCCGTCGACCATGAGCGTCTGCAGCAGCCCCATGGAGTTCGAGCCGCGGCCGTAGCGCACCGGCTCGATGTGCGTGTCCGGGGTCGGGTGGATGGAGGAGGTGATGGCGACGCCGCGGGTGACGTCGAGGTCCGGGTTCACCGTGCGGGTGGCCGCGCCGACGATGGATTCGGAGTTGGTGCGGGTCAGTTCGCCGACGCGGGGGGAGAGGTCGGGGAGCGTGCCGGTGTCGCGCATGGCGTGCAGCAGCTTCTGGGTGCCGAGCGTGCCTGCGGCCAGCACCACCTGCTGCGCGGAGTAGGTGTGCGGCCGCTTCCGCAGCCAGGCGCCGGTGCGCTCGGTGGTGACGTCCCAGGTGCCGTCGCCGTGCGGGCGCAGCCCGGTCACCGTGGTCAGCGGGATCACCTCGGCCCCGGCCTGCTCCGCGAGGTAGAGGTAGTTCTTGACCAGGGTGTTCTTCGCGCCGTGTTTGCAGCCGACCATGCAGTCGCCGCACTCCAGGCAGCCGGTGCGCTCCGGGCCCGCGCCGCCGAAGTAGGGGTCGGGCACCGTCTCACCGGGCTCGCCGAAGAACACCCCGACGGGGGTCTGCACGAAGGTGTCGCCGACGCCCATGTCGTCGGCGACCTGCTTGAAGATCTCGTCGGCCGGGGTCATGTGCGGATTCCGCACCACGCCGAGCATCTGCTGGGCCCGCTCGTAGTACGGGGTCAGCTCGTCGCGCCAATCGGTGATGTCGCGCCACTGCGGGTCCTGGAAGAACGGCTCCGGCGGCACGTAGAGGGTGTTCGCGTAGTTCAGCGAGCCGCCGCCGACGCCGGCGCCGCCGAGGATGAGCACGTTGCGCAGCGGGTGGATGCGCTGGATGCCGTAGCAGCCGAGCTTGGGCGCCCAGAGGAACTTGCGCAGGTCCCAGGAGGTGCGCGGCAGTTCGTCGTCGGCGAAGCGGCGGCCCGCCTCCAGCACGGCGACCCGGTAGCCCTTCTCGACCAGCCGGAGCGCGGTGACGCTACCGCCGAACCCCGAGCCGACGATCAGCACGTCGTAGTCGGTCGTCCGCTGGTCCATGGGCTGCTCCTCGATCCGGGGCGAGTAGTGACGGAGGCAACACTACTCCTCGGTAGCTTGTACGCGAAACCGCCGGTTACACCTTCTGCTGGAGCAGCGCTCGCAAGAGTTGACAGTGCTCTCCCTCGGGGGCCAGGCTGGAGCCATGCCGACACCCCGCGACCGCGCCAGGGCGCAGACCATGACCGACATCCTGGAGATCGGTCGCAGGCACCTGGCCGCCGAGGGCGCCGCCGCGCTCTCGCTGCGCGCCGTCGCCCGCGACCTCGGCGTCGTCTCCTCGGCGGTCTACCGCTACGTGCGCAGCCGCGACGAGCTGCTCACCATGCTGCTCATCGACGGCTACACCGCGCTCGGCGACGAGGTGGAGGCCGCGCTGGCCGCCGAGCCCGGCGACCCGGTGGACGCGCTGCGCGTGCTCGGCCGCACCCTGCGCGGCTGGGCACTCGCCGAACCGGCCCGCTACGGCCTGCTCTTCGGCACCCCGGTGCCCGGCTACCACGCGCCCGCCGAGCAGACCGTGCAGTCCGGCACCCGGCTCATCGTCGCCATGATGCGGCTCCTCGGCGCGGCGCACGCCGCGGGCGCGCTCACCGAACCCGACGCCGTGCCCGCCGCCTCGACCGCGCTGCGGGCCGACTTCGCGGCGATCCGCGCGGAGTTCGGGCTGCCGCTTCCGGACTGGCTCATCGCCCGCGGCACGGCGCTCTACGCGGGGCTGATCGGCGCGGTGAGCGCCGACGTCTTCGACATGTACGGGGAGCGGACCTTCGCCGACCGTGCCGAGCTCTTCGAATTCCAGCTGGACGGTCTGCTCGGGATCGTGGGCGCGCACCCGGATCGCCGAGCCGCACCCGTGCGGGCCGGGCGATAGTTGCTGTTCCGCTGTCAGCGCACCGTGACCACCCGGCTGTGCCAGCCGGTGGAGCCGTCCGGGAAGGGGCGGGCGCGGGCGTCGGTCTGGGTGGCGCCGGTGCGGTCGGTGGCGCGGACCCGCAGGGTGTGTGCGCCCGGCGTCGCGTCCCACGCGAAGCGCCACTGCCGCCAGGTGTCGACGGAGTACTCGGCCGCGAGCTCGGCCTGCTGCCAGGGGGTGTCGTCGACCTGCACCTCGACCCGGTCGATGCCGTTCCGCTGCGCCCACGCGACGCCCGCGACCGCCACCCGCCCGGCGTCGACGGTGGCGAAGGAGGCCGGGACGTCGATCCGGGACGAGGTCTTGATCGGAGCCTGGGCCGCCCAGCCGCGGTCGGTCCAGTAGGCGGTGGCGCGGTCGAAGCGGGTCAGCTCGAGGTCGACCACCCACTTGGTGGCGGAGACGTAGCCGTAGAGCCCCGGAACCACCAGGCGCGCCGGGTAGCCGTGCGCCACCGGGAGCGGCTCGCCGTTCATGCCGACGGCGAGCAGGGCGTCGCGGCCGTCGGTGAGCGCGGCGAGCGGGGTGCTCGCGGTGAATCCGTCGATGCTGGTCGAGAGCACCATGTCGGCGTCCGGGCGTGGGCCAGCCTCGGCGAGCAGGTCGGCGAGGCGGTAGCCGGTCCAGGTGGCGGTGCCGAGCAGGTCGCCGCCGACCTCGTTGGAGACACAGGTCAGCGTGAAGGTGGATTCGGCGGCGGCGCGGTCGCGCAGGTCGGCGAAGGTGTACTCGACCTCGCGGTCGACCAGGCCGTGGATGCGCAGTCGCCACTCGTCCGAGGTGAGCGCGGGGAGCTGGAGTGCGGTGTCCACCCGGTAGAAGTCGCCGTTCGGCGTGGTGAACGGGGAGATGCCCGGGTCGGGGAAGGTGACGTCGGCAGCGATCGGGGGAGCGGGCCGCGCCGGGCGGGGGAGGACGAAACCGGCCCGGTCCGCGGCCACATCGCGCAGCGCGCGGCCGATGTACTGCCCGGCGGCATAGGTGGCGACGGCCAGCGCCCCGACCCCGGCGGCGATCCCGAGGAACCCGCGCCGCGAAGGGTTCCCGGCGCTCGCCGGTGCCGCAGCGCGCGACATCCGCTCGCGGCCGGACTCGGCCGGCGCCGACCGTGCGGGCGCGGCGGCACCGGCTACCTCCGGCGGCACGGCATCGGCGTCCGACCGCGACCGGGTGGCATCGGCGGATCCGGGATCGCCGTCGCCGCCCGCGCGGTACGCGGGTGCGTCACCGGCGGCACGGCTGCCCCGGGCCGCGCTCCGCACCAGGACGCGGAGGGCGAGGATTCCGGCCACGACCCCCAGCACCGCGGGCACCGCGAAAACCGCTGTCGCACCCGGCCGTTGCAGCGCGGCGCCGACCACCACCAGCCCGAGCACCGCCAGCACCCCGCACCCCGCGAAGCGGAACCGCCGCTCCAGCAGCCCGGCGACGGCGGCGAGCAGTACCATGACCACCGCCATGCTCGCGAAGAGCACCAGCTTGTCATTGCTCCCGAACTCGCGGATCGCGAAGTCCTTCAGTGCCCGCGGCGTCCGATCCACCATGGCCGCCCCGGTGGCGAGGAACGGCGAGGCGGCCGGCTCGACGACCGCCGCCACCAGGTGCCCGACCCCGAGCACGAGGCCGGCGGCGAGAACGCCGGAGAGCGCGGCCGCCGCCCGGCCGGGGGTGTGCTGCTCGGTCGCGGTCATCGCGCCCTCCAGATCGTGTGGGATGCCGGAGGAGTTCGTCTTCGCGCGGCGCGCGGACTGGTCAGTCCATGACCATGGCCGCGATCGGGGCCCCGCTGGGCGCCTGCGAGCCACCGGCGGGCTCGACCGTGACGGCGATCGTGTCGGCGGCCGCGTACCTGGCGATGACCTCCCCGGAGCCGGGCACCACCGCGTCCGGCAGTGGATCGCCGCCGGGGTGGATGATCCAGAGCTGGTAGTCCCGATCGGCGGGCAGCTCGGGCATGGCGGCGAAGGAGATCGCCGCCGCGCCGAGCGCACTCGACGAGTTCACCGTGATCGAGCCGCCGCTCGGCACCGCCACCGTGGCGGCGCGCGCGTCCGCCTGCTCGAGCACCGTCGCCGCGGTGATCCGCGTGTCGGGCGACCCGGAGTCCCGCCCGGCCAGCACCGCACCGCCGACCACCGCGGCGACCAGCACCGCGGCGGCCGTGGCCAACCAGCCCAGCTGCTTCCCGGAGAACCGCCGCGCCGAGCGGATATCCCGCACGGTGCCCGGCTGCAGCTGGTCGAGCGCGGCCAGCAGCCGCCCCTCCAGCTCGGGCGGCGGCGGGACGGCGTCGACCGCGGAGAGCTCGCCGAGCACGTCGTGGGTGCGGTCGACCGTGTCGGCGAACCGGGCGGCGAGCGACGCGTCGGCGCGCGCGAGCCGCTCCTCGATGGCGGCGCGTTCGTGCTGGTCGACGGCGTCGAGGGCGTAGAGGGGAGCGAGATCGAGCAGGTCGTCGCGGTCGGTGTCAGGCATCGCTGGTCTTTCCGGTCAAGCAGTTCTCCAGCCGTTTCAATCCGTCCCGGATCCGGCTCTTGAGGGTGGGCAGCGGGACCGCGAGGTGGTCGGCCACCTCGCGGTAGGTGCGACCGGTGTAGTACGCCAGCCCGACCGCCTCGCGCTGGGTGGCGGTGAGCGTCTCCAGGCAGAGCAGCACCGCCTGCTCGTCGAGCCGCTGCCCGACCTCCTCCGCCACGCTGTCGTGCGCGCGGCCCAGGTGTGCGTGGCCGTAGACGGAGTCCCGGCTGGCCGCGTTCTGCTCGGTGCGCACCCGGTCGACCGCGCGGCGGTGGGTGAGCATCATGAGCCAGCCGATCGGGCTCGCCCTGGTCTCGTCGTAGCGCGCCGCCATCGACCAGGCCTGCAGGTACACCTCCTGGGTGACCTCCTCGGCGGCGGCGTGGCTGCGCAGCACCCGCACGGCCAGCCCGAACACGCGGTGGCTGGTGTGCCGGTAGAAGTCGGTGAAGGCGTCCCGGTCACCGCCGGCGACGGCGGCGAGCATCCCGATCAGCTGCCGGTTCTGCGCGGTGGTCGCCGCCCGGTCTGCCGGGTCGGCGGGGCACGCCGGATCCTGTTCGCCGGTGTCGGCGCTGTGCAGGCGAATCGGCGCGAACGCCGGTTCATTGGTCATGGTCGCGTCCCTGTCCGCATGACTGGCTTTCGACATGCCTCGGTGCTCGGATGGGTTCCGGGCTGGAATCTACTCGCCCGCGTGGGCGGAGACACGGAACCGGGCGATCTCCGCGGAGACCGCCCGGTTCGACGACAGCATCTCAGAGCGAGCGCGCGATGATCTCCTTCATGATCTCGTTCGTGCCCGCGTAGATCATCTGCACCCGGCTGTCCGCCCACATGCGGGAGATCGGGTACTCGGTCATGTAGCCGTAGCCGCCGAACAGCTGCAGGCACTCGCTGGAGATCGCCAGCGCGCGGTCGGTGGTCCACCACTTCGCCATGGCCACGGTCGGGATGTCCAGCTCGCCGACGAGGTGCTTCGCCACGCAGTCGTCGGTGAAGACCCGGGCCACCCGCGCCTCGGTGGCCACCTCGGCCAGCTTGAACTTGGTGTTCTGGAAGCCGAAGACCGGCCGCCCGAACGCCTCGCGCTCCTTGACGTAGCGCAGCGTGTGCTCCAGCGCCGTCTCCATGCCCGCTACCGCGCCGACCGCGATGATCAGCCGCTCCTGCGGCAGCTGCTGCATGAGCTGCACGAAGCCCTGGCCCTCGGCATCGCCGAGCAGGTTGGCGACCGGCACCCGGACGTCCTCGAAGAACAGCTCCGAGGTGTCCTGGCCCTTCTGCCCGATCTTGTCCAGCACCCGCCCGCGCCGGAACCCGGCCCGGTCCGCCTCGACCAGCACCAGGCTGATGCCCGCCGCGCCCTGGCTGACGTCGGTCTTGGCGACCACGATGATCAGGTCGGCCTGCGAGCCGTTGGTGATGAAGGTCTTCGAGCCGTTGATCACGTACTCGTCGCCGTCGCGCAGCGCCTTGGTCTTGACGTTCTGCAGATCCGAGCCGGTGCCGGGCTCGGTCATGGCGATCGCGCCGACCACCTCGCCGCTGGCCATCTTCGGCAGCCAGTGCCGCTTCTGCTCCTCGGTGCCGTAGTGCAGCAGGTAGTGCGCCACGATGCCGTTGTGCAGGCTGGCGCCCCACGCGGTGTCGACGGCCCTGGCCTGCTCCTCGATCATGACGGCCTCGTGCGCGAAGGTGCCGCCCCCGCCGCCGTACTCCTCCGGGATGGACAGGCACAGCAGCCCGAGCTCGCCCGCCTTGGTCCAGAGGTCGCGGTCGACGTGGTGCTGGGCGAGGTACTTGTCGATGTTCGGCGTGACCTCCTTGTCGTAGAACGCGCGCGCCAGCGAGCGCAGCGCGTCCAGGTCGTCGTCCATCCACACGGACCGGTAGGCGGCCATCGGGTTCCTTTCGTTCTTCTGTAACCGTAAATAACGGGTACAGGATGTCCCAGCGCTACTGTAGTGCCCGTCACTCCCCGCCGTCGAGTCCGCTAGCCTTGCCCGACATGACGAAAGGACGCGCCGACACCACCGGCACCCGCCGGGCCGCCGCGCCCTCCCCGGTCCGCACCGAACGCCGCAGGGCGTTGGTCGACGCCGCCATCGCCGCCATCACCGAGCACGGCCCGGACGCGCTCACCGGCCAGATCGCGGACCGCGCCGGGCTGGCGCGGACGCACTTCTACCGGCACTTCGCCAGCAAGGAGGAGCTCGACCTCGCTGTCGCCCGGCGCGCGCACGAGGAGCTCACCGAGCGCATCCGCTCCGCCCTCGCCATCGACGGCACCCCGCTCGACGTGATCCGCGCGCCGATCGCCGAGCACGTCGCCTGGGCGGGCGAGCACCCGAACCTGTACCGATTCCTGGTGCGCCGCAACTACTCCCGCGGCGCCGAGGAGGAGTCCAGGATCGGCGGCAGCGCCTTCGCCTCGGAGATCTCCGAGGCGGCCGGGCGCTACATCCCGTCCTTCAACACCGACCACGCCGCCGCCGACCGGCTGGTCGTCGCGCTGCTCGGGCTGATCGACGCCTCGGTGCGCTGGTGGCTCGCGCACGGCGGCTCCACCGAAACCGAGCTGGTCGAGCTGCTCACCGCGGAGTCCTGGCTGCTGATCGATCGCCGGCTGCGCGCGCTCGGCATCGAGCTCGACCCGGACGGCTCGCTGCCCGCGCCCTGACCAGGGTGGGGATCACAGCCCGGCGGGCGCGTAACCGCAGGTGCGGCGGGTAGTAAAGGCAGCAGGGGCGCGGTGCCCCGGTCCGCGGCGAGTGCGCAACCGGACCTCCCGACGGAAGGTGAACGCGCGTGCGGTGTGTGGTGTTCGGAGCGACCGGGTACATCGGCGGCCGTCTGGTGCCGGAATTGCTGAAGGCGGGGCACACGGTCCGGGTACTGGCCCGCACCCCGGGCAAACTGGCCGACGCGCCCTGGCACGACGAGGTCGAGGTGGTCAAGGGCGACGTCACCAGCGCCGACGACGTCGCGCGGGCGCTGGAGGGCCAGGAGGTGCTCTACTACCTGGTCCACTCGCTGACCCGCGCGGACTTCGACACCGTCGACCGCAAGGCCGCCGAGCTCGTCGTCCGCGCCGCCGACGAGCAGGGGCTGGCCCGCATCGTCTACCTGGGCGGCATCGTTCCGGAGGGGCAGGATCTCTCCCGGCACCTGGCCTCGCGCGCCGAGGTCGGCCGGATTCTGCTGGCGGGCCGGGTACCCGCGCTGGTGCTGCAGGCGGCGGTGATCCTCGGCTCCGGCTCGGCCAGCTTCGAGATGCTGCGCTACCTCACCGAGCGGCTGCCGGCCATGGTGACCCCGCGCTGGGTGCGCAACCGGATCCAGCCGATCGCGGTGCGTGACGTGCTCTACTACCTGACCCGCGGCGCCGAGGTCGCCCCCGAGGTGCGCGGCGCCTTCGACATCGGCGGCCCGGACGTGCTCAGCTACCTGGAGATGATGCGCCGCTACGCCCGGGTCGCCGCGCTGCCGCGCCGGATCATCGTCCCGGTCCCGGTCCTCACCCCGTGGCTCTCCGCGCAGTGGGTGAACCTGGTGACGCCGGTGCCGCGCGCCATCGCGGTACCGCTGATGGAGTCGCTGATCAACGACGTCGTCTGCCGCGACCACGCCATCGCCGAGCACATCCCGGACCCGGACGACGGCCTCGTCGGCTACGACCACGCGGTCGAGCTCGCGCTGGCCAAGATCCGTGACCTGGACGTCCCGACCCGCTGGTCGGACGCCGACGCGGGCACCGCCCCCTCCGACCCGCTGCCCACCGACCCGGAGTGGTCGGGCGGTTCGCTCTACCGCGACGAACGCTCGCTGGCCACCCCCGCCGATCCGCAGACCGTCTGGGCCGTGGTGGAGGCGATCGGCGGCGAGAACGGCTGGTACTCGTTCCCGCTGGCCTGGTCGGTGCGCGGCTGGATGGACCGGGTGGTCGGCGGCGCCGGGCTGCGCCGCGGCCGCCGCGACCCGCACCGGCTGCGCGAGGGCGAGGCGCTGGACTGGTGGCGGGTCGAGCACCTGGAGCGCCCGCACCTGCTGCGGCTGCGCGCCGAGATGCGGGTGCCCGGCCGCGCCTGGCTGGAGCTGCGGGTCGAGCCGGACGGCACCGGAGCGGTCTACCACCAGCGCGCGCTCTTCGAGCCGCGCGGCCTCGCCGGGCACCTCTACTGGAAGGCCATCGCGCCCTTCCACGCGGTGATCTTCGGCGGCATGGCCCGCAACATCACCGGCGCCGCCGAGGCGACGATCACCCCCTGACGCGCGAAGGCGGGTGCCCGCCGGGCACCCGCCGTCCGCCGTTCGCCTGCTACTGCGTGGAGAGACAGCCCTGGAAGGTCTGGAAATCACCGGCGAAGGCGAGCCCGCCGGAGCAGGTCGGCCGGTTCACGCCGTCCACCACGACCGTGGCGCCCGGCCCGGCGATCCCGATCGAGAGCCCCGGCCGCACGCCGAGGGTGATGACGCTCGAGCCCGGGCCGATCGCCACCGCCGCCGGGGCCGACAGGTAGCCCGACTCCGAGGTCGCCGCGCCACCGTTCTGCGCGATGGCCAGCGACAGCCCGGCGGCGTTCGCGTCGGCGTCCGCGGTGCCGTCGGTGCCGATGGCGAGCGCGGCCGAGCCGCCGACGCTCTCCGACGCGCACGAGGCGTCCCCGACGGTGACGGCGGCGACCTGCCCGCCGGTCGCCGGGCAGGTGGCGGTCTGGGCGTTCGCCGCGGGTGCGGCGAGCAGGGCGCAGGCGGCGGCCGCTCCGGCGCCTGCGAGGACGGCCGCGGTGCGGCGCAGGGGAGTGGTGGTCATGTCGTTCCTCCTGGGTCGTTCGGAACGCCGGACGATGGGTACCACCGCCCGGCGCCGTTGTCCGGTGACTCAGTAATGACGCGAAATCGACGCGTCAAACGGAGTGGTTTTCTGCCACCTCTGGCGGCGCCACCTGCGAAAAGAAAGAGATTCGGGCCGCGGCGGCCGATGGATGGGTCCGGGCCGCCGATGCGACCGATCCCGTCCGCTCAGCGCCCGGTGAGCTCGTCGAAGTGCGTCCGCATGGAATCGATCAGGGTGCTGAACACGCGGTGCGCGGCGGCCAGGTCCTCGTCCGGCAGCCCGGCCATGGCGGCCCTGGTGCGGGTGCCGAGCGGGGTGAAGAAGCCGCGCGCGACATCCATGCCGTGATCGGCGTAGCGCAGCAGTACCTTGCGCCGGTCGGCGGCGTCGGTGCCGCGCTGGATGTGCCCGGACTCGATCATTCGCTCCACCAGGTAGGTGACCGCGGCCGTGGAGATGCCGAGCAGCTTGGCCAGCCGGCCCGCGGTGAGCGGGTCACCCTCGATGTCGGCGGTCGCGATGTGCATGAGCGCGCGGAAATCCGTCGGCCGCAGCTCGTTGGCGCGCGCGAAGACGTGCCCGAGCTGCTCCGAGACGGCGGTGATCGCCCGCAGATCCGCGGAGATCTCGGACTCCAACAGCTCGCGCTCGCTCTCCTGCGGCACGCGCTCCTCGCTCATCCCCGCGATCCTTTCCAACCACCCGGAAAGGCCAGCCTATCCGAGCGGTGCGGGCGGACCGCGTCAGCGCGGGACGGTGACCGGCTCGGCGCAGCTGGCCGGGCCGTCGACCAGCGAGCACGGGGCCGGGTCCCTGGTCGGCAGGTAGCCGGCCGGGGTGCCGTTCGCGCGGATCAGCTCGGTGTAGGCGGGCACCGCGTCGGTCGGACGCCTGGTGAGCGTCGGGTCGGTCAGGACGTCCACGGTGTAGAGCCCGAAGCGGGGCGCGTAGCTGCCCCATTCGTAGTTGTCGGTGAGCGTCCAGTAGTTGTAGCCGATCACGTTCAGGCCGTCGGCGACCGCGCGCTGCAGCCAGTAGACGGTGTCGCGCAGGTTGTCGGCACGGGTGTAGCCGTCGGCGCGCGGCTTGCCGTTGTCGGTCGGCAGGCCGTTCTCCACGATGTAGAGCGGCTTGCCGGGGAACTGGCGGGCGTAGTGTCGCAGCGCGTAGTAGATGCCCTCGGGCTCGAGCGGGTTCTGCCAGAGCTTCTCGAAGTCGTACGGGGTGCGCAGCGCGTCGGGGGAGAGGCCGTAGTAGTAGTCGATGCCGATGTAGTCGAGCGCGCCCCCGATCCGCTCCAGCAGGGCGCCGTTCACCGCGCCGTCGACGGCGGGGATGTAGGCGGCGTTGCTGGTGACCATGGCGCCCGGCTGCACCCGGTGGATGTGGTCGTAGATCGCCAGGTGCGCCTGCGCGATCTTCTCGTGCATGAGCGGGACGTCGGAGGCGGGCAGGGTGCCGTGCTGCACCTCGCGCAGCAGGTAGACCGCGGGCTCGTTGAAGGTCACCCAGAGCGGGTCGGCGGCGGCGTAGCGGTCGACCACGGTGCGCGCGTTGGCCAGCCAGTTCGGCACGATCTCCGGGTCGGCCCAGCCGCCGCGGTCGGCCTGCCAGCCCGGGTACACCCAATGATCGAGGGTGATCATCGGCCGCATGCCCGCCGCGCGGATCGCCGCGACCACCTCGTCGTAGAAGCGCAGCCCCGCCTCGTCCCACACCCCCGGTCGCGGCTGCACCCGGGCCCATTCGATCCCGATCCGGTAGACCTGCACCCCCAGCCCCCTGGCGAGCGCGATGTCCTCGGGGAACCGGCCGTGGAAGTCGATGGAGTCGCCGTACGGCTCGTCCTCGCGGGCGGCGTAGCGGGCCCAATTGCTGTCCGGGGCATCGCCTTCGGACTGGAAGCCGGAGGAGGCGACGCCCCAGAGGAAGTCGCGGGGCAGGGGAGCGGGCGCTCCCGGGGAGGCTCCGGCCTGCGGGGGAGCGAAGAGGAGCAGGGCGATGAGGACGGCCACGATACGCATCGCGGCACAGCCTAACTGGTCACCCGTCCGATTGTCTGACAAATTGTGGTACCTAGATATGCGCATCTAACTATATAGCCCACGTCCTCAGGAAAAAGAGAACACCGCAAGGATCAGGAGGGCAGGTGCGCCCATCGCTGAGCGAGTCGGGCGCACGCCCGGACCAGGTCCGGCGGTTGTACGTCGGTGAGCTCGGTGTCGAAGGTGGCAAGGATCCCGGCGATGCCGGCCCACGACCACGCGCCCAGCGTCAGCAGGCAGTGCCCGGCATCGATGTGCTCGACGACCGAACCGCCGGGTGCCCACCGCGCGACCACTTCGGCGGGCAGCGCGAGCCGCGCCGATCCGGTGCACTGCCAGGCCGCGGGGGTATCGCCGCGGTCGGGGCTGGTCATGACGAAGGCGGCGACGTCGTCGCCGGGCAGCTCCCGCTCCGGGAACGGCTCGGTGGTTGCGCGCGGCAGCAGCCGGTCGACGCGAAGGACGCGCCAGCCGTCGTCCCAGGCGACCAGGTACCACCGGGCCGCCCAGACCGCGAGGTGGTGCGGCTCGATGCGCCGGGCGGGGGCGAAGCCGGGGTCGCCGGGGTCGGGCCGGGTGCCGTCGGCCCGCAGCGTCTCGACCACGAGGGCGTGCCTGCGCCGGACGGCGGTGCCGACGACGGCGAGCGCGCGCGGGTCGATGGGCGGTGCGGGGAACTCCCAGTAGTTGCGGAGCTGGGTGAGGCGCAGGGTGCCCATGGCGGTGCGGAGCCGGGGTGGCATCGCGCGGGTCAGGGTGTCCAGGGCGCGGGCGGTGTCCTCGGCGAGGCCGAAGATGGTGGCGGGCGCGGTCTGCAGCGCGACCGCGACGGCGAGCGCCTGGTCGTCGTCGAGCAGCAGGGGCGGCAGGGTGCTGCCCGCGCCGAGCCGGTAGCCGCCGCCCGGTCCGCGCACGGTGGTGATGGCGTAGCCGAGTTGCCGGAGCGTGTCGATGTCGCGGGTGACGGTGCGGGCGCTGACCTCGAGCCGCTCGGTGAGCTCGGGGAGTGACCACTGCGGGCGGGCGGCGAGCAGGGAGAGCAGGTGCAGGGCGCGCCGGGAGGTTGTTGCCACGGAGTCCATGGTGCGCGCGGTAGTGGTCATCCGGTGTCCGGTATGGGCGGCATCGTTCGCAGCAGGGTTGCCGGATGAAGGAGTGGAAGCGATGCGGGTCGTTGTTGTCGGAGGCGGAATCGGCGGGCTGGCGCTGGGGTCGGGGTTGCGGCGGGCGGGGGTGGAGGTGTCGGTGTTCGAGCGGGATACCGATGTCAGAGCGACGGGCGGGTACCACATCACGCTGGACGGGCCGGCGCAGGAGGCGTTGAGTGGCTTGGTCGCGCCGGAGATCGTGGAGCGGATGCTGGCGTCGGGTTCGGCGCTGCGGCTGCGTGATCCGGACGCGTTCTGGGATCGGCGGGGGCGGGTGCTCGGGTACGGCCCTGAGCTGCGCGACGATCCGAGTCTCGATATCGACCGGATCACGCTGCGCGCGCTGCTGGCGGAGGCGGTCGGTGACGATCTGCACCTGGGGAAGGTCGCGACCGGGGTCGGGTATGCCGGGGACGGCGCGCCGGTGGTGTGGTTCGACGACGGCACCTCGGTGACCGGTGATCTGGTGGTGGGGGCGGATGGCGCGCATTCGCTCGTCGCGCGGTTTCTGGCGGGCGGGCCGACGAATGCGCCTGCCGGGATCGTCGGGTTCTCCGGGCGGACCTCGGTGAATGATCTGAGTGCGGGGGAGCGGGCGCGGCTGGGTACGCGGTCGGGGCTGGTGGTCGGGCCGCACGGTGCGGCGCTGTACCTGGGGTTTCTCGATCCGGTGGGCAATGCGGTGCTTGACCGTCCGGAGCTGCGGTCCCCGGTGACCACCGGGCCGACGTTCATCTGGGGTGCCATGTTCCCCGACTCCGCGGTGACCGGCGCGCTGCGGAAGCTGCGCGGGAGTGCGCTGCGGGCGGCGCTGGTGGCCCGGTTCCGGGAGCTGGGCTGGCGTCCCGAGGTGCTGGAGGTGATCGAAGCCGCTGATGCGGAGAGCGTGGCGGCGTTTCGGTTCAACGCGGCGTCGTCGCGGGCGGGCGAGCTGGCGCCGTGGCCCGCGGGCCGGATCACCGCGCTGGGCGATGCGGTCCATGCCACGCCGCCGACGGCGGGGATGGGCGCCGGTGCGGCGATTCGCGATGCGGCCGATCTGGTGGAGCGGCTGGGTTCGGTACCGCTCCCGCCTGCGGTCGAGGGTTTCGAGGCGGCGATGCGGGAGCGCGGGGCCGCGGTGCTGACCGCGGCGATGGGGCCGGTGCGCTGGATTCTGTTCACCGACACGGTGGCCGGGGCGGCGCTGACGGTGGCCGCCGCCCCGGTGCTGGCCGCTGCCGCGCGGTGGCGCGGGCGGCGCTAGCGGGCGTTGTGTCTGGCCAGGTTCCAGCTCTGCCAGGTGTCGTCGTCGAGTTGGTGGGCGATGGCGGTGCGCAGCTGGAGCCGGAGGTCGGCGGGGAGCCGGTCGATGGCGGGAACGATGTCGGCGGAGAGGCCGCCGAGGTAACCGGTGTCGAGTGCGCCGCTGTGCTGCCAGCGCCGGGCCCCGGTCGGCGGTGGGTGAGGAAGACCGGCCCGCGGGTGCGGTCGCGGATCAGCCGGGGTAGCAGGCGGGCGGTGCCCGCGTCCCAGTACACATTTTCAAGGACGTGTTCGTAGTGGGTGGCACCGCGACGGCGGGTGCGGGGTTTGGCGCCCTTGGACTTCACCGCCGCGGTGCGGCCCGCGAGGTCGAGGTCTTCGATGTTGAGCCCGAGCAGCTCGTCGGTGCGAGCGCAGGTTTCGTACAGCATCCGCCACAGCGTCTTCTCCCGCACGTGGATCTCGCGGCGGGCGATGAGCCGGTCGATCGCGGTGCGCGAACGGAACCGGCGTTTCGGAGTTCGGCGGGGTCGAGCGTGCGGCCGAGGGCGGGAGCGTCGGTGCGGTCCAGCCCTGTTCGGCGCACCAGGAGAGCCATTTACCGACGGCTGCGCGGCGCGCGTTCCAGGTGTTGACCGCCGCGTTGCCCCACAGGGTTTCCAGCGCGCCGCCGACTTCGGCGTCGGTGACCGAATCCAGGGCTCGGCTGGCGCCGATGAGTCAGTGCTTACCCCGGATAACAGACTATTACCCGGGGTATCACTGCTATCGTTGAGCGGTCACGGCCAGACGCGTACCGACGTTCGCCGCAGTCACCGATGCCCACGCCCCCGGACGACAGAGTCGGCCAGAGTTTCTCGGGGTCCGCGCTATGAACAATGCCGTCCTGCCTACCGGTGCCTCCACCCGGCCGGGTGGAGGCACCTTCGTCGTTCTCGGGTAGCGCCGAGTCCGCCGCGATCATGGAATATCGTGCCGGTCATGACCACGGATGACTGGTTGGCCGACACCCGAACCTCTTATGACACGGTCGCGGTCAGCTATGCCGACCAAGTGCGCGGCGCCCTCGCCGGACACCAGTACCTGCGCGCGGCTCTGGCGTTGTTCGCCGACAGCGTGCGGACCGCCGGCGGCGGACCGGTCGCGGACGTCGGCTGCGGCCCCGGTGAAGTCACCGCCCATCTGCACGAGCTCGGTGTCGACGCCTTCGGTATCGACCTCTCCCCGGCGATGATCGACGTGGCCCGGCGCGACCACCCCGGCCTGCGGTTCGAGGTGGGCTCGATGACGGAACTGAACCTGCCCGTCGCGTCGGTGGCCGGCCTGCTCGCCTGGCAGTCGTTGATCCACATCCCAGACGAGGAGGTGCCGACTGTACTCGGACGCTTCCACCGAGCATTGCGTCCCGGCGGACCGTTGCAACTGCTGTTTCACGTCGGCGACGAGTCGCGGTTGAAGACGGAGGGCTACGGCGGTCACCCGATGAAGGTCCATGTCCACCACCGTCAGCCTGACCAGGTGGCATCCTGGCTGCACGATGCCGGATTCGTGGTCGAGGCCCAGATGCTGCTCGACCCGGATGCGAAAGCTCAGCAAGCGATTCTTTTCGCACGCAGTAAGTCCTGACTTCTGCATATGTCGGGCTCGCCCTTCGGAACCGCGGGTCCCCGACGTACACCGCCCGGCGGGAAGCGTGGGTACCGCCGAGAACTGGAGTACGCATGTCACCGAAGAAGCAGCCCACCGCCGCCGAACGCGCTCGCGCCGCCGCCCGCGAGGGCGACAACTACACCACCGCACTGCGCGGTGGGACCGCGGCCGCCGACGCCTCCACCGGCCCGGTCGCCAGCCACCGCAACCGCGACACCCCCAGCGAGGCATCGGTGATCAGCAGTGCGTCCAGCTCGGCGCAGCGCGCCGGGGTGAACTCGTGCGCCGGCCGGTCGTAGGTTTCGCGCGGGGCGTGCTCGCGGGCGTGGGCGAGGCAGTGGAGAGTTCCTGGCCCCTTCGTGGAGATTTCGTGTGGTCAGCCGGGCAGTGTCTCGCCGCCGATCGGGGCGAGGATCTCGCCGGAGTAGTAGGAGGACATGGCTCCGGCGGCGAAGAACACGTAGGAGGGGGCGATCTCGTCGGGCTGGGCGGCGCGCCCGGAGGGCACCTGCGTGCCGAAGTCGGCGACCTTCGCGGCGTCCATGGTCGCCGGGATGAGCGGTGTCCAGACGGGGCCGGGTGCGATGGCGTTGACCCGGATGCCGCGCTCCTGGAACGCCTGGGCCAGCGAGTAGGTGAGCGCGTTGATCGCGCCCTTGGTGGCGGAGTAGTCGATGAGGTCGGGATTGCCGCGCAGCCCGTTGATGGAGCTGGTGTTGATGATGGTGCCGCCGGGGGTGAGGTGCGGGAGCGCGGCCTGGATGGCGTGGAAGAAGCTGTCGATGTTGACGGCGAAGGTGCGTCGCCACTGCTCGGGGGTGATGTCGGCGAAGTCGTCGACCGGGTTCTGGTAGGCGATGTTGTTGACCAGGATGTCGAGTCCGCCGAGGTCGGCGGCGGCGCGGTCGATGACGCCGCGGCAGTGGCCGGGGTCGGCGAGGTCGCCGGGGTAGAGGTGGCAGGCGCGGCCGGTGGCGGTGACGAGGTCGCGGGTGTGTTCGGCGTCGGCGTCCTCGTCGAGGTAGGCGATGGCGACATCGGCGCCCTCCTTGGCGAAGGCGATGGCCACGGCGCGCCCGATGCCGGAGTCGCCGCCGGTGACGACGGCCTTCTTGCCGTCGAGCAGGCCACTGCCGATCCAGCCGCGCATCTCGTCGCGGGGGCGTTCGGCCATGTCGTCGGTGTGGCCGGGGTAGTCGATGGTGTGCGGGGTGTGCTCGCTCATGCTCGGCGCCTACCCGGCCCGGTCCGCGGTGAACCGGTGTTTGCCGGGCGGGTGGCCGGGCACAGCGGTGTTGCCCGTCGGCGCCCGTCGGCGGGCCGGTTCCGAGGAGGTTTCCGATGGCGCTGACCGCGCTCGCGCTGGTGTGTTCGCTGAAGAAGTCCCCGGCCGAGTCCAGTAGTGACCTGATCGCCAGGCAGCTGCTGGAGGAGCTGGCCGGGCACGAGGTGACCGGCGAGGTGGTGCGGGTGGTCGACTACGACGTCCGGCCGGGGGTGAGCGCCGACGAGGGCGACGGTGATCAGTGGCCGCGGCTGCGCGCCCGGGTTTTGGCGGCCGACATTCTGATCGTGGCGTGCCCGACCTGGGTGGGGCACATGTCCTCGGTCGCGCAGCGGGTGCTGGAGCGGCTGGACGCGGAGCTGTCGGAGACCGATGACGAGAATCGTCCGAGCATGGTCGGCAAGGTCGCGGTGGCGGCGGTGGTGGGTAACGAGGACGGCGCGCACAAGATCGTCGCGGATCTGTTCCAGGCGCTGAACGACATCGGGTTCAGTATTCCGGCGCAGGGGTGCACGTATTGGAACGGGGAGGCGATGCAGGGCACCGATTACAACGATCTCGACGAGGTGCCGGAGCCGGTGCGGGGCACGAATGCGGCGGCGGCGCGCAATGCCGCGCACCTGGCGCGGGTGTTGCGGGCCCAGCCGTACCCGGCTTACCCGGGCTGATCAGACCGCGATACGGCCGATCGCCGGCAGGTGTGCGCTGGTGTCGACGACCAGCGGGTCTTGGTCGAGTAATCGCGCGCAGCGGAGCGGGTGCCACGAATTCGGGGCCGGCTGCGCACTGCGGCAAGGGAATATCGCGGTCAGAGTCCGAGTCTGGTGACGGCGTTGTCGTCGAGGGGGTCGGCGGTGCGGATGTAGCCGTGCACGGTGCGCGGGTTGGACCAGCGGCCCTGGCGCATTATCTCGCGGTCGGCGGCGCCACCGAGTGCGGCCTGGGTGGCGAAGCCGGCGCGCAGGGAGTGGCCGGAGAACAGGGCCGGGTCCAGTCCGGCTCTGGCGGCGTAGCGCTTGACCAGTTCGGCGACGGCGCGGCCGGAGACGGCGCGGTCGCCGATTCCGCCGTGGCGGTTGATGGCGGGGAAGAGGGGGAGGTCGCCGGGTAGGTCGGTGCCGGTGAAGCCGTGGCAGCGGTGGAGGGCCGGATCTCGCTGCGGGATGGGGTGTCGAGGGTTTGCTGCGCGCAGCTCGAGCCAGTCGGCGAAGGCGCAGACCGGGCAGGTGTGTGGGCGGTTGCCGCGGGGCAGCGCGACCCGGTGTTCGGCGGCGCCGGTGGGGTCGGTCTTGGTGGCGGGCAACCGCAGGACCAGGACGGGTTCGCCGGTGCGGTGGTCGGTGTGCACGGTGATGTCGCCGATGCGCAGCCCCGCGAGTTCGCTGCGGCGGAGCGCGCCGGCGAAGCCGGTGAGCAGGAGCAGGGTGTCGCGGCGGCGGGCGGGTTCGGTGGGCATGCCGGGGGGTGGGAGGCAGCCGAGGAGCTGCTCGAGGGTGTGCAGGAGGACCGGGCGTTTGCGCAGGGGAGCGGTGCGGCGGGCGCGGCGGATGCCGCGCAGGGTCATGCGGACGACGTCGGAGCGGGTGGGGGAGGGCAGCCCGTTCGCGGCGTGTACCGCCGCGACTGCCGAGGACTTGCGTTCCAGCGTGGCCGCGCCGAATGCCCAGCGGCCGTCTGGTTTCCGCGCGTCCGCGGCGGCGGCGAGGTAGACGGCGAGGTCGAGGGGGTCGGCGGGGAGTGCCTGCCGGTTCTCGGCGGCGCACCAGGCGGCCCAGGCTATCCAGTCCGCGCGGTAGGCGCGGACGGTGTTCTCCGATTGGGCCGCTCGGAGGTAGCGGCTGAGGGCGCCTGCCTGGGTGTCGTCGAAGCGTTCGCGGACTCGGCGTAGGGCGGCGGTGTCGATGAGGACCGTGCCCACGCCGGCGCGGAGGCGTGCCTGGACCGGGTCGGGGATGGCGACGGGGTGTTCGGGCACCGGTCGAGGATAGCGGTCGATGGGGGCATGTTTTCGGCGTTGATTTGGTTGCGTTTGCGTCAGCAAACGAAACGAAACGTAAAAGGTCGGCCGACGGGAAGTACGCGCTGCCTGACCTCCGATAATGTTCACTTATCGGAGGTCAGGAACAACAGGCGAATCGCCGCTACGATCGAGGCACACGACGCGGAACGAGGGAGTCAGCTGTGCGAGATCCCATCCTCACGCCGATCGACGGCACGCCGAATCTGCTGCTCGGAAGCTACGACCTGACCGGCCTCGGATACTCGGTCAGCGAGTTCGTCGTCGCGGGAACGGCGAGCTCCTACACCCCGGTCGGCGAGCTCACGGTCGACGGTCGCTGGAACGTCGCGCCCGGCGCGCGAGCCGGCTACGCCACCAGGGCGGTGGCCGTCGTCCCCGCCGATGCCGGCCGGTTCAACGGCACGGTGGTGGTCGAGTGGCTCAACGTCAGCGGCGGCCTCGACGCTCCCGCCGTGTGGATGATGGCGCACCGCGAACTGCTGCGCGAGGGGTACGCCTACGTCGGGGTCTCGGCTCAGCGCGTCGGCATCGAGGGCGGCGCAGGCATGGTCGGCGACTTCTCGCTCAAGACGGTCGATCCGCAGCGCTACGCACGCCTGAACCATCCCGGCGACGAGTACAGCTTCGATATCTTCGGCCAGCTCGGGACGGTCGCCCGGCATCGGGGCGATGAGCTGCTCGCGGGGCTACACCCGCAACGGGTCCTCGCGGTCGGCGAATCCCAGTCGGCCATGTTCCTCACGACCTACATCGACGCCGTCGTCCCCCTCGGGCCGATCTACGACGGATTCCTGGTGCATTCCCGGTTCGGCCCCGCCGGGCCGCTCGACGGGGGATCCATGTTCGACCCCGCCACCGTCGCCCGCCTCCCACGCCCGCGGTTCCGCGACGACCTGCCGGTCCCGGTGCTGGCCGTCATCACCGAGACCGACCTGATCGGCGGCGTACTCCCCGGCTACCTCCCGGCTCGGCAACCGGACGGTGAACTGCTTCGTGTCTGGGAGATTCCCGGAGCCGCGCACGCCGACAACTACACGATCCAGGGCGCTTTCCTCGACAGCGGGCTCGCGCCGGTCGCCGAACTCGCCGAGGCATACCGGCCGACCAGCACGATGCTGGGCCGCCCGCTGACCCACTTCCTCAACTTCGCGCCGCAGCACCACTACGTGCTCAATGCGGCCATCGCGCGGCTCCACGACTGGGTCGTCGCCGGCCGAGGCGCTCCCGCGGCGCCACCGATCGACGTCACGGACGAGGATGTGCCCACGATCGTCACCGACGACGACGGTGTAGCGGTCGGTGGGCTGCGAACCCCCTGGGTGGACGTACCCACCGCCGCCACATCGGGCGCGAACACCGAGAACGATCGCATGTCGGCACTGTTCGGCTCCGGCGCGCCGTTCGACGCGGCGCACCTTGCTCGCCGCTACCCCGGCGGTCTCGACGAGTACCTCACCGGCTTCACCACCGCGCTGGATCGGACGATCGACGCCGGTTTCCTCGTGGCCGCGGATCGGCCGGAGATCCTGGAACTCGCGACCATCACGGCGCGTCGTCAGTTCGCGGGGTAGCGGCGGCGCTCAGTTCTGCGGATTCAGCAGCGCGGCGGCGGCCGCGCGGTCGCCCTCGGCTCCGGTGGTCAGGGCGTACAGGGCGTAGCCGATGGGGAAGGCGTTCCACAGGTTCCTGGCCTGGGCCACCAGGCCGGGGTGCACGTGCCCACCGGCCTGCGCGTAGACCTCCAGGGTCGTCCGCAGCAGCTCCTCGCCCGCGGCGCCGTACTGGGCGGCCAGGTCGCGGGCGGGGTCGTCGACGCGGGCGGTGGTCCAGTCCAGGACGCCGGTGATGGTGCCGTCCTCGGCGAACAGGACGTGGGCGGGGTAGATCTCGCCGTGCGTCATCACCGTCCGATCGGGCCAGCAGATGTCGTCGGCCAGCCACGCCGCCCAGGCCTCGGCGATCTCGGGGGCGACGGTGAACTCCGCGCTCACCTTCTCGATATCGTCGCGCCAGGCCTGCCTGACCTGCTCGGGGCTGCGCACCTCCACCCCGGCGGCGGCCGCCTGCTCGGGGGTGATCGAGTGCAGGCCGGCCAGGAGGCGGCCGAGGCGAGCGGCGTAGTCGGGGCTCGCGGGGTCCATGTGCCACCGGGGCTCGCCCGCGTCGGACAGGGTCAGGCCGGGCGCGCCGGGCAGGGCCGGGTAGGCGATCAGCTCCGGGGTGCGGAGCTGCCAGTCGGGGACGGCGACACCGTCGGCGGCGAGGGCGGGGGCGACCAGGTCGAGGATGCGGGTCTCGGCGGCCATGCCCGCGGTGACGTCGGCGCGGCGGGGCAGGCGCAGGACCCAGCGGCGGCCCGCGTCGTCGAAGGCAAGGACGACGCGGTAGTCCAGGCCGGCCTCGATCACCGTCGCCCCCTCGGGGGTGAGGTGCAGGTCGTGCGCGGACGCCAGGGCAACGACGTCGTCGATCGTACTCATGGGCAGAGACTTTCACACGGGCCCGCACCGGGGCCATTCGATATCGTCGGGGACCGATACCGACGAGCAGTACCGTGCAGCTCATCCCGGTGCGGAGCGGCGCCGGGTCACCGCGCGGGCACGAGCCGTAGCGGCAGCCGGGCGTAGCGGCGGATGACGTTGTTGGGCAGCCATTCCGGCTCGCCGACGACCTCGATCCGCGCCACCCGCTCGGCCAGCGCGGTGAGCACGGCCTCGGCTTCGAGGCGGGCAAGGGCCTGGCCGGCGCAGCCGTGCCTGCCGTAGCCGAATCCGAGCTGGCGGGTGGCATCGCGGTGGATGTCGAAGGTGCCCGGTTCGGTCCACTCGCGGGGGTCGCGGTTGGCCGAGGCGTAGAGCACCAGGACCCGGGCACCGGCGGGCACGGGCGTGCCCGCGAGCTCGACCGGCCGCCGCACCGTGCGGGCGAACCCGCGGATGGGCGATTCGTAGCGCACCGCCTCGTGCACCGCGTTCGGGACGAGGCCGGGATCGCGGCGCAGCGCCTCCCACTGGCCGGGGTGGGTCGCGAACAGGTGCAGGGCGGCGGAGATGGCGCCGATGGTGGTGTCCAGCGACGGCGCCAGGTAGTCGATCATGAGCGCGGTCGCCTCGGCCGGGCCGATCCGCCCGTCGTCGGCGGCTCGCAGGACGTCGGCGCCCGCGCTGCCCGGCAGCAGGGCACGGTCGCGGACCAGGGCGCGGGTGTAGCGGAGCATGGCCAGGTTGGCGGGGGCGGTCCGCACGCCGCGGCCGTTGAGCGGGCCGAGCGCGTCGAAGGTCGCGGCGGCCCAGTCCAGCAGGTGGTCGCGGCCGTCGCGGGGCCAGCCGACGAGGTCGGGCACGATCGACAGCGGCAGCGCGGCGGCGAGCGTGACACCGTCGACGGTGCCCGCGCGCACCGCGGCGGCCACGGTCTCGGCGGCGCGTTGCCGCACGTCCTCCTGGATGGTGCGCAGCGCGCGGGGCAGCATGCGGTGCGCGAGCAGGGTGCGGCGGCGGCGATGGTCGGCGCCGTCGCTGGCGAGGGTGGTGTCCCTGGACATCCGGTTGGTCACCGGGTTGAGCGCGACGCCGCCGCCGGAGGCGAAGGTGTCGTGATCGCGCAGCACGGCCTTGCATTCGGCGTAGCGCGGCAGCGCGTAGGCGCGGTGGCGGGGGAGCCGGACGACCGGGCCGAGCTCGCGCAGCCGGGCGTAGTGCGGGTGCGGATCCAGGATGGCGGCGCGGGAGTAGAGATCGGGGCGGTAGACGGGGACGGTGTCAGGCACGGGACCTCCCGGTGTCGCGGAGGGTGGCGTGGTGGCGGGCTGTGGCCTGGACGACGCCGTCCGGGCGGATCAGCGCGTAGCGGGCGCCGCCGCGGCGCAGCCAGCGGCGCAGCGCCGGTCCCGCCACCAGGGCGCGGGTGCCGTCGGCGCGGGTGGTCAGGACGGTGTAGCGGCCGCGGGCCCGCTCGTCGAAGCGGTGGCCGCTCGCGAGCCGGTCGTTCGGCACGAGGCGACCGGCCAGGGTGAACGGGTGCGGCCGGTCGTTGAGCGCCGAGCGGTGCAGCGGCGGGGTGCGGCCCTCGGTGAGCGCGGCGCGCAGCCACGGGATCCGGTGCAGCCGCGGCGCCACCCCGGCGCGCAGGGCGGCGGTGTGCTCACCGCCTGCGGTCATGGCGACGCCGACGAGCCTGGCCATCCGGATCATGCTGCGCGCATGCGGTTTTCGTTCCTGCTGGTAGCTGTCGAGCGCGGTGTCGGGGAGCTCGCCGCGCAGTACAGCGGCGAGTTTCCAGGTGAGGTTGGCGGCGTCGCGCAGCCCGGCTCCCATGCCCTGGCCGATGAACGGCGGGCTGAGGTGAGCGGCATCGCCGAGCAGGAAGACCGGTCCGGCCCGCCAGCGGTCGGCGAGCTGGGCGCGGAAGGTGTAGTCGGCGACGCGCACCAGGTCGAGGTCGCCGGGGCGGGCGCGGGTGGTCCAGGGCGCCAGCAGTTCCCGCAGCCGGGCGGGGTCGGCGCGGAATCCCGCGGCGTCCTCGCCGGGCAGCAAGCGGAATTCCCAGCGGTACCGGCCCGCCCCGATCCGCATGTAGGTGGCGGCGCGGTGCGGGTCGCAGACCTGGTGCACGCCCTCCCAGTGCCCGAGCTCGGCATCGGTGGCGACGTCGAGCACCAGCCAGCGCTGGGTGAAGCCCAGATCCTCGGGCACCGCGCCGATCTCCCGACGCACCAGGCTGTTGGCGCCGTCGCAGCCGAGCAGGTAGCGGGCCCGCAGCGTCTCGGCCGTACCGGCGGCGTCGGTCACCGCGAGCGCGACCCCGGCGGTGTCGCGCTCGACCCGGGTCACCTCGGCCCCGGCGCGCAGGGTGATGCGGGGATTCGCGCGCACCGCGGCGCGCAGCAGTGCCTCCAGGTCGGGCTGGTCGAACATGTTCGCCTCGGGGTGGCCGTGCCTGCCGATCGGGTCGCGGTGGAACTCCGCGAGGACGCGCAGCTCGCGGTCGAGCAACCGCAACCCGAGGGCGGGGCGGGAGATGGCGTCGAACCCGGCCCCGACTCCGATCCGGTCCAGGATGCGGCGGATCTCGCCGTCCAGGTGCACCGCCCGCGGTTGCGGGTAGGGGTGTGGCCTGCGTTCGAGGACAACGGCGGGTACGCCATCGGCGGCGAGCAGCAGGGCCGCGGTGAGACCGGTCGGGCCCGCGCCGACGATCGCCACCGGCACGGGGGCGCCGGTCATGGGCGGACCGCGATCCGGGTGGTGAGGGGGTAGCGCGCGAGCACGGCGCGGACCGCGGCCGCGGCGCCGGTGAATGCCTGCGCCGCGGTCAGTTCGCGCGCGGCGGCGGCCCGCAGCCCGCGCCCGGCCGGCGGCACTGGTTCGACGGCGGCCGGATCCGCGGGGGGTTCGTGGCGGGGCCGGAGCGGGTCGTCCGGAGGCCGCGTGCCGGTCATCGGGTTTCCACCCGGTTGCGCTGTCTGCCCAGGTCGAGTGCGCCGTCGGGGGTGGCGATCGCGGCTTCGACGATGTCGCCGTGGCGCAGGTACTGCGGGTTGTTGCGCTGGCGCCGGAAGAACGCCTTCCACTTCAGCGCGGGCGGCAGCAGCGAGCCGATGATCTCGATCGGCTTGGCCGGTGCGCGCAGCGCGGTCCCGCCGGGGGTGCCGGTGAGCAGCAGGTCCCCGGCGTCCATGCGCTGGAACCGGCTCAGGGCGCGCAGCGTCTCGAGCGGGCGGTAGATCATGTCGGTGACCGTGCTGTCCTGGCGCGGTTCGCCGTTGACCCACAGCCGCAGCCGCAGTTGGTCGAAGCGGGCGGCGTCGCCCGGCTCGAACAGTACGAGCGCCGGGCCGACCGGGGTGAACGTGGGGTACGACTTGGCCTCGTAGAACTGGGTTTTCGGCAGCTGCACATCGCGAGCGGAGACGTCGTCGGTGATCACCAGCCCGGCGATGTAGTCGCCGAGCTCCGCGCTGGTGAGATCGGCGCCGACCTCGAGGGTGCGGCCGAAGACCAGCCCGATCTCGACCTCGTAGTCCAGGAAGCGGACGTGCTCGGGCCGCACGATCGCACCGTGCGGGCCGGTGATCGAACCCGACGCCTTGCGGAAGAAGGTCAGCGGAACCGTCGCCGGATCCATCCCCGAATCCCGGACGTGGGAGACGAAATTCGTCATCTGGGCCACCACCCGGCACGGTGCGGTCACCGGCGAGAGCAGCGCCAGCTCCTCGACCGGCACCGGGTCGCCGGCCGCCGCGGTGACCGCCGCCCGGTCGGCGAGCAGTTCGGTGGTGCTGCGGGCGGTGGTGTCGAGGCGGATCGCCCCGGCCGGAGTGGCCTTCCACCAGGCGTCGGCAGTGCGCAGGACGGCGATACTCATGAGCGGGCTACTTTCAACAGGCCACGAAGGCGGTGCAGGTCGAATTCGTTCTCCGCGCGCAGGGCGCGCCCGAACGCGCCTAGCTCGCGCAGGGATTCCGGGCCGGGGCGGATGCCGAGGAAGTCCGGGCTCGCCGGCGGGCCCCACTGGGCCAGCCCGGACGCGGTGAACGGGGCCCAGCCCGGTTCCAGTGCGGCGTCGAACAGGTCGCCGTCGCTGAAGTGCTCCACCAGGAAGCCGTCCGGATCGCGCCAGTAGTCGAAGATCTGGCTGCCCTGGATGTGCCTGCCGATACCCCACGACCGGCGGTAGCCCCGCGCGCGCAGGTACTCCCCGCCCGCGGCGAGCGCGTCCAGATCGGCCACCTGGTAGGCGGAGTGCACGTAGCGGTCGCGCGGGCCGAGGGTCAGGGCGAGGGTGTGGTGGTCGGCCGGGGTGGTGCCGCGGTCGCAGCGGATGAAGCTCATCACCGGGCCGCGTTCGCGCTGGCCGGGGTAGTACAGGAAGTCGCTGACGATCATGCCCAGGTGCTGCAGGTACCAGTCCAGCGTCGCGCGGTAGCGGGTCGTCTGCAGCACCACGTGCCCGAGCCGCTGTACCAGTGCCGGGCGCCGGGGCGGGCGCTGCGCCCGGTTCACCCGGGCCGCGTCGAGACCGGTGTTCACCGTCAGCGGCTGCTGGCCGGGGAGCGCGGGCAGCGGGTGCGGCTCCGCCACCACCCGGACCCGGGCGCCGCTCGGATCGGTCAGCTCGACCATCGATCCGCCGATGCTCGCCGGCAGCGGCGTCACCGCGGCGCCGGTGGCGGTGGCCAGGCGCGCCAGATCGGCGGTGTCGGCGGCGAGGAACGTGGGTCCGAGGAAGCGGGAGCGCGGCCCGCGGCGCACGATCACGCACGGCGCGGCGGTGCCGGTGCCGCGCAGCTGCAGTTCCCGCTCGTCGCGCAGCACGGTCGCGAAGCCGAAGGCGTGCGCGAACTCCTCGGCGCGGCGCAGGTCGGGTTTGGCGAATTCCAGCCAGGCCAGGTCCTGCACCTTCACCACCGGGTCGCGGGCGCGTCCCGGGTGCTCGCCGCGCAGGGCGCCCTGCTCGCTGTGCAGGTCGGTATGGGGATCGTGCATCGATGAACCCTCCTTGTTGACGATATCGTCACATTCGACGTGACACTCAGTCAACAAATTCTGAGGATTTCGTCAGAAATGAGCCCGCTACGATGCACGGGGAGGTGGATCATGAGCGATGACGGTTCCGCGGCGCCGAACAGGCTGACCCGCCGCAAGGCCCGGACCAGGGCGGCGCTGATCCGCGCCGCGCAGGACTTCCTCGCGGGCGGCAGGCTCAACGCGCCGATCCTGGAGATCACGCAGGCCGCCGACGTCGGCATGGGCTCGTTCTACAACCACTTCGACAGCCGCGACGCCCTGTTCGCGGCCGCGATCGCCGACGCGCTGGACAGCTACGGCGCCTGGTTCGACGCCCTCACCGAGGAGCTGCCCGACCCGGCGCAGGTCTTCGCCCAGGGCTTCCGGCTCACCGGCAGGCTGCACCGCACGGCCCCCACCCTCAGCAAGGTGCTGCTCAACAGCGCCTCCGCCATCTTCGAGTCCGACCGCGGGCTCGCGCCGCGGGCCCGGCGCGATATCGAGACCGGGATGCGGGCGGGCCGCTTCCGTCCCCGCGACCCGGACCTGACGATGGTCGTCGTGGTGGGTGCCGCGGTGTGCCTGGGGCAGCTGCTGCACGACCACCCCGAGCGCGACGAGGCGGCATCGGTCGATCAGGTGGCCGAGGATCTGCTGTGCATGCTCGGCGTGCCCGCCGAGGAGGCGCGGGAGATCTGCGCCAGGCCGATTCCCGAGCTGGTCGCCCCGCCCGAGGTCGGCGCCGCCTGACCGGGTGTCGCGGAGACGGCGGACCGGCCGGTCGCGACGGCGATCGTCTCGGCGCAGACATCCCAGTCCACGCCGGTGGCGATGCCGGAGGCGACGATGCCGAGCG